>JAKQHR010000129.1 GCA_029557905.1 Verrucomicrobiota bacterium
CAATATTCTACAGGTCCTGAGTGTCTCGCTTTTCGAAAAAATCCCCATTTTACAGGCTTTTCAGCAAGCAGATACCTCACTGAAAACACTATCACCGCCTAACCAGTTGATGCTGTGGAATTAATACTGGGACAGAAGTGCCAAAAATGCCATTTTTTTGATTTTGCGTTCAGAAATGCCGCTGTGATACGCTGGCCGGGCCGACCAAATGAATGGGGGCAAGAGACGAAACTGACCCCTCAAGATGGGGCACAATCGAATTACTTTGGATTTTCAGTATCGCTGGATGGCTCTGTGGCGTTGATAGGCGCAACAGGCAACAACGCTTACCGGGGAGCCGCATACATTTTTGAGCGCAATACGGGAGGCACAAACGCATGGGGGCAGGTCGTCAAGTTACTGGCCCCTGAAGGCGCCTCTGGTGACGGTTTCGGCAATGCCGTGTCAGTGGCGGAATATCTGGCTCTGATCGGAGCCGAGTGGGATGATTTGGGAGGTATTTTAGATTCAGGTTCAGCATATGTGTTTCATCGCAACGCAGCGGGTCCAGATGCGTGGGGATTGGTTGCGCAGTTAACAGCGTCAGATGCTGATGATTGGGACAGGTTTGGACATGCCGTATCGCTCAATGGTGACATAGTGTTGATTGGTGCGCCATGGGAAACCATATATGAGGGGAAAGCCTGCGTTTTCGAACGCCATTTCCCGGTGCCGGAGACGGCGATTGAGGAGATGCAGATTCAGGGGCCGGAGGTGGTATGCGCGTGGACGTCGGAGGTTCCGGTGGATTACACGCTGCAGGTCAGTGAAAGCATGGATGACGGCGCCTCGTGGTCCAACCTGACGGGCTCTGTTGATTTGCCCGGTGTGGATGGAATGATTACTGTCACGAATGATCTTGATGCCGGCCTGCAGCATTTCTACCGCGTGAAGACTGTCAATTCCCCGATCCGATAGGTGCGCGGATATTCTTCACCCCCTGCCGGCTTGTCCGGCAGGAGCGAAAGGTCAGAGCGGTCAATCGGGCGGTCAGCCCGCGGGGTTCTTATTCTTTCGCGACTTCAGCCGCAGGCTGGGCGTCATCCGGGACCTGCCTTTTCTCTTCCGAAAGGGTTATCAGGTCCGCGAGGATCAGCAGGGTCTCATCCAGAATCAGGTCGGCCTGGTCTTCATCATCTTCCGCATCTTTGTCCTCATCCTCGTCATCCTCTCGGAAGACATCGTTCAGATAGGCGCTCATTTCATCTTCGCGCCGGGCCATCGCAAGCCGGTCGTCCAGTTTCAGCGAGAATTCCTTGCTGGCGCGCTTTTCGCCCAGATAGGTCAGCAGCTCGCGGTAGGCGGCATAGCGGGGATCCTCCGCGCGGCGCTTTTCGGAACGCTTCTGCAGTTCCGGAAGAATGTCCTGCAGATGATCAAAGCGGCTGAAGGATGCGGGCTTGATCAGCGACCAGGGCAGCGCGTGCGGAAGATATTCCTCGCCCACTTCCAGATAATCGAGCATGGAGGGAATTTCGATGTCGGTCTTCACGCCCTCGATCTGCGTCGAGCCGCCCGCGATCCGATAGAAACTTGCCGTGGTCAGCTTGAGCGAGCCCAGCTCGGGCTTCGACCGCTGAAGATCAATCAGCGTCTGCACGGTGCCCTTGCCGTGTGTTTTGGTGTCGCCGACGATCACGGCCCGGCCGTAATCCTTGAGGGCGGCCGCCACGATTTCGGAAGCCGACGCGCTCTGGCGGTTGACCAGCACGATGAGCGGATCGCTGTAGACCAGCGCAGGATCGGGGTCGCGCAGGATGCTGATGCCCTGGCTGCTCTTCACCTGCACCACGGGGCCCTTTTCAATGAAGAGACCCGAAAGCTCCATGGCCTCGTAAAGCGGTCCGCCGCCGTTGTTTCGCAGATCCAGCACCAGGCCGCGGATGTCATTGGTCCTGAAGCCGTCCAGAATGGCGCGCACATCCCGGGTGACGGTGCGCGCTTCGCTGTCGCCCCGGCGCTGCCCGCGGATGTCCGCATAAAACTCCGGGATGCGGATGACCCCCACCGGAAGTCCGTTGATGTTTTCCACGGACCCCTTCGCAGCGCTGTCCTCCAGTTTCACTTCCGCGCGGATCAGGTCTATTTTGCGCGTGGTTGCTCCCGAGATGTCCGATTTCGGGATCACGGTCAGGACCACTTTCGTGTCTTTTTCTCCCCGGATCAGGCGGACTGTCTTGCTGAGGGGCCAGTGCAGCACATCCGCCGCCGGCTCATCGCCCTGCGCAACGGCAATGATCTTGTCGCCCGCCTTCAGCCGGCCGTCCAGTTCGGCCGGCCCGCCGGGAATCAGTCGTTCGACCTTTGCCGCCCCGTCCTCCGTGGAGAGCAGCGCGCCGATGCCGACCAGCGAGAGCTTCATCTGAATGTCGAAATCCTCGGCATGATTGGCGGACATATAGTCTGAGTGCGGATCGTAGATGCGCGTGAACGAGCTGAGATAGAGCGGGAGCAGCCAGTGCGCGTCGTTGTCATTGAAGACCGTGATCTGCTGCTGAAACTGCTTGCGGATGAAATCCTCCGGACTCAGATCGAGCTCCTCGTCGAGCGCTTCATCCCCGTCCGGCTCTTCTCCGTCCTGTTCCGCGGCGGCCTTTTTTTCTTCGCCGAGCAGGCGCGCGGCCACGCGTCCCACGTAGATGTTCTTGATTTTCCGGCGCCACAGGTCGTTCCACTCATTGGTTCCGGAGGGCCATGACGCATGGCGGCGGTCCCACGCATAGGTTTCGTCCACGGTCAGGTCAAAGCCCTTGTCCAGCATCCGGTTCACGAACTCCACGCGGTTGGACAGGCGGACCATGAGGAGATCATAGACCTTGAATGCGAAATCGAGATCGCCCCGGGCAAGGCGGTTGTCCAGATCCTTCGCCTCCCTGCGGAAGGCGCTCACATCCTCGGCCAGAAAAAGGCTGTGATCGAAATCCAGCATGGTCAGGAAGGTTTCAAGCGCGTTGGTGGCCACGAAGTCGTTGCAGGGCTGCTGGTTCAGGTGCATCTGGGGCAGGCGGCGAACGGCGATGCGCGCGGCGCGCGAGTACAGGTCCGCCACGTCGTCCGTGACCGGCGCCAGCGCAAACAGGGACTGCGCGCCGGCCAGCGTCAGGACCGCCGTGAACAGAACTATTCTTCCAAGCTGCACAACCATTTCGCGCAATCTACACTGCCCCCCCGCAAAAATAAAGCCTGATCGGGTATTTTGAAGCCATCAATCCCGAAAGTCCGCATCAACGTCTTGATATTGGATCGCTTTTTGTAAAAACTGTTCAAACAGGAAAGAATGATGAGAGCCGTGCGCGCAGATATCACGACGCTGGAAACGGATGCGATTGTCAACGCGGCCAACACCAGTCTGCTGGGCGGCGGCGGTGTGGACGGCGCGATCCATCGCGCCGCCGGGCCGGAACTGCTGCGGGAGTGCCGGACACTGGGCGGCTGCGCGACCGGCGACGCAAAAATCACGCGCGGATACCGCCTGCCCGCGAAGCATGTGATCCACGCGGTCGGGCCGGTCTGGCGCGGCGGGAATTCAGGAGAGCAGGATAAACTCGCGGGCTGTTATCGCCGTTCGCTGGAGCTGGCCGCCGAACACGGCCTGAAGAGCATTGCGTTCCCGGCAATTAGCACCGGTGTCTACGGTTATCCGGTGACCGCCGCCGCTGAAATTGCCGTCAAAACCTGCGGCGAATTTCTGCGTGATAATCAATCGGAGATGGAAGTCATCTTCTGCTGCTTTTCGCAACGTGACCTGGAAATCTACCAGAACCTCCTGGCCCGGGAAATGCGCTGAAGCAGAAAACGCCGTGAAATTCGTCTGCCGAAACATCCTGGAGGGCCGCGCCCTGTCGCGGCTGCTGTCCGCGTTCGTTTATCAAAGAGAAAGCAGGAATGCCCACTCGAAAGCCTGTTCGCGCATCATGCGTGTGCGACCGGAGGGCCCGGAATGGTCCGCGTGGTGCTGCGTGAGAAGCAGTATTGGTCCGCCGCCCCGGTCGGCGCGGCGCATGCGGGCCACCCATTTCAGCGGCTCCCAGAAAGGGACCTGCGAATCTTTCAGCACGCAGGTGACCAGCATCGCCGGATGGCGGCACTGTGTGACGTTGTCATACGGCGAATAGGCGCACATGGCGCGCCAGTCGGCCGCCCGCGCCGGATTGCCCCATTCAGCATATTCCGACAGGGTCAGCGGAATATCGGGATCAGACAGGCTGCCTGCCGGGTCCACAAAAGGCGCATGGGCGATGATGCCCCGGAAGAGCCCTGGCTGCTCGTTGATTGCTCCGCCAAGCGTGATGCCGCCTGCGCTCAGGGTTTCAGCAAAGATCCGGTTCCGGTCCGCGCGGCCCGTTCTGATCAGATGCCGGGCGCAGTCATTCAGGTCGCGGGCGGCAGCGCCCTTGCGCCGGCGCATGGCCGCGGCATGCCAGGCTTCTCCAAGTTCCGATCCGCCGCGGACATGGGCCATCACATAGAGAAAGCCGCGGTTCAGCAGTGGCAGGCGCGCCTGATTGAACCAGGGCGGAATGTTCGTGCCGTAGGCGCCATAGGCGAAGATCAGCACGGGCCGGTTCCCGCTGCGGCGGTTTTCGCGCCGCCCGGCCAGCGTCAGGGGAATGCGCGTGCCGTCGCGCGCTGTGGCCCACTCGCGCCAGGTTTCGTAACCGGCGGGCTCATAACCCGGAGTCAGCTCCTGCTGCACGCGGCGCAGTTTTCCTGTCCTGAGTGCGCAGTCATAGAACGTGGGCGGAGTCACCAGCGAGGTATAGCCGAGCCGTGCGACGGAGCCACTCATGCCGGGTACCGGCTCGACCCAGGCCTCGCCGACCCGCTCGGGAAAGGCTAGTGTCCGCAAAGCCCTGGTCTTCAGCGAAATGATGCGCAGCCGCTGGCAGGCCGACTGGCGTTCGGTCACAACAGCATGTTCGCGGAAAGCGCTCATTCGCTCCACAAAGGTTCCCTGGCGCGGAGGGGCAAGCGCCCTCCAGCGGCCTTTGGCCAGGTCGGGAAGAGTGGCTGTGAACAGTGAAAATTCCGATCGCCGGCGGTTGGTCCTGATCACAAAGAGCCCGCCGCCGTGATCCACATCGTCCACGCATCGGGGAGTCCGCCGGGCCGCGGCAACAGGCTTTTCAAGGGGGCGGTCGGCCTTCAGGAGAAGGGTTTGTTCGGTGTCCGCGGAGAAGCACACAATGCGGATATACTGACCCGATGTGGTCGGCATCAGAATGCAGCGAAATTCCTCATCCGATTCGGTGTAGAGGGTTTTGTCCGTTCGCGCCGCTTTTCCGAGTGTGCGGAGACGAACGGCGGCCGGCCGCTGGTTTACGGGATCAAGCGCGGAGTACACCAGCGTTTTCCCGTCGCGGCTCCAGGCAAAAAAGCAGTCGGCATTGCGGATGATGTCCGGCAAATCACGCCCCGTGCCGAGGTCGCGCACATGGATCCGATAGCGCCTGTTTCCGGTCGTGTCGGCGGCATAGGCAAGGAGGCGTTCATCGGGTGAAAGCGCAAAGTGGGGAACGGCGAGGAATCTGCGGCCCCGGGCCAGGACATTGATGTCGAGGACTGTTTCAGTGCGGTTCGGCGCATGAAGGGGCCACCGGAGCAGGACGGGGTAATCGCGATCGCCGGGATGCATGAAATGATATACATGCCGGCCGAAGCGGAAGGGAGCGCCGCCCTCCAGCGTCGGCGTGAGCGCGCGAAGCTCGGATTCAATCTGGCGTTTCAGACCGCTGAAGGGGCGCAGACTCTGCCGCGCGTGCAGGTTGGAAGCGCGCAGAAAATTCCGCAGTTCCGGATCGCCGGCATTGGCCGCCCATGCGTAGGGGTCGGCACGGGTTTTCCCGTGCCTGCTTTCCCGGCGAGGCCGGGAAGGGAGCAGGGGCGCATGCGGATGCTCGTCCGCCGCGAGCCGGCCGGATGCCCCCCGCCGCGTGCCGTTATTTTCACTCGATTTCATATCCAAAACCCAGCATCTGGAAATGAGACGGCTATGTCAAGGCATGAGGGCTCTGAAAAAATGGCAAACAATTGATGATAAACTGATAATAAACAGGAAAAATCCGTTTTCCAGGCTCGAAATCAGCCCCAATAATGCCAAAAATGCCGAGAAATCGTCAAAAAATGCCCAAAAATCACAAAAAACGACGAATTTTGAGCGTTTTCGGCCGTTTTGGGGTCAAACTGGATCAGTGGAGACTTTTTTTGTAACAATTTGATTAAAAATGAGTTAAGTCAAGCAAAAAAGACCTTTTCCGGGCGTGAATTCCGGTTTTTTTCTTTTGCATTTGCTTTTTGTCCGGCCAATGCCGCAAAATGCATGGCCGTTTGAATTTCTTTCCATGAAAGGGAAAGAAGGAGCTGTTTCCGATGAGTGAAGAGTTCAGTCCGTTTGCCGTGATGCAGGAGCCTGGTCATTGCGGACCATGCAGTCTGGCAAGCTGCCTTTTTATGCTGGGCATTGAGGCCACGCAGCGCGATGTGGCCTGGGCGGCCGGAAAGCCGTACAAGGTTTTCAAGGAAGGCCTTGATGAAAAAGAGCTGGCCCATGCCGCCAGAAAGTACGCGGCCATGACCGAGCAGATTCTGATCCCGTGCCGCGATGAGGGGCATGTCTTCCTTCGGAATGTGCTTGGCCACCTGACCGGGGCCGGTCCAGCCATTCTTCTCGTCAACGATTTTGAACACTGGGTGGCCGTGGTCGGTTATCTGGAGCGCAAGTCTCAGTTTGTGATCTATGATCCCAAGGCCGACAAGCCTTTCTTCCGCTGGGGTCATGCCCGCCTGCTGCGGGAGGCATGGTGCGAGTCGGACGACCGGCGGGAGCCGTCGCAGTATTTTTCCATCCTGATTCGCCGCAAGGACGGCAGCAAGCCGGTCTGGAGGATCACGGAGCCGTGGATGCGGATTCACAACCGGGGTTCCGCATGTACGGCCGGAACCATTGCCACCGACCTGGAACGGCTGATTTCGAATGCGCGCTATCCTTCGCCGCGCCGGCCCAAGTCGCACCGGGCCACCCGCACGCTGGCCATGGTGCTGCGCAAATACCGCAATCAGGTCATTCATGCCATACTGACCTGGGGCGAGGGCTCGCCCGACCGCGAGATCAGGGACCTCCGTTCGCTGTACAGCGATTACATCACCTGCGCGGACGCCTGTTCCCTGACCTTCCCCGACAACACGGATCACGCCGCGTTTGTGGCCGGCCTCACCGCGCTGCTCAGCGCCTACTGGTGGGGCGGGGAAATGGAAGAATAGACGGTTCTCTCCACCCGTTTGAATATTCCCGCTCCATGGGGGATATTTAAAGGAGTAAAGAGAACATGAAGACGGTCAGAATATTCGCAAGAACAATGGCGGCGGCCGCCCTGGCCTTCCTGGCCGGGCTTGTGATTCTGACGGGCGACCCCGGCGGAGGATCCAAACCCATGAAGCGCGACAATCCGAAAACCGATGCCGAATTGAAGAAAATGCTGACCCCCGAACAGTACCGTGTCACGCAGCAGGACGGCACCGAGCGCCCGTTTCAGAATGCCTACTGGGATCATCACGAGGACGGCATCTATGTGGATGTGGTCTCGGGCGAGCCGCTCTTCAGCTCGCGCGACAAGTTCGATTCCGGCACCGGCTGGCCCAGTTTCACCAAACCCCTCAAACCGGAGGGCGTTGTTGAAAAATCGGATTTCAAACTGGGCATGAAGCGGACCGAAGTCCGGTCCTCTTCGGCCAATTCGCATCTGGGTCATGTGTTTGACGACGGGCCGGAAGATTCCGGCGGAATGCGCTACTGCATCAATTCGGCGTCACTCCGGTTTGTTCCCGCGGCCGAACTGGAGGCGCAGGGGTATGGCGAATTCGCCTATTTGTTCGCCGACAGCCGGACCCTTGAGACGGCGACTTTCGGGTCCGGCTGCTTCTGGAAGCCGCAGGCCCTCTTCAGCCGCCTTCCGGGCGTGGTTTCCACCGCCGTGGGCTACATGGGCGGCACGGTGAAGAACCCCACCTATGAACAGGTCTGCACCGACAGAACCGGCCATGCCGAGGTGGTCCAGGTCCGGTTCGATCCCGCGAAAGTCAGTTATGAAGAACTGCTCGCCGCCTTCTGGGCCATGCACGACCCCACACAGCTCAACCGGCAGGGCCCGGACCGCGGAACGCAGTACCGAAGCGTGATTTTCTGTCACTCGCCCGGACAAATGGAGGCTGCGCGGGCCTCGCTCGAAAAGCAGCAGCAAGCAAACAGGAAAAAGATCGTCACCGAAATTTCACCGGCCTCTGATTTTTGGCTCGCCGAGGAATACCATCAGCAGTATCTTATGAAAAAGGGGCAGACGAGCTGTTCCTTCTGAAAAGGAGGCGGGCATGAAATCGGCGGGGCTGTTCCTCGGCATTCTGCTGGCGGCGTCCGCGGCATCGGCCGGGTCTTTTGATTTCAGCGAGTACTCACGCCTTCTCAGCCGAACCGTTAAACCGGGCGGCATGGTGAACTACTGGGGACTTCAGGCCGGCCAGTCGGCGCTGGACGAAGTTATCGAGGCCATGCAGAAAATATCCCTCGACGAGTTCGCCGCGTGGCCCGAGGCCGAGCGGCTCGCGTTCCTGATCAATGCCTACAACGCCCGCGTGCTGCAGATCATTTCCCGGCAGCGGCATGTGCTGTTCAGGACGAACGGATGGTTCCAGAAGGGATTAAGCGTCCGCCGCTATGATGGATTCTTCGACGAAATCCCCGTCCGCCTGCTGGGCCGCGACCGGACCCTTGACTCGCTGGAAGAGGAGCTTCGGCGCTATTACGATGAACCCGGCGTCCACATGGCGCTGGTCAAGGGCGCGAAGGGAAGCCCGCCGCTCCGGCCCGAGGCCTATACGGCGGAGAAACTTCCCGAACAGCTTCGTGACCAGACCGAAAACTTTCTGCGCGACCTGCGGAACTTCCAGGTCAGCGTCGGGAAAAAAAGAATCCGGCTTTCGCCTGTTTTCAAGGAGCTGTGCGGGGATTGCATCAGCCGCTACTCCGACATCATCACGGCCGGAGATTTTTCACCGGCCGACCGCGCCATGCTGGGATTCATTGCGTCGCACGTCAACGGCGCCACCCGTGAATTCCTGCTGACGGGCGATTATTCGATCTCCTGGCTCAAATTCGACTGGATGCTCAACGAGGAGGATCCTCCCGCACGCGCGAAGTGAGCGCCCTGCTTGACAGGCGCCGTCTGCTCTGGCAGCCTGTCCGCGATCAAGAGGCCCGTTCAGGCACGGTTCAGATGGCGTGTGACCGGTCTCTCTGAAAAGCGATGCGCGGGCAGGTGAGGACGATCGGAATGTTCCAGTTAAGCGAGGAATCGCGCGGGGCGCGGGTGCGCGAGCTGAAATATGTGGCGCCGGCGGAAGCCCTTGCGGCGGCCGAGGCCGCGCTGGACCTTCATTGCCTTCCTGATCCGGAGCATCCGGAGGGAATTGTCGAAAGCATTTATTTTGACGATGATTTTTTCTCCAGCTACTGGGAAAAGGTCAACGGGGACTCGTACAAGCGCAAGGTGCGCCTGCGCTGGTATGCCGAAGGCATTCCGCCGACGGGCTGCGGAGAGATCCCGGCTTTTCTGGATGTGAAGGACCGCATGGGCGCCCTGCGGGAAAAACGGCACGTCGCCTTCCGCGCAAACAAAGAACTGCTTTGCCGCGCGCGGCTCCGTGATCCGGCTCTCCGGGACCTGCTGCGCGGTGCGGCCATGGCGGCAGGCCTGCCTTTTACCGATGCACTCGTGCCGACCATCGGCATCCGGTACCGCCGCCGCCGCTATGTGTGTCCGTGGACCGGCGCCAGGATCAATCTCGATTCGGACATCTGCTCGCTGCGGGCAAACACAGACCTGTTTTCGGGAGAGGCCCCGCTGGGGTCGGAACGCATTGTCTGCGAGGCCAAGGCCCCTGCGGCCCGCGAATGGCCATGGGGAGAGACCCTGATGCGTCTGGGTTTCCGCATGCAGAGTTTTTCGAAGTATGGACTTTTTATGGAAATGCGTATGGAAGGGAGCATTTAGATTATGAAGCAGATCCGCCTGATTGACGCGCTGTCCGCGTATGAGCAGATTTCCGAAAACTTGAACCTCGCCGTTTTTGCCGGCGCCCTGCTCGTGGCGCTTCTGGCCTCGTTTCTGGCCATGGGGCTGTACCGGTGCTTCTATGAAAGCCGGGGAACCGGCAGCCAGGTGGCGCGATCGTTTCCTCTGCTGGGGCTGGCCGTCACAACGCTTTTCATCTGCATCCAGGTTTCCATTCCGCTGTCGCTGGGACTGCTGGGCTCTCTCTCCATCATCCGCTTCCGCACCCCGATCAAGGAGCCGGAGGAAGTCGGCTTCATCATGCTTGTGATCGCGTCATCCGTCGCCGCCGCCACCTACAATTTCGGTTTCCTGGCGGTACTGTATGTTCTGGCCGCGGCCAGCCTGGTGCTGGCCCGCTGGTTCCGGACTCTCGGGTTTCTGAAGCGCGACGGACTGCTTGTCGTGACAGCCGCCGCGGGCGGTTCCTTTTCGTCTGACGAACTTTCAAAACTGCTCAAATCCCATTTCCGGCATCATTCCGTTCAGAGCGTGGGGGTTCGTGACGGGAAAGTCAGTGTGCAGGTGACTTTCTCCGGCTTGAAGACCGAGGCCGTGCGCCTGCAGGAGGAAATCACACAGTCCTTCGCGGCGGATTCCATTCACGTGTTTCTGGATCGCCCCGGCGGAATCCGCTGAGATGCCGTCCGCACCGGTCAGGGCCGTCCGATGGGCCGCCGCCGCAGTCGCGGCGGCATATCTGGCCCTGGCCGTTTTTGTTTCCCCGGAATGGATCTTTGAGGGGCGGCCCGGTGAGGAGCAGCGGCTGCGCGAGCGTCTCTCTCGCGCGCTGGCTTCACGCAGCGGGCTTCTGCATCTGATAACTTTCGATGAGCCCGCGCCCTGCGATTTCATTACAGGTCATCCGCTCCTGTGTCCCGGCACGACGTCGGCGCCCGGCCGCTTCGGCGCGGCGCGCAAGTTCGACGGCCGGGAAAGAACATATGCGGAGTCGCGCCTGAGATGGGACCGCATCGGCTCTTCGTTCACGCTGTCTTTCTGGATTCGCATGCCGGAAGGCCGGCCCGATCAGTGCATCTGGTATCGCGCGGGGAAAAACGTTCAAGTGGGATTCCATCTGGAAGCGGGCCGGATGACATTTGACATGCCGACTCCGGGCGGCCGGCAGCGCGCATCCTATCCGTTTGTGCGATATGGAGAATTTGTGCATCTGGCCGCGACGGTGGATGCGGAGCGGGGAGAAATCATTCTGTACGAGAACGGCTCCCCGATGGCCCGGGAGCCTTTCGTGTTCCATGGCATGCCGCGCGAAAACATGGCCTTCGGCAAACCCGTGTGGTATGCGGCGCGAAATTCGTTTCGCGGATGGCTGGATGAGGCCTCCGTATGGAACCGCGCTCTTTCTGAACAGGAAATCCGCGGCCTCGCCCGTGCGAAACGGGGGCTGCTGTGGACGGGAAGGAGCGGCCGCCGCTGTTTCAAATGGCGCGCGGCGCAGACGGGATCGCGGATACTCCGTGTTTCAGCGGCCCTGCCCGATGTGTTTGCGCCTTTGACCCGCCGGGGCCGCAGCGAAGCGCGGGCCATCAGCCGCCTTGATGAGCTCCGGCTGATTCTGCCCGGGAAGGTTCGCCGTGAGCTGATCGCGGCTCACCATCGGAGTTTGAAATCGGGCCGGCGCACGCAGGCCGGGGCCCGGCCGCGGCAGGTGCATGTGGCGTTTCGGGGAGAAGTCTATCCCGCGCTGATTTGTCTCTCCGGAAGCGATCGGGAATACCATTCGGGGAAACGTCCGGGCTACGAACTGCAGCTGCTCGAAGGGGCGCAGGTTCTGGGCGCCCGCCGCCTTCTGCTCAGTCCGCCCGAAAACGGTCACTGGCTTTTTCCCGTTTTCGATGCCCGCCTCCGGCATCGGCTGGGCTTGCCTTCCATATCCGGCGGCCTGTGCCGCCTGCGCATCAACGGGCTTTCCCGGGGGGTTTATGCCTGGTCTGTTCATGACCGGCTGGGGCTTCTTCCGGGTGATCTCCCGGATGTCTGCATGGGTGCCGTGCGTCATCCCTCGCAGTGGTGGCTCCCGTTTCATGAGGCCCTCCGGCCGTCCTGGGAGTCCTCGGCTTCCCGCGCCGCGTGGCCGCTTTCCTCGGCGGAGATGAAGTTGCTGTACGATGAAGTTGTCGGGGAATATGGCGGATGCCTGCGGGGCGATCTGCAGAATCCCCTTTCCCGAAAGGAAATCAGCTGGCGTCTGGCCCGGGGCCGGCAGCAGATCGAGTCGATCTGGCAGCCCGCCCCGGAGCATCTGTCACCCGCCCGCAGGGCGGCCGGCTTCCTCGATGAGTTCATGGTGCTGGGAAGCAATGCTTCACCTGACCGCATCGTGGCTCCGCTTCAGCTGGACCTCGCCGCGCTCAGAAACCTGGGCGTTGAAATCCGCTGGAGCAGTTCCAATCCTGATGTTCTGGACCATGCCGGCCATGTCGCGCGGAACTTTACGGGCGGTCCCGTCCGGGTGGTGCTCACGGCCGCCGTAGAGGACGGAACCGAATCTGTGGAGAAAGTTCTGACATTCCGTGTCATGCCGCGCCGCATTGCGCTTCCCGCGATCTTCCTGAATGTCCGTCATGAATTGGATAAATCACGCCGCGCCGATGCGGCGGTGGAATTCTGCGGTGCCGGTGAGGATTTCCCGTCGCGAATCCGGTACGCAACTCAGGGTACGCGCGGCGGAATGGAGCATCGCGGGAATTCCAGCTACTGGAATCCGAAGAAGCTTTTTTCCCTGAAGATGGACGAACCGCACGGTTTTCTGGATGAATCCGGGAGTCGTGTCCTGCTGGCGGTGAACTCGCAACAGGATCCGTCTTTTGTCCGCAACGGCCTGGCGTATGATCTCTTCCGGTCCTGGGCCGGTGAAGGTGCGCCGCGCTTCGCGCCGCAGGTCCGTCATGCCGAGGTTTTCGTGAACGGCCGTTATCAGGGTCTTTATGAACTGGCCTCCCGCGTGGATGAAACACTGCTGAACGGCGGCTCGCCGCCGGCGGATGCGCACAAGTGGATCATTTACCGGCACGAAACCGTTCATCCCCGGATTCCGGACATGCGCGCGCGCCGGCCTGCCGGGCATGAGGGCGAATTCTCCGGCCCCTACCGCAGTTTCTGCCGGTTTCTTGAACAGCCGGGCAGTGAGAGTTGGGAACCGGAGCTGGCGCGCACAATGGACATTCCCAATCTTGCGGATTATCAGCTCCTTCTGAACCTGTTTCAGAACCGGAACGGATATCCCTTCGATTTCCTTCTGCATGAAGTCCTTGTCTGCGAACGCGACCGGCCGTTCTTCTTCCATGTCCCGTGGGATTTTGAGCTGGGGGCCGCCCCCGGCCAGTGGGAATGGCTTGCCAGCGGACTGATGCAGCGGCTCGAGGATGAATCGCCCCGCTATCGCGGCCTGCTGTCCGCGCGCTGGCGGGAACTCCGGGAGGGCGGGCTGACCCCGGAGTCACTGAACGCCCGAATTGACGCTGTCGCGGAAAATCTGCGGGACTATGCGGACTGGGATTACCGCAGATGGCGATATCATGCCGGGCGGGATTATGGTCTGTGGGTCAATAACCTTAAGGCCGTCCTGAACGAGAGCATCGAACGGATGGACCTTCATCTGGATTTCCCGCCCGTGTCGGGGAGCTTGCCAACGGACCCTGAATAGATCATCATGCACGCATCATGAATGCACAGAATGGAAATCTCAGTTTCATCGTGCTTGGCGCATCTGGCGATCTCGCCCGCCGCAAGGTGATACCGGCGCTTTTCGCGCTGTACTGCCAGAATCTGCTGCCTGCGAATTTTCAGGTGCTGGGTTTTGCGCGCACGAAGATGACAGACGAAGCCTTCCGCGAAATGATCACCGCGCATCTCACCTGCCGCTATACGCCCGGCGAGGCCTGCGGCGAGCGCATGACGGAATTTCTGGCCCGCTGCTTCTACCGCTCCGGGCGGTATGATTCCCGCGAATCCTTTCAGGCTCTTTACGGAACGCTGCGGGAACTGGAGGGCCCGCAGGAGGCCTGCCGCATTTTCTATTTTGCCGTGCCCCCCGCCATTTTCCACGACATCGCGCATGCCCTCGGCGGCGCCGGCCTGGTCCGGCCCGCGGGAAGCCAGCCGTGGACGCGGGTGGTCATCGAAAAACCGTTCGGCACGGACCGCGCCTCATCGGACGAACTGTCGCAGCAGATCAAAACGGTTTTTGACGAGCGCCAGATCTTCCGCATAGACCATTATCTCGGCAAGGAGGTCATCCAGAACCTGATGGCCCTCCGCTTTGCCAACCTGATTTTCGAGCCGATCTGGAACCGCCTTTATGTGGACAAAGTGTTCATCTCCTGGGCCGAAACCATCGGCATCGAGGGCCGTGCCGGCTATTTCGACGGCATTGGCGTCATTCGCGACGTGATGCAGAACCATCTGCTGCAGATGCTTGCGCTGGTGGCCATGGAACAGCCGGTCAGCCTGACCAAATATGTGCGCGACGAGAAGGTCAAGGTGCTGCGGTCCATCCTCCCGGTGACGATAGAGGATCTGGTGCTGGGCCAGTACGCCGCCGGCGGCGGCCAGAAGGGCTATCGCGAAGAGCCGGGTGTGCCCGCGGATTCAATCACGTCCACCTATGCGATGGCGGTTCTTCGCGTGCGCAGCCGCCGCTGGTCCGGCGTGCCGTTCATCCTGTCGGCCGGCAAGGCGCTGGACCGGAACATGACGGAAATACGAATTCAGTTCAAGCGCACGGCCGGTCATGTGTTCCTTGACAAATGGCCGGAGGGCCTGCCTCCCAACGAACTGGTCATCCGCGTGCAGCCTGACGAGTCCATCAAATTCGGCATCATGAACAAGGTTCCGGGCCTGGGGCTGAACCTGGAGCATACGGAACTCAACCTGCGCTATGCCTCGGCGTTTGACGGGCTGATCCCGGAGGCCTATGAGAGTTTGATTCTCGACGTGATCAGGGGCGACCCGGGCCTGTTCATCTGCGAGGATGAGCTGGAGGCTTCCTGGGATGTGTTCACGCCCGTGCTGCATGAAATAGACGAAAAACGGATTGAGCCCGAGCCTTATGCCTTCGGCTCGGCCGGCCCCGCCGGCAT
Organism: Verrucomicrobiota bacterium; assembly: GCA_029557905.1. Taxonomy (GTDB): domain Bacteria; phylum Verrucomicrobiota; class Kiritimatiellia; order JAKQHR01; family JAKQHR01; genus JAKQHR01. Next base: position 15,245 of record JAKQHR010000129.1, read on the forward strand.
TCAGAAGATGCTTTCAAAATTTCCCCCGCGCTGGTGAATCATGCTGACCTTTCGTGAATTCAAAACCGAAAAAAGCCTTGCGCGCAGGGTCCGCCAGAAACTGCAGCAGGTGATCGAGTCGGCCCGGGGCCCGTCGGCGATCATGCTGTCCGGCGGCAGAACCCCGCTGCCGGTCTATCGGGATCTGGCCTCCCGCAAAATCCGCGTGAGTCCCGATGTGCACTTCTTCCTGAGCGATGAGCGCATGGTGCCTCCGGACTCGCCGGACAGCAACCAGGGGGCCATCGCCCCGCTGCTGGTGAAAGCCGGAGCCGCGGAAGACCGTTTTATCCGCGTGAACACTTCGCATCCGCTGGTGATGGCCGCCGCCGAATACGGCGCGCGCCTCGAAGATTTCCACCGCGCGGGCGGGAAGTTTCCGTTCGGCCTGCTGGGGCTTGGGTCGGACGGGCACACGGCTTCCCTGTTCACGCTGGAAGACGCCCGCAGTGAAACCGGATATTTTGCAATCCCGGTGGAGCGCATTGGCGACTTCGACCGCGTGTCCGTTACGCCCGCGATGATGCGGAACATTGGTCAGATCGTCTTTCTTGTCGCGGGCGCGGACAAGGCCGTCATGCTGGAGGTTCTTCGCACGGCGCCCGAAACCATCCCCGCCGGCGCGGCGGTCCGCGAATGCGCGAATGCGGAAGTCTGGTTCACCGCATGAAAAGTTCCAATCATTGGAACTTTTCTGGAAAAAACTTCCAATCATTGGAACTTTTTGCGAAGAAACTTCCAGACATTGGAACTTTTAAGCACAGAGGCCTGCGATGAAAAATATGATGGTGACACTTGCGCTGATTCTGCTGGCCGGCTGCGCGCGGCCGCGCCACCCGGAAGAGGCCGCCGCCATGTACGCCGCCCAGGCATGGCTGCAGGAAGTGGACAGCGGAGCCTATGCCGCGAGCTGGTCAAACGCCGCCGCCTATTTCCAGGGCGCGGTCGCGGAGAGCGACTGGGCCGGCATGATGACCTCCGGGCGCGCCCCGCTCGGGGAAATCATTTCGCGCGACTTCAAGTCCGCCCGGCATTTTACCAGCCTGCCGGGCGTTCCGGACGGCGACTATATTGTGATCCAGTTCAAAACCTCCTTCGCCCGAAAGAAAAACGCGGTTGAAACCGTCACCCCCATGAAGGAGGACGACGGGGAATGGCGTGTGTCGGGATACTTTGTAAAGTAGGCGCGGAATGAAGATTGTTGTTCTTGACGGCTTCACCCTGAATCCCGGCGATCTGGACTGGAAACGGCTCCATGCGCTGGGCGAGTGTCATATCCACGACCGGACACCGCCGGAAATGGTCCCTGAGCGCTCCGCCGGCGCGGACGTGATTCTCACCAACAAAACGGTCCTGTCCGGCGATGCGATACGGAAACTTCCGGCCCTGAAATACATCGGCGTGCTGGCCACCGGCTACAACGTGGTGGATGTCGACGCCGCGCGCGAAAGAAAGATCATCGTGACAAACATCCCCGACTACGGGACGGCCTCCGTGGCGCAGATGGTCTTTGCGCACATTCTCAACCTGACGCAGCGCGTGGCCGATCACAGCCGCGGTGTGCACGCGGGCGACTGGTCGGCATCGGAGGATTTCTGCTACTGGAATTTTCCGCTGATTGAACTGCAGGACCTGACGCTGGGCATCATCGGCCTGGGCCGGATCGGGCAGGCGGTCGCAAGGCTTGCGCTGGCATTCGGGATGAAGGTCCTCGCGCAGAATCCGTCTCCGAGAACCATGTCCGGAGTCGAACCGGCTGATTTGAACACTGTTCTTTCAAAAAGCGATGTGGTTTCGCTCCACTGTCCTCTGACCGATGCGAACAGGGGTTTCATCAACGAACAAACGCTGTCCCTGATGAAGCCGACGGCGTTTCTGATCAATACCGGCCGCGGACCGCTTGTGGACGAAGCGGCGCTGGCCGCCGCGCTGCGGGCGGGAAAGCTGGCCGGTGCGGGGCTGGACGTGCTGTCCGTTGAGCCGCCGCCGAAGGACAATCCGCTGCTGAACTGCCCGAACTGTTTCATCACGCCGCACATTGCGTGGGCCACAAGGGCGGCCCGCATCCGGCTCTATGATATTGCCGTGCGGAACATTGAGGCCTTCATGGCGGGCAAACCGCAGCATGTGGTGAATCCATGAATCCCGCCTCCGATCGTCGCCGTCAGGCGCGCATCCGCACCGCGGGTTCGGTGACCCTTACCCTGCGGCGCGGGTTTTTCGGACACAGAATACTTTCCGGCAGCCTGGTGGATGTTTCCGTGGACGGCCTGCAGGTGCAGCTCCCGGCGCCGGTTGCGGCGGGCCGGCGTGTGAAGGTTCTTCTTGCCTTGGGGGTGCCTGGCAGCGAGGCGGCCATCTACCGGTTCCCGGGCAGGATCATATGGTCAAAGGCGGCCGGTCCGGACGGATATTCTCTTGCGGGTGTGCGGCTTCGGGTCCGTTCGCGGAACCTGCGAGGGATCTGGCAGAATGTTATTTATGAGGCTTTGCGGACTCCTGCCGGTTCGCGCGCGAACAATCCTTGAAATCAGCTCTCCGAAGTGTTTGAATAGATCGCGGGGAGGTCGATATGAATGGCCCTTCTGAAGACAGGCAGAATGTCAGGATAATCAAGACCGGCGCCGTCCGGATGGTCTGGCGCAGGGCTTTTTTCAGAAGAAAGATGGATGGAAACATTGTGGATGTTTCAGCGCGCGGGCTTCAGGTGTCGGCGCCTTCACCCCTGCCGGAAGGCCGGAAGGTTAAACTTGATGTCCGGCTGTTTTCCGGTCCGCAGGAGCGTCAGCGCTATCGTCTGTACGGGCGAGTGATCAGGTTTGCGCCGGACTCGATATCCGGCAGATGGCTGATTGGGATTGCGCTCACATCGGTTCGCGGCGACCGGCGCGCCTGGAACAGTGCCATCTTCGCGTTCCTGCGCAGCCGCAATGAATTCTGACCCTGCTTCAGCCCAGCATTTCCTGCTCCAGCCGGTCCAGCTGATTGATCACCTTGCGGACATAGGCGCGCTTCTCGGGATAGGTTCCCGGGAAGAAGCTGCCCTTGAAGCCGGCGATCACCAGATTGCGCACATCGCGCAGCGGGAGATCCAGCGCCTCGGTCACCAGCATCAGCTCGTCTGAGGTCGTGGTGCTGGAAACCAGGCGGTTGTCCGTGCAGATGGTCACCGAAAGCTCATGCTCCAGCATTTTTTTCAGCGGATGGTTGCGGATGTCGTTTTTCAGTTCCGGCATGGTCTGCAGGTTGCTGGTGGGACAGACCTCGATGGAAATGCGCTGGCTGGCGATGTATTCCACCAGATAGTGAACAAACGCCTCGGGATCGGCGATGTCGGGATTGCTGATCCGGTCGTGCGCGAACAGCCATGTGCCGTGGCCAATGCGGTTGGCGTGGCATTCGGTGATGGCCTGGAATATGGACTCCGGCCCGTAGGCCTCGCCGGCGTGAACGGTTTTGCGGATGAAGTGACTGTGAACATACTTGTAGGCTTCCGCGTGGCTGATGGCCGGATAGCCGGACTCGGCACCGGCGAGGTCGAAACCGACCACCGGCAGCCCTCTGTCGTGCGCGAGGATTTCCGCGGCGCGCGCCAGTTCGAGGGAAGCGGTTGCAAAAATTTCCTTTTCCGGCGCGTATTTCATCGCGCTGCACAGCTGCGCATAGTAAGGCGAGTAGTGCTCGTTGAAGCAGCGCATGGCGCAGACGATCACGCCGAAGAAGAACGGAATGTCCGTGCCGTCTTTCACGGCCTTCGAGCGGTTGTGCTCGTCGCGCGCGCGGCTCATGCCCCGGCAGACAGCGGTGACGATTTCCTCAAGGGAGAGCTTTTCGTGGATGTGAAGCTGCGGGGCGAAGCGGACCTCGAGATAACGAACGTTTTCGGCAATATTGTCCTGCACCATTTCGTAGCCGATGCGCTCGAGGTTTTCGGCCGTTCGCAGTACGGCGCAGGTGTAGGCGAAGCCCTTGAGGTATTCCACCAGGTCTTTATAGGCGTTCTTGAAGACCAGCTCGCGCAGGCCTTCTTCATCGTAGGAGGGCAGTTCCACCTTCTCGGCCCGCGCCAGCTCGATGAGGGTGCTCAGGCGAAGCGATCCGTCCAGATGGACGTGCAGGTCGGTCTTTGGTATCGCGCGGATGAATTCGGAGGATATTTTGTTTTTCACGGTTCGGCTCCTGAAAGGTTACTGCTTTTTGATGGGGCAGTGTAGTGCGCCCGGCCCTGTTCCGCAATCATTAACCTGCGAAATTAATTGGTCCGCAGTCCAAATAACGGCTGGATTTTCCCGCTGGAACCTTTACATTTACCAACCGTTGTTCAGCGTTAAAAACAGAAGGGACTGAAGATCCATGGAATTCAAATACGTCGGCAAAAGCATCACGCGGCCCGATGCGGTGAAGAAGATTACCGGCAAGGCCATTTTCCTGAATGACATCAAGCTGCCCGGCATGCTGCACGCGGCGATTCTCCGTCCGGATTATGCGCATGCGAAGATCCTTTCCATTGACACCTCGGCGGCGGAAAAATGCGAGGGCGTTGTCAAGGTGGTGACGGGCAGGGGCTGCAAAATCCTCTACGGCGACAACATCCGCGACCTGGTTCCGATGGCCGTGGACAAGGTGCGCTATATCGGCGAGCCGCTGGCCGCCGTGATTGCCGAAAATCCCTATCAGGCGAAGCAGGCCCTCAAGGAAATCAAGGTGGAGTACGAGCCTTTGCCGGTGCTCACGGATGCGCTGCAGGCTCTTGAGAAGGATGCGGTCCTGGTCCATGAAAACAGCGGCGACTACTGGCATCTGCCCGGTCTCGGCCCCATTCAGGGCACCAACATCGCCAACCTCTACAAGCTGAAGAAGGGTGACGCGGAGAAGGGCTTCAAGGACGCCGATGTGGTGGTCGAAGCCGAGTTCAACTATCCTCACGGCTCAAGCTGCGCGATCGAGCCGCATGGCGCGATTGCATGGTTTCACGAGGACAAGACGATTGAATGCTGGTCGTCCTCGATCTGCCCGTTCATCATTCGCGAGGAGCTGGCGCGCGTGTACGGGCGGCCGTCCTCCGATGTGCGCGTGCACATTCCCGAACTCGGCGGCTGCTTCGGCTATAAGTCCGACATCACGGTGGAGCAGACCGTCGCCTACATCGCGAGCTTTGTGCCGGGCCGTCCGGTGAAATGGGTGGCCAGCCGCCGCGAGGATTTCACCAGCACGCTGCTGGGGCACGGCATCCGTACACGGATGAAAATCGGCGCGAAGAAGGACGGTAGGCTGACCGCGATGGAGACGCGCGTGTATCACAGCACCGGCGCCTATGCGGATACGGGCATCCATGTCTGCATTGCCGCCGGGCACAACTCGGCCGGCGCATACGAGATTCCGAACTGCGATCTGCAGGCCTATCTGATGTACACCAACCAGCCCGCCGTCGGCGCCTACCGCGGCTACGGTCATCAGGAGTCCCAGTTCGCGACCGAACGCATGATGGACATGCTGGCCCGCAAACTGAAGATGGATCCGTTCGAGTTGCGCGCAAAGAACTATCTTGGCCCCGGCAAGAAAACGGCTGTGGGTGAAACGCTGTGCGAAGTGAATGGCGATGTGACCAAGTGCGTGGATATTGTAAAAAAAGCCATCTACGGGAAGAAGCAGGAGAAGAAGGAAGACGACAAGTATTTCTATGGCCGCGGTTTCGCCGCGCTGATGAAAACGCCGAAGGGCGCGCCGAATTCCGCCAAGGGCTGCTACCTGAAGTTCAACCAGGACGGAAGCGTGTGCATCAACATGGGCGGCGCCGAGGTGGGGCAGGGGCTCCGCACGGTCGTCCAGCAGGTTGCCGCGGAATGCCTGATGATTCCGCCGGAGCGCATCAAGGTCTATACCGAGATCGACACGCAGTTCTCTCCGTGGGAGTGGCAGACCATCGGCTCCATGTTCACCACGCAGGGCGGCCGCGCCGTCGTGCGCTGCTGCGAGAAGGCGATCAAGATGATGAAAAAGACCGCCGCGCAGGCACTTCGCGTGGATCTCGACATGCTGGATTACAACGGGAAGTGCGTTTATCTGAAGAACGATCCGACCGTGAATGTTCCGCTGGAGGGACTGGTCTACGGATATATGTATCCCAACGGCATGACCGTCGGCGAAGTGGTGCAGTCCTCCGATGCCGCCCGCCTGCCGCGCTACAGCAACCCGGATGAAAACGGGCAGGGCACGATGGGCGTCAGCCACACGTTCGGGGCGCAGGGCTGCGAAATCCGCATAGACAAGGAAACCGGAGAGGTCCTGGTGGACCACTTCGCCTCGGCGTTCGATGTCGGCCGCGTGATCAATGCCCGGCAGATTCGCGGGCAGGTGGCCGGCGGCGTCATGATGGCGCTTGGCGCGACGCTTCACGAGGAACTGAAGTTCGACAAGGACGGCAAGATGCTGAATCCGTTCATGAAGAAGTACCGCTTCCCGACCATCAAGAATCGGCCGAAAAAGCAGACCATTGAGTTTGTGGAAACCCCGGAGACCATCGGGCCGTTCGGGGCGCGCGGCATCGGCGAGCACCCGGTGATCGGCGTGGCGCCTTCGATTCTGAACGCCATCTATGATGCCACGGGCATCGAGTTCACGCAAATTCCGGTCACCCCCGAGAAGATGAAAGAAGCGCTCAAAGCAAGGAAGTAAGCCATGTCAGAAAAAATTACACTCACAGTCAATGGAACAAAGCGCTCCGTCGAGATCGACGGCTGGGAGCGCCTGCTGGATGTGCTCCGCGACAAGCTGGATCTGACCGGCGCAAAGCGAGGATGCGACGATGTCGCATGCGGCGCCTGCACGGTGGTTGTGAACGGCGAGGCCAAGAAGAGCTGCTCGCTCCCGGCCAAGCGGTGCGACGGCGCGGAGATTGTTACCATTGAGGGGCTGGCCAGCGGCACGGAAGTTCATCCGATCCAGCAGGCCCTGATTGAAGCCGGCGCCGTGCAGTGCGGATACTGCACACCGGGCATTGTGATGAGCCTGTACGCGCTTTTCACAAAGAATCTGAATGCATCAGAGGACGAGATCGAAGACGTGCTGGAAGGGCATCTGTGCCGCTGCACCGGCTACGAGGCGATTTGGGAAGGAGCCCTTCTGGCCCAGAAACTGCTCAAGAAGAACAAGAAGAAATAACAACCCTCAGGAGGTCTGAAAGTTATGGCATACGACATTATCATCAGGAATGCCCAGCTGCGCCGCAAACCGGGCACGTGGGACATCGGGATCGAAAACGGGATCATCACAAAGATTTCAAAGAAGATTCAGGGACGCGGGAAGAAAACCATCAATGCCGGGGGCAACCTCGTGACTGAATCCTTTGTGGACCCGCACCTGCACATGTGCAAGGTGTACACCACCCAGATGCTGGATGCGAAGGCCCTGCAGGCTTATCACGGAGGCAACATGGGCGGCGCCATGACGGCCATTGAACAGGCCGCGCGCGTGAAGGAGAACTACAACGAGAAGTGGATTGTTCCCAATGTCATCAAGTGCCTCAAGAAGGCCGCACTGAACGGCAAAACCCATATCCGCGCGTTTGCTGATGTGGATTCCAAGGCCAAGCTTATCGGCGTGAAGTCGCTGATCAAGTGCCGCGACATGTTCAAGGGCATCGTGGATGTCCAGGTCGTAGCCTTCCCGCAGGACGGCGTGGTGCGCGAGCCCGGAACCGTGGATCTGATCAAGCAGGCGATGGATCTCGGAGCGGATGTCGTAGGGGGTATTCCATGGATTGAGTTCACGGATGCCGATGAACAGACGCACATCAACGAAATGTTCAGGATTGCCAATGATTATGGCGCGGACATTTCCATGCTGGTGGATGATGCCGGCGACCCCGGACTGCGCACGCTGGAAATGCTGGCCACCAAGACACTGGAAGAAGGTCGCATCGGCCGCTCGCTGGCGCACCACGCGCGAGCCATGTGCATGTACAACGAGCCCTACTTCCGCAAGCTGCTCGCGCTGCTGCAGAAGGCCAAGCTGGGCGTGGTCAGCGATCCTCACACCGGTCCGCTGCATGCCCGCGTGAAGGACCTGCTGGCGGCCAACTCCCGCGTATGCCTTGGGCAGGACGACGTGGCCGACGCCTACTATCCGTTCGGACAGAACAGCGCGCTGGAAGTCGGTTTCTTGAACGTGCACCTGCTGTGGATGACCACCTTCCCCGAGATGGAGGACATCTATGACATGATCACAACCCGCGCGGCCGAGTGCATGAACATGCAGAAATTCAAGGTGGCCGAAAAATGTCCGGCGAACCTTGTCGTGCTCGACGCCAAGTCCGTCTACGAGGCCCTGTGGTATCACAAGGAGCCGCTGTACACGGTCAGCCATGGCGCGGTGATAGACAAGGATCGCATGCGGAAGTAAATTGTTGCGGCAGAATAAAAAAGGGGAATCCGCCTCGGCGGGTTCCCCTTTTTTGTTTCCCGCAATCCCTTGAGTCGAGCGTGCCCGGCAGAACGCGTTCCGACGCATGAGGATATTAAAATCCCTCGAACCGGGTCAAGGGCTTGACTTGGACCGGAAAATCTGCGAGTTATAACAGACATTCGGAGACGCCGATGTTTGTGAAGAAAACGCTGGCACATAAGATCAGGATTCTGGGTATTGCGGGCATTCTTCTTTATGTGCTGGTTTCCACGGCGGTAATTGCTCCCTATGTTTTGAGGCAGTATTCAGCGTCGGTTCTGGAAAAGGATCGCATCATCGTAAAGGGTCTGGCCGGATTCATGGAGGAATTTCTCGGGCAGGCTCATATGCTCAACCGCAACCTTTCCAGGCATCCGGATGTGATCCGCAACATCCTTGAGTCTCATCCCGACATGGAGGAGCGGAAAAAAATATATGCTGAAAAATATGATGTAACCATTCCCTGCGGGGAGGGCAGCGGTTTTCCGCTGTTTGTTGACCAGCAGCTTCGATATCCTTTTGTGGAGCTTCTGTATGTGCAGGATATCCGGGGGAACCAGTCGGCGCGCAGCCATCACCAGCTGGGTCCGCGCGGTACGCGCTGGTACTTTCAGCGCATGCTGAACGATCCGCTGCACCGTCCGTTTGTTTCAAAATCCTACTATTCTGTCACGAGTGAGGAGCCCACTGCGGCCGTGTTCCATCCGGTGGAATTCAACGGAGAGCTGATTGGCATAATGGGGGCAGATATCAACTTCCGGGCGATGCAGTCCGCGATTGACGCTTTTCTGGGGGTGAAGGATCTCTATGCGATGATGGTGGATCAGGAGGGCGCGGTTATTGCGCATCCGGACAAAACCCGCGTGAACGAGATGCACAATCTGATCCAGATGAAGAAGCATATCCTGGTGAGGGATGAACAGGGGCGGGTGCATCTGGATGAGCAGGGATATCATGTGGTCGAGGGGGTTAAATTGGAGCGCGGATGTCCGGCGCTGGCGGAATGCATTCAGCAGGCAGTGCGTGGCAAGAGCGGTTGGCACAGCGGCATCCGGCTGGATGAGAAAATCACAACGGTGTATTATGAGCCTGTTCTCCTGCCCGGGAAACGCAGTGCCACGGAGTATTACGCCGTGCTGCTGGTGCGTGATCATTCCACCCTGCTGGCCGCGCGCCGCATGGCGATGCTGCTGGTCGCGGGCATCGCGGGCTTGGTGGGTCTGGCGCTGCACGCCGGCGTGGGCTGGCTCTTCCGGCGGCAGATATACCGTCCGCTTTCCCGGTTGTCCGCCGCCATGGAGCAGACGGAAA
>JAKQHR010000142.1 GCA_029557905.1 Verrucomicrobiota bacterium
CGGCATGTCTCCTTTTTCATAGGCGGCGGTCATGGCCAGAAGAATGAACGGGATTTGCGACAGATCCTGCGGCGGCACCTGCGCCCGTGCCTGATCAGCGTGCCGAATGGCTTCATCATACTTCCCGAGCATGAGTTCATAGCGGGCCAGATCCCGCTGCCAGTATGCATAGGTGAATCGGGACACCGGCGGGATGATTTGCTGCAGATGCCGCAATGCCTCCGCCGGGCCTTCCAGTTCGGACAGGCACTGGGCTTTGGTGAAGTGGGATTCCCAGTGATGAGGCTCCGCTTCCAGCGCCTTTGATATCAGCCGGTCCGCCTCCTTGAAATCCCCCGTGCTGCGGATCATCTGCGATGCGCGGTTCTTGAGGGCCGTGGCATGACTGGGGAAAACTTCCAGCACCCGGTTATACAGAGACGCAGTGCTTTCCCACACCGGAAGCTGGCGCAGAGACAGCCAGATCAGGCCGGAAAGAATGAGACATGCCAGAACCGGCTGTACCCATTTCAGTCTGCGCAGAAATCGGGATTGAGATGAAAGAAGAGGAAGCAGTGCAATCGACAAACCGGCGGCGGGGAGATAGCTGAAGCGATCAGCAACATCATTGGAAGGGATGGGGATGATACCGCATACAGGGATCAGTATGATAAGAAACCAGAGCCAGCCCACCAGCCCGCCGGGAAATCGCTTCTTCAGGCGCCATGCGCAAATGGTCATTCCCGCCAGAAAAACCGCAGAGACGACCGAGAGTGCAATCAGCCGGTCAGGATTCAGCCAAATGGAAAAGTGCGGATAAAGCACGGTCAGGTTGCGGGGGAAAAAAATCTTCAGCAGGTAGAATCCATAAGTCAGAGGGACAGACAGCAGGCGCAGCAGGAGCGATACATGGATTTCTCCGCTGAAGGCATGATGACCCCAGACGGTGCCGATTGCCGCAAGCCCGGCCGCGGCAAAATAGGGAACCTTCTCCAGGAGGAGCCGGGTCGCCTTTTCCCGCACGGAGCGCCCTGTGAGTTCAACCAGGTTCAGCGGCCAGAAATCAAGCAGGAGCAGGATAAACGGGATTGAAACCAGCGAGGGTTTGACCAGCAGGCCCAGGCCATAACAGAACAGCGAGACCCCGGTGAAAAACAGGCGTGTGCGGCCGGAAATTGGAACAGCTCGCGATCGCAGATACGAACCGATGCACAGCAGCGCGAAGAGCCCGGAGAGAACGTCTTTCCGCTCGGTGACCCACGCCACGGATTCAACGCGAAGAGGGTGAAATGCCCATAACGCCGTGAAGAACAGGGCGCGCCACGGCTTCCCGGACAACGCGAGAAGGAGAACAAAAAGCAGGACGGAATTCAGCGCGTGAAGAAGCACATTGGAGAAATGAAACCCCCGCGGCTGTGCCGGCGACGCGTCCATCCATTCAACGTCCGCCATGTAGGAAATCCACAGGAGCGGCATATACATGGTGGCGCTCATGTTGTTCGGGGAAAAGGCCTGCCGGATGGAGGATGCGGTCAAGCCTTCAAGGACGGCGGTGTTGTTTGAAATGTAGGTGATATCATCCAGATCCACCAGGCCGTATTCAAGCGAGGGAGAGAAAACCGCAAAAACGGCAGTAAAGAGGAACAGACCCGCGATGAGGGCGCGGAGAGACTTTCCGCCCCGGGAAATTCCATTCATATCCTGCTTCATGAACGACAATATAGGGGCCGAAGAAGGCGGGATTCAAGGCGAAAGGGGAAGAAGGGGAGATTCGACGGCACATAAACTGCTCCAGGCCGGCTTGAGAGAAGAGGCTTGAACAGGGAGAGGTGGTCCGTTATCTCTTGGCGAGGATTGGGCATGGATACCATAGACAACGCGAATCTGGACAGTGTTTCTCCCCTGGTTTGTGTGCGAACAGGGTGGTTGCGCGACATAACGCGGGCAGGCTGGCAGGCATGGATCCGGATGCTGCTCATTTTCTGCATGGGTTTAGCCTTTCTCCTGCCCCGATATATTGATTACATCCGCAGCGGCCTGGACCCCTCGTGGGTCTATGTAATCAATGTCGCAAACCGGTCTGGCTGGACATTCGGGGAGGATATACTCTTCACCCATGGGCCATTGGGTTTTCTTTCTTCCACCTGCGGGGTAGGGCGCAATATTGAGATCACTCTTGTGATTCTTTGCATTTTCCTTTTGGTCCAGATGCGGCTTCTGTGCCGTTTTGTTTTCTCAAAATCTGCGGAAGAGCGTCCGATACTGGCTGTCATGATTTTATCCTGCCTTCTTTTATGGGCCATCCCGCGTCCGCGCTTCGACAGTTATCTGCTTTATATGGTTTTGCTGCTGCTTTCTGTCGCCTGGACCAGCAGAAACCCGCAGCGCTGTTACGGATGGGCCTGTGTGCTGACAACACTGCAGCTCTTCATGGTGTTCACCGGAGCGCTGTCCTGCTGCAGTGCGATCGGTATGTACTGGATTATCTGGTTCTTCAAAGACAGAGCCGTCTGGCGGAGGATCTGGTGGATCCCGCTCCTGATTCCCGTTGTGTTTGCTGCCGGCTATTTGCTCTATAATCCGTCCTGGACGGGATTGTGGAACTACATGCGGGCTGCCCGGGAACTGACAGCAGGATACAGTTCATCCATGAGCCTTGCCGATGAACCCATGTACATCCGGCTTACGCTCGCGACGGGGGCCGTTTATCTGCTGGTTTTAATTGCCGCCGCCGTGGCCGGCCGAGCGGCGGCCCAGTATCTGCTGCTGTATGCCGGCAGCTTTGCCGTGACCATGAAGCACGGTCTGGTGCGGGCTGACATGTGGCATCTGGATGCCGCCCTGTGTGCGGCTGTGCCCATGTTCAGCCTCATGCTCCTGTTTGGCGTGAGGAAGCGGGAAACAGTGCAGAAGCACTGGAAAAAGCTGGCTCTCGGCCTCGTGGTGCTGCTTGTGTTGTGCATTGCGCCTGATGCACGCGGATTTGTCCGGGAGGGCAGGGCGTACATTCAGGCGGTTTATGCCCCCAACTGGAACCGGCTTTCGTCCATATCGAGGGTGGCCGACAAGATCACGAATCCGCTTTTAGGCAGCGATCCGCTGCCCCGGCCGTTTTTAGAAGCCATCGGCACGAATACCACAGCTTTTTATCCGCTGGAGCTGTCTCTTGCGGCATTCAATGATGTCCAGTTCCGGCCCATGCCGGTTCTTCAGGCCTATACGGCCTACACGCCGTATCTGGACGGCTGGAATGCCGATTTTTTTTCAGAGGACATGACGGCCCCTGCGTTCATTGTTCTGAGTCTCAGGGCGGTGGATGGCCGCTGGCCGCTGATTGAATCGCCCCTTGCTTGGAATGCCATCAG
>JAKQHR010000006.1 GCA_029557905.1 Verrucomicrobiota bacterium
ATTCATCCGGCGTCCACAACCCACCAGCAGCTCACGCCGGAGGAGCAGCAGTCCACCGGTGTCACGGCGGATTATATCCGGCTTTCCATCGGACTGGAGGATATCGAGGACATCAAGGCGGACATAGACCAGGCCCTGAAAAAGGCGGTTTAGAAAACCGGAGCACGGCATGAGAAGCGAGAATGTAACAGTTCGATTTGAGCACGGCCTGCATATGCGGGTGGCGGCGCAGATCGCAAAGATTGCGCAGCGCTTCAATGCGGCCGTGCATATTCGGAAGGAAGGCCGGCCTCAGGCGAATGCCGGCTCGATTCTGGAAATCATGAGCCTGGGCGCGACGGCCGGGGAGCATCTCTCTGTGTCTGCCGACGGACCGGAGAAAGACGAGGCGGTGAGGGCTGTCACCGGTCTCTTTGATCAGGGCGGAGGAATTTAACATACAGAGAAGGAGAACATCATGAGCCGTATATATGCAAACAACGCAGAGTCCATCGGAAACACGCCGCTGGTCCGACTGAACCGGATCACGCAGGGCAGCCGGGCCGTTGTGCTGGGCAAAGTCGAGGGACGCAACCCGGCCTTTTCGGTCAAGTGCCGCATCGGGGCCGCCATGGTCTGGGATGCCGAAAAACGCGGCATCCTGAAACCGGGCATTGAGATCATTGAGCCGACCAGCGGCAACACGGGCATCGCCCTAGCGTTTGTCGCCGCCGCGCGTGGCTATAAACTGACCCTGACCATGCCCGAGACCATGAGCATCGAGCGCCGCAGGGTGCTGGCCGCGCTGGGGGCCAACCTGATGCTGACGCCCGGAGCCGAGGGCATGAAGGGCGCGATCAGCCGCGCCGAAGCGATGGCCTCGGCCGACCCGGAGAAGTTCTTCATGCCCCAGCAGTTCAAGAACCCCGCCAATCCGGCCATTCATGAATCCACCACCGGTCCGGAAATCTGGAACGACACCGGCGGGGCCATTGACGTGCTGGTGTCGGGCGTTGGAACAGGAGGAACCATCACCGGTGTTTCGCGCTTCATCAAAAACACCAAAGGGAAGAAAATCCTTTCCGTTGCGGTGGAACCTGAAGAGAGTCCGGTGATCTTTCAGAAACTTGCGGGACAGGAACTCAAGCCGGCCCCGCATAAAATTCAGGGCCTCGGCGCCGGGTTCATTCCGGAAAACCTGGACCTGAGCCTTGTGGACCGCGTTGAAAAGGTGAGCTCGGCAGAAGCCATCACCATGGCGCGCCGGCTTGCGCGCGAGGAAGGACTGCTGACCGGCATATCCAGCGGCGCCGCGGCCGCGGTCGCCGCGCGTCTCGCGGCCAGTGAAGAATTCGCGGGCAAAACCATCGTGGCCATACTGCCGGACGCCGGCGAACGATATTTGTCCACAGTTCTGTTTGAAGGTCTGTGAAATATGACAGATATGAAGTATATTGCCGCCACTATTGCAGTGGCCGTGATTTGCGGCCGTGTCGCGGGAGAAGATATGATGAAAAATATTTTTAAGGAAGTTCCCTATACGGAAGGACGCATGGGCAGCCGGCAGCTGGTGAATGAAAAGCCCCTGCTGGTCATGCAGATTGCCCTGAAGCCCGGCCAGCAGGTTCCTCTCCACAAGGCCAACTCGAATGTTCATCTGCTGGTGCTTGAGGGCGATGTCATCGTGACGCTTGACGGCAGGGAATTTCCGGCCCCGCGCGGGACGCTGCTCCCGGTTGCGTTCCAGACGCCCATGACCATCAGAAACGATACGGATTCCAATGCTTCCTTCATCGTCCTGAAAACCCCCAATCCGTCGGAAATGTCCTCCAGCGGAATTTCGGTTCGCGAGGACCAGACCGTGGCCGAACTGGTTGTTGAGCATCCGGAGCTGAAGGAGAAGCTGGAGAAAATGGGCATAGACTACTGCTGCGGCGGCAAACGCCCTCTGGGTGAAGCCGTCAGGGCGGCCGGCATCGAATGGCCTGCCTTTGTCAGCAAACTGCAGGCAGAAGCAAAATCGTCCGCGCAGAAGGACTGGAACAAGGTTCCCGTCACCGAGCTGGCGGATCATATTCTGAACAGGCATCACACGTTCATGAAAGAGCAGCTCCCGCGCATGGACAGTCTTCTGACCAAAGTGCGCAGCGCGCACGGAGAAAATCACGGGCCCATGATTGACGACTTGCGCCGGGTGTTTGACTCGCTGCGTGCTGAAATTGAAATGCACCTGATGAAAGAGGAACAGATCCTGTTTCCGGCCATCAAGGCGGTGGATGCCTATGTGTCGGGCACGGGCGGGGTTCCGGAAATTCACTGCGGGAGCGTGGCCAATCCCATCCGCCAGATGGAATACGAGCACGACAGCGCCGGCGAGGCGCTGTCGGAGATGCGCCGGATCACCGGAAACTACACACTCCCCGAAGACGCCTGCCAAACCTTCGCGGCCCTCTACGACGGCCTGCAGGCCATCGAGGCGGATCTGCACGAGCACATCCACCTCGAAAACAACATCCTCTTCCCCCGCAGCGTCCGGCAGGAAAAGGAAATGCAGGAAGGGTGAGCGCCTCTTCATCCGGTTAAAAACTTCCAATGACTGGAACTTTCTGTCTGAAAACTTCCAATCATTGGAAGTTTTTGCGTGAAAAGTTCCAGTCATTGGAAGTTTTAATCCGCAAAATAGGACTGATTTAGTACTATTTTTTACAACGGCCGCCGGGCTTTAATCATTCAATCAATTTCGGTCTTTGCTCTTTTATTGCTGAGTGGATCAGGGGTAAATTGCGGGGAAAGGAACTGCGAGGATGTTTCGATGAGGGACAAACGTTTTATTGCCGCGCATCGCGGGGGGCCTTTGAGTCGGGAGGATCATGTTCTCCTTGCCCGGTGGGCCGCGGATTGCGCCGAAGGCGTGCTGCATCTGTTCACCAGAAGCAGTGATGACGAGCGTCCGCGGGCCGCTCTGGACACAGCCCGCAGGTGGGCGAATGGAGAGGTGAAGACGGGCGCCGCCATGAAGGCCTCTCTGGCCGCGCATGCCGCGGCGCGCGGGGCGGGCGATAAAGCGGCCGTCGCGGCGGCCCGCGCGGCGGGACAGGCCGTGGCGACCGCGCATTTCGCGGATCACTGCATGGGGGCGCTGCTGTACGCCATGAAGGCGCTGGAGACTTCAGGCGTTTCGGCGGATTCAGAATTCCGGCTCCAGATATCAAAACTCCCGGCCCGCCTGCGGGAACCTGTTTCCGAAGGGGTGCTGCTGAGATTCAGAAAGCTCGGGATCAGAAGGCCCGGTCCGCCGCACGGAAGATCATGATTTCCGGGGAATCAGCCCGGCTTCGCGGAGGGCCGCGGTGCAGCGGGCGAGGGCCTCTTCCAGTGTTTTGCGGGGGCATCCGAAGTTCACGCGCACGAATCCTTCGCCGCCCTTCCCGAACGAGGCGCCGTCGTTGAACGCCACTCTGGCGCGGCTCAGGAAGAACTCATACGGGTTTTCAAGGTTCAGCCCGCGGCAGTCCAGCCACGCCAGATAGGTGGCCTCCGGCAGAAACATTTTCACTCCCGGCCATTCCCGCCCGACATATTCGAACAGAAAGTTGCGATTTGATTCCAGCACCGCCAGCACCTGATCAAGCCACTCCTGCCCGTCTTTCAGCGCCGCCGCGGCGGCCGCCTGACCGAAGATGTTGACTCCTCCGACGAGGCCCGCGCGGGCCCTGTTGAAGCGCCGGCGCAGTTCGGGATTCTGAATGATCGCAAACGAACAATCCAGCCCCGCGATGTTGTAGGTCTTGCTTGGCGACATCAGCGTGATGGTCTGTGCGGCCAGCTCTGCGGAGAGCGATGCGATGGGAATGTGGGTCTGGCCGGAATAGATCAGGTCGCAGTGAATCTCATCCGAGCAGATGATGACATCATGCTTCAGGCACAGCTCACCCATTCTCAAAAGCTCTTCCTCCCGGAACACCCGACCGGTGGGATTGTGCGGGTTGCAGAGCAGAAACACACGGACGTCGCCGCGAAGGGCGGCCTCAAAATCCGCCCAGTCGATTTCATTGGAGCAGTCGGATGCAGGAAGCTCATTATCTCTGCGCGCAAGGCCGGCGTTTCCAGGCGCGCAAAGCATGGGCGGGTAAATCGGGGTTTGCACCAGCGCTTCGCCATCTGGTCCGGCGGCGCGGCAGGCCATGTTGAATCCGCGGATGACGCCTGGGATCAGGAGCACATCTTCCGCATGAATGCACCAGCCGTAGCGCTCCTGCATGCGGCCGACGATCAGTTCCTTCAGGTCAGCGCGGCTTCGGGGATAGCCAAACACGCCGTGGTCCACGCGTTCGTGCAGCGCGCGGATCACCGGCTCCGGCGAAACAAAATCCATGTCGGCCACCCACAGCGGAAGAACATCTTCAGGGTATTGCAGCCACTTTTCCGATTCTGTCGGCCGCCGGTCCGGGCACTCATTAAAATTGTACTTCATCTCAGTCTCCTGAAGGTCCTGTGATAGTGCGAACGGCCGCCCGCCATTGCAATCCCAAACATCAGCCCCGGGGCACGTTTGAAAAAAACGCGAAAGGTGATATATTCAGCGATTAAAAAAGGAGAAAACATGAAAAGCAAACTCAAGAAGACAGCACAGGCATTTCTGGTGATCATGATGGCGGCCGGAACCGCGGCGGCGGGTGAACCGCTGGAGTTCAAGCCGCTGCCCTATGCCTTTGATGCCCTCGAGCCGCACATAGATGCGCGAACGATGGAAATTCACTACACCCGTCATCATCAGGCCTATTTCAACAATTTGCTGAAGGCGGTCGAGGGCACAGAGATGGCCGGCCGGTCGCTTGAGGATATTCTGGCCTCCGCCGACGCGCTCCCGGCGGCGGTGCGCAACAACGGCGGCGGGCACTGGAACCACACGATGTTCTGGCAGGTCATGTCTCCGGAAGGCGGCGGAGAACCCGAGGGTGCCCTTGCGGAACAAATCATCAGGGATTTCGGATCTTTCGCAGAATTTCAGAAGAAGTTCAACGAGGCGGCCGCCACCCGTTTCGGCAGCGGATGGGCCTGGCTCTGCGTTGCGGAAGACGGATCGCTCTTTGTGATATCAACGCCCAATCAGGACAATCCGCTGATGAAGGCGGCGGACCGGCGGGGAACCCCGATCCTGGGACTTGATGTGTGGGAGCATGCCTATTACCTGAAATATCAGAATCTGCGGGCCAGTTATATTGAGGCCTTCTGGAATGTCGTGAACTGGCCGGAGGTCGCTTCGCGCTATGCCGCCGCGGGACAGAAGTCCGAATCATTGTCCCCGGACTGATGTTTCAGACCCGCCGCTGAATTCGGCGCAGTTCAGGAGGTGCCGGATGATCAGGCCGGCATGCTTCTCCCGGTCGTAGTGATGTTCCCTGGGGTTGGCGTTCAGAAGGTGTTCACTGACAAGGCCGTCCGGCCCTAGAGCCTCCCGGTCCAGCGAGACATGCCGCAGACCGTTTTCTTCGCAGAAAACCTGCATGCGCCGGTTGAACTCGAGCGTGAGTTCGGTGCGCTGCCGCTGTGTGGCCTTGACTTCCTTTCTGAGGTTGGCGATTTCGCCCAGATCCTGATCATCCCGGATGGTGGGGAGCGGGGCGCTGATGCAGACAACTTTTGATTTCGCGGCCACAGTGCGCAGCAGGTTCTGATAATTTTCGATCGCCCGGTCCATCATGATTTCGACCGGCGCGCTGTGCTTCTGTGCCTTGTACCAGAGCAGGAATCCTGTATCCACTTCGCCCAGCAGCACGATGGAGGTTTTGGCGTTTGATCGCTTCAGCGCTTTCATGAAGATGGGCATGGCCTGGGTTTTTGACATCGGATTTGAAAGGCCCGACACCGTTGCGCCCCGTACGGATACAACATTGAAGAAATGCCGCGGGAAAGCCTTTTTGAAATTCCGGTGTTCAAAAACCGTCGCATGGGAGTCTCCGAGCACCAGGATCTCCTCGCGGGTCATTCTCCGCATGCCGAGAAGAAGAGGCCGCACGGCCTGCTGAAACGCCTTTCTGATCTTAATTCTGCCCATGATGAACCGCGCCGGTTGCGCCTTACAAGAACCGCAAAGCATACTATGCTCTTTCAGACAGCTCTGCCAGCGGAAAAACTGCCGCCGGCTGTCAGAAAGGCTGATCCCGGTGCTGGAGCCGCTGCGCCAGTGTCGTGACACGGCGCCCGGCCTCCGCCGTGCGCGTGGCGATGGCCAGCGCCTTTCTCGATCCGATCAGAATCACCAGCTTTTTCCCGCGCGTGATCGCGGTGTAGAGCAGGTTCCTCTGAAGCATGATGTAGTGCTGCGTGTGAACCGGAATCACCACACAAGGATATTCGCTTCCCTGGCTTTTGTGAATGGTGATCGCATAGGACGGCAGCAGCTCGTCCAGCTCCTGCAGGTCATAGCTGACGGGCCGGCCGTCGAAATTCACGATCATCTCTCGTGCGCCTTCGTCTATCGCCGAAATGACTCCGCAGTCGCCGTTGAAAACATCCTTGTCATAGTTGTTCTGCTGCTGCATGACCTTGTCGCCGACGCAGTAGCGAACTCCAAAGCGCTCTATGCCTTCCGGCCGGGGATTGAGCGCCTGCTGCAGCCGGCGGTTTAGGTGATCCGCGCCGAGCAGCCCTCGCTTCATGGGCGTCAGGATCTGGATGTCGCTGAGGCGGTCCAGCCGGTAGCGGTTTGGAATGGAGGTTTCCACCAGCCCGACCAGTGTCTTGAGCACCTGCTCGGGATCATCCCGTTCAATGAACTGAAAATCGGACTCGCTTCCGGGCTCGCCGGGTTCGGCGGGGAGCCCCTGGTTGATGCGATGGGCATTGAGCACAATTTCGCTGTGCGTGGCCTGCCGGAATATCTGTGTCAGGCGGTGGACGGGAAACATTCCGGACGCAATGATATCCTTCAGAACATTTCCGGGGCCGACCGACGGGAGCTGGTCCACGTCGCCCACAAGGATCAGCGAAGCGTGGCCGGGAATGGCGCTGATCAGCTGCGCGGCCAGGGGAAGATCTATCATGCTGGCTTCATCCACGATGAAGATGTCGCCCGCGAGCGGGTTTTTATCGTTGAACCGGAAACGGCGGGACTTCGGATCATAGGCCAGCAGACGGTGAATGGTTTTGGCCGGATGTCGGGTGCTTTCCGTCATGCGCTTCGCCGCGCGCCCGGTGGGGGCGCACAGCACCACCTGCATTTTCTTTGCCGAAAGAATCCTGATCACGGCATTGATGAGGGTGGTCTTTCCAACGCCCGGCCCGCCGGTGATCACCAGGACCTTGGCGGTGATCGCGGCGGCGAGCGCGCGCCGCTGATCGTCGGACAGGCTGATCTTTGTCTTTTCCTCGGCCCATGCTGTGGCCTTGTCCACAAGAATGCCGGGGCAGGGGTGAGGGCCTGCGGCCAGCGCGGAAAGATGCGCCGCCAGAGCTGTTTCGGAACAATGAAGGCTGGCGAGATAGACAAGTTCGCGGTTGTAATCCTGATTCCCGGCCACAAGACGGCCTTTTGCAAGGCCATGGTCAATGGCCTCGCCCGCGAGGCACTCGTCAATCTGCAGCAGTCTGGCGGTTTCCTCCTGAAGCTGCTCCCGCGGACAGGCGCAGTGTCCCTGCTGCGTCAGTTCCATGAGCGCATACTCGACGCCGGCCCGCGCGCGCAGCTCGCTGTCGCGGGCTATCCCCATTTTTTCGGCGATCTTGTCGGCGGTCAGAAACCCGATGCCGTGGATGTCGCGCGCAAGGCAGTAGGGATCCTTCTTGACCTGCTGGATGGCCTGATCGCCGTAGACGCGGTAGATGCGGAAGGCGCGGGCGGTGCTGACCCCGCAGCTCATCAGAAAACTCATGATGGCGCGCACCGAGCGGGTTTCTCCCCAGCTCTCCTTGATGCGCAGCCTGCGCATCCTGCCGATGCCCTCGACCCGTTCCAGGAGCGCCGACCGGTTTTCTATGACGTCGAAGATGTCCTTCCCGAAAGCTTCCACCAGTTTGCCGGCATAGACGGGTCCAATGCCCCTGATCAGGCCGGACCCGAGAAACCGGGTAATGCCATCAATGGATTCAGGAGGGACCGTGCGGATGGATTCGGATTTGAACTGCCGGCCGTGCTTCTGGTCGTGGAGCCAGGTCCCCTGGGCCTGCACGATCTCGCCCGGAACCACATTGGGAAGCTGTCCGACCACGGTGACCAGACCGCGATGTCCTTTGGCTTTCACCTTCAGGACCGCGAAACCGGTTTCCTCGCTGTGGAAGGTTACCCGTTCAACGGGTCCCTCAAGATGTTCGGCAGGCTGCCGGGGTCCAATGGCTCCCGTCTCAAGCATGGCGCCGGTCAGGGCTTCTCGGTGCTGTCCCCGGTCGCCAGCGGATCGCCGAAGGATGCCGCGAGCGTGCTGTTGAGGCGCTTGCCTTTTGTGAAGGCATAGCGGGCCTCGGCCTGGTTCCCGAGCACGGCATGCGCGAGGCTGAGCCACAGCCAGGCCAGCGCGTTTTTGCGCTGAAGCCGGACCACGCGGTCAAAACTCTTTGCGGCCTTGTCTGCGTGCTCCTGACTGAGCTGGCTGATTCCCAGATTGTACCAGGCCTGCGCAAAATCCGGCACGCTCTTCGTGAGTCTCTCATACACGGCTTCGGCCTGCGGATACCGGCGCATGTTCAGGAACAGCTGTCCGGCGCCCGCCAGCCGGGCCGAAACGGGCCGGCGGATCAGGCCGCCTCCGTTTTCGTCGCCGGCAAATGCCCGGTCTATGCTTTTCAGCCCTTCGGCCTGAAGCCCTTCTTCCGCGATTTTTTCATGCAGTCCCGATGCCGGCGTGGCAAAAATGGCGGTGGTTCCGTCAAAATAGGCCAGCATCCACTTCCCGGTCATCAGCAGATGATGCGTGATGGAGCTGGCGGAAGGGTCGCACATATTCAGGATCAGAGCCTCGGGGTCCCATTTGGCCAGCAGGGCCTCCCACTGTTCCGCGTCTCCCCGCAGGGCGAGGTTGAGCGCCTGATAGAACGCGGCGCCGTAGAGATCTCCGCGGCCGTCGGTGAAAACCTTTCGCTCCGGCAGATGATAGGCCAGATAGGCTCCGTCGCGCACCATGTTCACGGCCTTTGCCGGGAAGCCTGCGCGTCCGATCACCGCCAGCGCCTGGGACGGGAACACATCCTGCTCCACTCCAAACCCGAAGCGGGAGCAGCTCTGCTCGGCATTGTAAAAGCGGTTTGTAATGAACTGGAAGATCGTGAAAAGGACCAGCAGGAGCGCCACGATGCCCGTGCGGGCCTGCAGCGCTGCGGGATTCGCGTTTTTCCGGCGCTCAAGAAAACCTCCGAAGCTTTCCCCGACTGCGCTCAGGCTCAGGCAGAAGAAAGGGAAGGCCAGCAGGGCGAACCAGATGAACGAGTCCAGCTTGAGGCGGAAGAAAATAAGGACAAATGCGCTGAACACGGCGGCGGTTGTGAGCGCCGTGGGAAGTTTCTTGCGCTGCATCAGCAGGCCCGCGGCGCCGGTCAGCATCGCCAGCGTGACCAGATGCCTTGTAATGGACTGCGCCGGGGCGTTGAACGGCGAAATCCACGTGCCGGTAAAGGCGGCGGCGGCGCTGGTCCAGGAGGCAATGACCGCGCCATGAAGCCGCAGGCCGGAAGGATTGATCAGCGTGGCGGCCAGCAGGATTACTGTCATGGCGGCAAGAACAACCGGGGGATTCTTCCCGCGCGCGGCGCGGGTGGCCGCATCAAACTGGAAGGCTTCAACGGTATAGACCATGCACAGCGCCGGCCCGATCAGGAATCCCTCCTGCATGTTGGTCCACAGAATCTGCGCCGGTATGAGGGCCGCCGGCAGCACCCACAGGCTGCGTTCTTTTTCCAGCAGCGCGATGAACAGCGCGGCAAAGAATACACCCGCCAGCGCCGGACTGACTTCAAAGCGCGGGGCCAGCAGCCATGTGCTCAGCAGGAGCGAGAGTGAAATGGATACAGGACCGCCCCATTCGCGCGCCGCGGGCAGCAGCAGCAGAAACGCCGCGATAACCAGGGCCACATGAATCAGCACGGCCAGCCACGGGTTGGAGTCACTCCATACGGCATTTAGAATGCGGTCGTAGAGCCATGTCGCATTGATCCAGTCTTCGCCTTCCCGCGTGAAGGACAGGGTGTCTGTCTTCACCAGCCCGGCCTTTCCCGCGGCGAGATGCGTCCAGACGGCGTCATTGGAGACCGTCCGGATGCCCGTGCAGGCCAGGGCGGCAAAGCTGAGCACCAGAAGCAGTTTTGTCCATGAAGGAGCGGATGTGCTGTTCATAATTTATCTCCTATACTTAAACTGAAGGCGAATTGTGTCGCAATCGGCACAATCAATCAAGGCGCAAAAACAGGCATGGTCAGAAATGCGATGGGTCGCGTTTCACGAAGCGGCCGTGCGTGCAGGATCCGGTGAAAACGCCGTTGCGGACGGCCACCTGGCCGCGCACGGTGACGGTGTCCGGCCGGCCGAGGATCTCGCGCCCCTCATAGGCGTTGTAGTCCACATTCATGCTGTGCATCTTGGCCGAGATGGTCCCTTTGAAGTTCGGATCATAGATCACCAGATCCGCATCGCCGCCCGGCTGGATCGCGCCCTTCCGCGGGAACATCCCAAAAATCTTCGCGGGCTGCGTGCTGGCGACATCCACGAAAGTATGCAGATCGATTTTGCCCGGGCAGACGCCATAGGTGTAAAGCAGGTTGATGCGGTCTTCAATGCCCGGGACCCCGTTGGTGATCTTTGTGAAATCATCCTTCCCGAGAGCTTTCTGCGTCGCGAAATCGGTGGGCGCATGATCTGTGGCCAGCGTGCTGATCACGCCGTCCCGCAGCGCGAGCCACAGATCCGCCTGCTGGTCTTTGTCGCGCAGCGGCGGCGATATGACGTATTTCGCGGCTTCAAAACCGCCCTGTTCGGCGCGGGTTTTGTCGAGCAGGAGGTAGTGAATGCAGGTTTCGATCCACGTCTGCACTCCGCGCCGCCGGGCGCGCACCGCGGCCTCGAGGGCTTCCCGGCAGCTGGTGTGCACGATGTAGGTGTGCGTGCCGTGCAGTTCCGCGAAGGTCAGCAGATGATTCACGCCTTCGGCCTCGACCAGCGGCGGACGCGTCCAGTAGTGCCATTCCGGACCGGTCTGTCCGCTGCGGATGAACTGCCGCTGCAGTTCCTCCACGATGGTCGCGTTCTCGCAGTGCGAGGCCACCACCACGCCGAGTTCCTTCGCCAGTTTCAGCGTGTGAAAAAGTCCCGGGTCGTCAAGCCCGGTTGAGCTTTTGTAGGCGAGGTAAACCTTGAAGGAGGGAATCCCCGACGCCACAATTTCCCGAAGCTGCGATTCCGCCCCGCTGTCCCAGCGCGGCACAGTCATGTGAAAGGTGTAGTCGCAGGCTGACTGCCCGGCGGCCTTCCCGTGCCAGATAAAAACGCTTTCGAGCAGGTCTTCTTTGTTTGTCGGGCTGATGAAATCAATGAAGCAGGTCGTCCCGCCCAGCAGCGCGGCCCGGCTGGCCGTTTGATAGGTGTCCCTGGTGAAGGTGCCGGAGAAGGGGAGATAAACGTGCACATGCGGATCAATGAAGCCGGGGAAAACATATTTCCCCTGCGCATCGATGACTTCGGCCTCCGGCGGGGCCTCCAGCCCGCGGCCGATGCGCGTGATCGTTTCGCCCTCGCAGAAGATGTCTGCGCAGTACCGCGAATCCGGTGTGACAATCTCGCCGTTTCGTATCAGAAGACTCATAACCGCTCCATTTCTGCGATGACCATCATAACCCGGCCGCCTTCTTTTGAAAAGCCCGTGTTCTGAATATTCGCTCCGGGGCCTGCTCTTTTTTTACCGATAGCGCTTGCTTTTTCCGGACCGCGTGTGATACCAACACGACTTCCTTCCGGCGGTGGTCGGGCTGCTGCCGGAAGGATTTGTACTGATTACAGCCCGGTGTTTAACAAAAAATATTAATGACAAAAACCAAACCCGCCAAAAAGGCCGCGGACAAGTACTCCGCCGCCGCCCCGCAGGATCCCATGGCCGCCATGTACGAGGAGACCCTCAAAAGCTTCTCGGAAGGCTCCATCATTCCCGGTAAAATTATTGAAATCCGCGACAATGCCGTGCTGATTGACATCGGATACAAATCCGAGGGCCTCGTGCCCATTTCTGAATTCCGCGAGCCCGAGACCATCAAGGTCGGCGACACCATTGAAGTGCTGCTTCAGAAGCTGGAAGACGACTCCGGAATGGTGGTCCTCAGCGTTCAGCTCGCCGAACAGCAGCGCAACTGGGACCGCGTTTTCTCAAGCTTTGAAGAGGGCGGCATCATTGACGGCAAGCTGGTGCACCGCGTCAAGGGCGGCATGATCGTGGATGTGGGCGTCGAGGCGTTCCTGCCCGGCTCCCAGCTCGACATCGTTCCCGTGCGCAACGCGGATGAGCTGCTGGGCCAGACCCTGCAGTTCAAGATCCTCAAGATCAACAAAGAGCGCCGCAATATCGTGCTTTCCCGCCGCGAGCTCCTGGAAGACCAGCGCCGCAGCCAGCGGAAAGACCTGCTGGCCGACATCAAGATCGGGCAGTCCCGCGTCGGCGTGGTTAAGAACATCACCGACTTCGGCGCGTTCATTGACCTTAACGGCATGGACGGCCTGCTGCACATCACCGACATGAGCTGGGGCCGGATCAATCATCCGTCCGAAATGCTCTCCGTCGGGCAGGAAATCGAAGTGCTGATTCTCGACGTGAACATGGAAAAAGAGAGAATCTCCCTCGGGCTCAAGCAGAAGACCCCGAATCCGTGGGACGGCATCGCCCAGCGTTATCCGGTGGGAACCCGCATCACGGGCCCTGTGGTCAACATCATGCCCTACGGCGCGTTTGTGGAAATCGAACAGGGCGTCGAGGGCCTGGTGCATGTCTCCGAAATCTCCTGGACCAAGCGCGTCGCGAAAGCTTCCGACGAGCTGGCCGTCGGCGACATCGTGGAGGCCATCATCCTCAGCGTCAGCGCCGAGGACAAGAAAATCTCTCTGGGCATCCGCCAGACGGAATCCAATCCGTGGGACGAAGTGCAGGACAAATATCCGATTGGCGCCCGCGTCAGCGGCAAGGTCCGCAACTTCACGACCTACGGGGCGTTTGTGGAGCTGGAGCAGGGCATTGACGGCATGATCCACGTCTCCGACATGTCCTGGACCCGCAAGGTAAACCATCCTTCCGAGGTGGTGAACAAGGGGCAGGACGTCGAATGTGTCGTGCTGGAAGTGGATGCCTCGAATCAGCGCATCAGCCTGGGCCTCAAGCAGGCCCAGGAAGATCCGTGGGCGGCGCTCACCTCCAAATACAGCATCGGCCAGATCGTCACCGGCAAGGTCACCAAGATGGCCCCCTTTGGCGCTTTCGTCGAGCTTGCGGAGGGCATTGACGGCCTCGTGCACATCAGTCAGATCAGCGAAGAGCGCGTGGCCAACATCCGCGACGTGCTCAACGTGGGCGATGAAGTCACCGCCCGCATTGTGAAGATTGATCCAGCCGAGCGCCGGATCGGCCTGAGCATCAAGGCCGCCGCGCTGCCGGACGAGGAATTCTCTGTCAGCGACGATATGCTTCAGGGCCTCCAGCCGGGTGAAAACCTGGTGGATCTGGCCGGAGCCTTTGATCAGGTCTTCGGCGACAGCAACGTGAAGCCCGAGGAGTGGCACCCCGGCCAGAAGTAATTCCGGCCTGAGAATACAGAAGCGGTGACGGCATCCGCCGTCACCGTTTCTGTTTTTCCGGGCGTCCGCTACTGCAGGCGCCGAACCACCTGTTCGAGGGGCACCTTGGCCGGACCGGAGCTCATCCGGGCGGCATAACCGATGGGAATCACCGCCATGAATTCACCTTTCGGTTCGCCCAGAAAATGCAGCACCTCGTCCTTTATCAGGTAGAGAATGCCGAGCCACACGGTAGCCAGTCCGAGGGATGTGGCCGCCACCAGAAGGTTTTCCGCCGCGGCGGCCGAATTCTGGATTTCCATGGTCCGGAAAAAATCATGCGCTTCCTCCGCGCCGACCTTGAACAGCTCGGTGCCGTGCGCGATCAGCTGGCCGGTGTTGGCGACCGCGATGACCACGGGGGCGCTGTCTATGCTGCGCGCGGCCATCCGCAGCAGCGCGGTCGCGGGCCGCGAAAAATTCCCCGCGCGCGCGGACACCAGCCGGGCCAGTTCATCCTTCTTGCCGCCGCTGACCACGATGAACCGCCACGACTGCTGGTTATGGGCCGACGGCGCCTGGTTCGCGGCGCGCAGAACAGCCCGGATGCATTCCTGCGGCACGGGTTGGTCAAGGAACACGCGCACGCTGCGGCGCTGTTCAATTGAGCGGAGGGTCTCATTCAGCGGAAAAGTCTGTTCGGTTTCCATCACATGGATCCTTTCTACCTGGAGCGCCTCATCGTAGCGGGTCGGAGGGGAAACTCAATGCCCGATTCAGCCTGCATATTCCCTGCAATAAAACCGCGCCGTGCGGGTTTTATGATCAGAAGAAGGGAGTATGACATGAAAACAATGAAAGTATTAATCATCACGGCGGCGATGGCCGCCGGGAGCGCGGCCGCCCAGTCATGCGGGAATGATGCCCGCTCGTCCCTGGGTTTCACGATTACATCGGACGGCCGGGTCGGATTCTCGTACAGCTATGACTCCAATCCGCCGTACGTGGTCTGTTCACCGCCGCAGGTGGTATACTGTCCCGTGCCCCGGGTGGTGTATTATTCCTCGCGCCCGGCGGTTTACTGGCCTTCAAAGCCGGTGATTATCCGGACGCCGCCCCGGACCCTTCAGGGATGGCATCATGACCGTCAGGGTTTCTCGAAGCCGTCCGGTTTCCGCCCGCCGCACAGCGCGCATGGCGATCGCAGGCCGCCGCCCAAACCGCCCGATTCGAAACACAGAGACCGCGCCCGCCGCTGAATAAAAAGTTCCAATGATTGGAACTTTTCACGAGAAAACTTCCAATGGTTGGAACTTTTTCCCGGCGAACTTCCAATGATTGGAACTTTATGGTTATGGACCGGGCACCGGCTCTATCGCATAGAGCAGCGTGTTGCTGGGGGCGGTGGTGTCTGTGTAGACATTGGTGTGCACACTCCAGTCGTCTGCGTTCCAGGCCCCCACGGTCTGCGTGTCCATCTCGGCTGATCCGCCGGAGAAGTCTTCTCCCGCGGCGCGAATCCGGTAGGTCTTGCCCTCGCGGGCAACATAAGCGATTTCCTTGTTCCCGGCATTTTCGGTGATGGAAACGATTTGGAGATGGGCGTTCTCATCAGTGGGATCGGTTCCCGCCACGGCTTCGCCGTAATCCGTGATCCCGTCATCATCGCTGTCGGCGAGGTTGGGATTGGAGGCCGTCGCGGGAGAAAATTCGCTGCCCTCAATTTCGGACAGATCGGCTAGCGCATCATTGTCGTTGTCGGAATCCACTTCGTCTTCCAGCCCGTCGGCATCCGTGTCGAGTCCGGGCTGGAGGGAGAACGTGCCGAGGAATCCCGCATAGTTCACCATGCCGCCCGCGGAGGATACGGCCGTTCCGCCGGGCTGGGCAACGGCGCTGATGTTGGAATAGGCGCCGCCGGACGACCGGTCGCCGGCCCCGTCCAGGCAGGTGCTCGGCTGGGAGTACTGCCCCATGACGTTCAGGGAAATCAAAGCGAGAACTGCTAAGGCAAAAAGCATTCTGATCTTCACTGCATACCTCCCTGTACGAAATTAATCCCGATGCTGGATATTTGTCAGCTTTTCATTTGGAGCGCAAGCCCAAATATATGAAAAGTTGGAAATCCTTCAGACCCCCGCGGCCTTGCGCCGCGGGTGAATCAGGTCGGGTTGAGTGGATGGGCTGGAGCACTCCCTCTTGTCCTGACCTTTCGCTCCGGCGGGGCAAGCCCGCCGGGGGCGAAGATTTCGGCGACCTGGACCCTCGCGACCTTGTAGCCCGCCGGGGGCGAAGATCTCCGCAAGCCAGACCCCCGCGACCTTGTAGCCCGCCGGGGCGAAGATCTCCGCAAGCCAGACCCCCGCGACCTTGCGTCGCGGGTGAATCAGGTCGGGAGAGCAAACTTTTTGGGATTTCAGGGTTGTATCCAGTCGCTTTCAGCTTTTATACTCGCCGGCATCGGGCCGGGGAGCGTCCCGAAGGAGGAGAATAATATGAAAGCATTGCGCTTTGTCCTGTTGGTTGGTTTTGCACTTATCACGACATCTGCATTTGGTCAGGGTATAGATATTCCGAACCTGTTGAATTATCAGGGCCGTCTGGTGGACGGCACCAACCTCGTGAACGGGAATGTGGAGATGACCTTTCATCTGTGGGATGCGCCCACCGGCTCCGGCATGGGATGGCCCGGATGCACGGACTCCGGCACGGTCAGCGTGGTGGACGGCCTCTACTCGACCTATATCGGGGATGATGTGACGTTTGGCAGTCTCGACAATGCCCTGAACCAGACCTAGGTCTGGATCGAAGTGATCGTGGGAACCAATGTGCTTTCACCCCGCGAGCAGCTTCTTCCGGCGGCCTATGCGCAGTATGCCAAAAACCTGCCCGCAAACGCTGTCAAATCATGGCATATAGACAGCGGCCAGATTTATGGCTACCACATACCGGACGGAGAGCTCCGGGGGAACAAGCTCAGGAACGGCACAATTTCAAATGCCCAGCTGGCGGCAAACGCCGTGGCCAGCAATGTGATCAATTGGGCGAACATGCCTGCCGGCCTGCAGGATGGTGATGATGGGGAAACCTATACGGCTGGCACCGGTCTTGATCTGGTGGCCAATGAATTTTCCATTGCTGATGGCGGGGTGGGGAATACTCAACTGGCAGACGATGCTGTTACAACGGTGAAAGTTGACTGGGACAGCATGCCCTTTGGCCTCGAAGATGGTGATGATGTGCTCACCGCCGGGACCGGTCTGGCTGTGGTTGGAGGAGTGATCTCCATAACCAATGATTCCATTGGGGATGATCAACTGAAGAAGT
>JAKQHR010000010.1 GCA_029557905.1 Verrucomicrobiota bacterium
TCATTGGCCTCGGCGTCGGAAGCAACGAGCTTTGCAACCAGCCCCCACGCATTGGTCCCGCCCGCATTGCGTTCGAAAACGTAAGCCGCGCCTTCGGAGGAGGAACCTTCATAGTCATCGCCGATCAGTACCACATCTCCGTCTATTGCGACGTACTGACCAAACTGATCACCGGCCACACTCTCGGCCGCGGCCAGCTTCTTCGTCTGGCCCCAGTTGTTCGTTCCTCCCGCGTTCCGCTCGAAGAGGTATACACTGCCGCCGTTTTCGTCGTGATAGGCGCTGATCACGGCCACATCGCCATCCACGGCGACGGACCAGCCGAAACGATCGTCTGCATCGGCATCCGAAGCCACCAGCTTCTTCACCTGCCCCCACGCATTGGTGCCGCTCGTGTTGCGTTCAAAGATATACGCGGCGCCGGCCTCGTTGCCGCCGGCATCTTCAAAGGCCGCCCCAATGACCACAACTTCGCCCGCCGCACTGACCGAAATGCCGAAACGATCCCCCGCCTGTGCATCGGAGGCCATAAGTTTCTTGACCTGCCCCCACGCATTGGTTCCGCCGGCGTTGCGCTCGAAAATATAAGCTGCACCGGCATCCGCTCCGCCAGCATCCTCAACCCATGCTCCGATCAGAATCACATCTCCGGCAGCGGCTACCGAGTAGCCGAACTGATCTGACGCCTCGGCATCCGACGCCATGATTTTCTTCACCTGTCCCCACGCATTCGTGCCGCCTGTGTTGCGATCAAATAGATAGGCCGCGCCGGCATCCATGGCGGCGGAATCCTCAAGCCGTGCACCGACCACCGCAATGTCACCCGAAACATCGATTTCCCACCAGCCGAACTGATCACCCGCCTGCGCATCGGACGCCATGAGCTTCTTCACTTCGCGGAAGTCCGAGGTTTCGTTATGCACGGGGATGATGTAGGCCGCACCGGTATTGGTGGCTGCCGTGTCCTCCATGTATGCGCCGACCACTGCAACATCCCCGGCAAGTGCAACAGAGTGCCCGAAAACATCATAAGCTTCCGCATCGGGGGCGGTGACTTTTCTGACTTCATTCCATGCATTGGTTCCGCCTGCATTGCGGGCGAACAAATATGCCGCACCCGCCATATCTCCGGCAGAGTCCTCGCTGTAGGCCCCAATCATCACAACGTCCGCCGAAACGGCGACCGACTGGCTGAAACCGTCTCCCGCTTCAGCATCTGAGGCAGTCAGCTTTTTCACCTGCCCCCAGGCATTGGTTCCCCCCGCATTGCGCTCGAAAACATATGCCGCACCGGCATTGTTTCCTCTGCTGTCTTCAAAAGCCGAACTAATCACCGCCACATCGCCGGCGATCGCCACCGCCTTGCCAAAGTTGTCTGCCTCCTCCGCATCTGATGCGGTCAGTTTACTGACTTCACCCCAGGCATTGGTTCCCCACGCATTCCGTTCGAAGATATATGCCGCACCGGCATTTGTTGCCGCGGCATCCTCCTGACTTGCTCCGACAACAATCGTATCTCCGGCCACCGCCACGGAGAATCCGAAATAATCGGAAGCCTCCGCATCTGATGCCATCAGCTTTTTTACCTCACCCCAGAGATTCGTGCCCGGAAGATTCCGCTCAAAAACGTACGCCGCCCCCGCTTCTCCCCCGCCTGTATCTTCGCCATAGGCTCCGACAACGATCACATCTCCCGCCACGGCCACAGACCGGCCGAAATAATCGGTCCCGGCCGCATCGGAAGCGACCAGTTTCCTCACCTGGCCCCAGGCGTTGGTGCCGCCCGCATTTCGTTCAAAGACATACGCTGCACCGGCCACCGTGCCGCCCGTATCTTCACCATAGGCGCCCACCACTGCCACATCGCCGGCGACAGCCACCGACCAGCCAAACCAGTCCGCCTCCTCCGCATCCGATGCGACCAGCTTTTTCACTTCGCCCCATGCATTAGAACCGCCAATGCCGCGTTCGAAGATATAGGCGGCTCCGGCTGTTGGATAGCTGTCACTGTCGCGATATGCGCCGATAATCGCCACATCCCCGTCCGCCCCCACCGAATATCCGAACCAGTCGGCCGCCCCAGCATCCGAAGCCATCAGCTTTATGATTTCCGTGGACAGCGGATCGGCCGCTCCCGCTTGCGCGACCGCCGCAAGAAAGAGAAACGCGAGTCCGCGTTTCGCTTTCTTGGATATTCTTTGAAGATGATTTCTCATGACCCATACCCTATGGCGCGTACGCATTGACGGGGATCCAGTTCGTTCCGTCATAGAATTGCACGGTTCCACCCGCATACCGCAGTGTGCCGATCTCCGCCGGCCCGTCACTGGCCAGCGTGATGCTTCCATAAAACCCCGCGCTGTTGGTCAGGGCTCCCGTCATTGTGTCGCCGGTTTTGGAAACTTTCGCGGTGACGACAGCGGATATCTGCGACTGGATATCATTGCTGACAGCAGTCCAGACAGGATCGGTTTCGGAGTAAACGTACAACGGGGTTCCTGTTGCGTAAGACGCTTTTTCCGCCGTCCAGACAGGATCGGTTTCGACATAAACCGGCATGCCCGTGGCATAGCCGGTTTTCTCGGCAGTCCAGACGGGATCTGTTTCCGTGAACGCATAAAGCGGCGTGCCGGTGGCGATGCCGTCCAGCAGCTTCACCCATGCGCCGGAGCCGAATGTCGACCGGTAGTACACCCCCGTGCCGCCGTCGAGATACAGCGTGCCGCGAACAGCCGCGGAGTTGTTGACCGGGTTCGTTACGCCATGTCCGATAGCGATGCGCTCTCCGCCGCCGCCCGCGTTGGCTGAATTGCCCACCGCCACGCCGTAGCTTGTACCGTTCGCATTCCAGCCGATCGCCACACCGGAGTCCTGGCCGTTGGCGGCCCTGCCGAGCGCTGCGCCGGCACCATAGCCGTTGGCCTGAAAGCCGACGGCCACACCCGCATAACCGTTCGCCTGATAGCCCATCGCCACCCCTCCACTGCCATTGGCGTATGCGCCTGCCGCCGCACCGCTCTGATAGCCGTTGGCCTGAAAACCGACGGCCACACCGTAGTAGTAACCGTTGGCTTCATTGCCGATTTGAACGTCATCGCCACCGTTAATGGCAAGCAGCTCCCGTGTGCCCCACATGTCAGTGTAGCTGTATGAGGCGCTGATGTTCGTCTGCACCGTCAGCGTCCCCGTCATCGTGTCGCCGGTCTTGGACACCTTGGCGGTGTCAAGATTTGAGATCTGAGATTGGATGTCGTTGGATGCCGCCGTCCAGACGGGATCCGTCTCCGTGAACGCATACAGCGGCGTGCCGGTCGCGTACCCGCTTTTCTCTGCATCCCAAACAGGATCCGTCTCGACATAAACCGGCATGCCGGTCGCATAGTCTGCTTTCTGCGCATCCCACACTGGATCGGTTTCGGTGTATTCGTACAGAGGTGCGCCTGTTGCATAATTGCTGCGTTCGGCAACCCATACCGGATCGGTTTCCGTGAACACATACAGCGGCGTACCGGTTGCGTACCCGCTTTTTTCAGCATCCCAAACGGGATCTGTCTCAACATATACCGGTGTGCCGGTCGCATAGTCTGCTTTTTGCGCATCCCACACTGGGTCGGTTTCTCCGTACTCATAAAGAGGCGCCCCTGTAGCATAATTGCTTCTCTCTGCCACCCATACGGGATCGGTTTCAGCATAAACCGGAGTTCCGGTGGCATATCCTGCCTCGCTGTGGTCACCCCAGCCGTGCGCTTCGGACCACTCGGAAGTGTTCAGTGCGGAGATTGCAAAGGCCGCGGAGGCCGCGAAGACCGGATCGGTTTCGGTAATACTCCCGCCCCCTGCAGAGATTTCCTGCCACGCACCGGAACCGAAGGTTGAACGGTAAAACACGCTGGTTCCCCCATCAAGATACAGACTGCCGCGAACCGCGGTGCTGTTGTCTATCTCGTTGGTCAGGGACGCCCCAATTGCTGTTCGGCTGAATCCATCCGCAGCGTTCGCAAAAGCTCCGATGGCAATGTTTGTTCCCGCCGCATTGGCTTCTCTGCCAAGCGCGGCGCCCAGATATGATCCATTTGCCCCGGCTCCAACGGCCACTCCGTCATCAGGGGCAATTGCAAAACTTCCCAGAGCCGCACCCGACAGCGACCCGTTTGCTCTGTATCCCATTGCGGAGCCGTTTTCGGCAGCTGCGGCGGTATGTCCAACAGCTGTGCCTTCATCCGAGCCATTTGCGCCATATCCAACAGCTGTCCCGGTGGAATACGCATTTGCTTCACGACCCACCGCCGTACCGCCTCCGGTTGCCGCGGCATTTCCGCCCACACGCGTTTCAAGGCCCGTGCTTCCGATAACCAGTGCCCCGCCTTCGGCGTTGACGATCAGTTCTCCGGTCATGGTGTCTCCGGCGGCATCAACGTAAAAATCATCACTTTCTGTTTTCTGATAGTAGAAATTGCTGGCAGAGCTCCATATCGGATCAGCTTCAGGCTCGCCTCCTCCACTGCCGGAGAATTCCTGCCATTCGCCAGAGCCAAAAGTGGAACGATAGAAGACACTCGTCCCGCCATCAAGATAGAGACTGCCGCGCATAACGACAGTGCTGGCCTCCTGCGTATTGACCACGTGATTGCCTATGGCGATTCTGTCGGTGCCGGCGGCGTTCGCCTGGTTGCCCAGCGCAATGCTCTCCTTGTTCGCAAACGCACGATTCCCGACCGCCACTCCGTAATCGGAAGCGCTTGCGGTATACCCCGCGACCACACTGCGAAGTGTTCCTGTGGCGGCGTAACCGACGGCTATGGCCTCGTTGTATGCCAGCGAATTGCGACCAACTGCCGTGCCAAACAAACTTCCGTTCGCATAACGGCCAATGGCCACGCCGGAATTGGCCGCGTTGGCTTCCCCGCCAACGGCCGCGCCCCCGTTGTACCCATTGGCATAATCGCCTGCGGCAACTCCCGAGACTCTGCCGACAGCCCCCCTCCCGAGCGCAGCTCCTCCGGAATATGCATTTGCCCCGTGTCCGACGGCAACGCCCACACTGGACCCGTTGGCTCCATTTCCGACAGCCACAGATTCGCCATTGACTGCAGCACTGTTAATTCCGATCGCCACGCTGCGGTCATAGGCATTCGCATTATAACCCAGGGCCGTCCCCTGATCGGCGCCGTTGGCCAGCCGTCCCACCGCAACCCCGGCTGACGCGGCATTGGCGTCGAGTCCGATGGCCGTCCCGCTGGTTGTTGCCACTGCGCTGTTGCCGATACGAACCGCCATTCCCGTGCTGCCGATCACCAGCGCACCCGCATCGGCGTTGATATTCAAGGCTCCCGTCATGGTGTCGCCAGCTGTTTCAACAAAATCGCCTCCTCCTCCGGAGACTAGCGCATAGGCCACGGAAACAAGGCGCTGGCGGGGGAGAAGAATCGTTCCGTCCACTTCGGCCTCAACCCAGATCTCGGTATTGGTCAGGGCATCCTGAAGCGAGCCGGACAACGTGTTGTCGCCGATGAATGTGGAATACAGCCCATCCACCGCGGTCACGGTGTTGGAGTCCTCGTATTCGAGTGTTCCGGCGGAAGCGTCATTGTAGAGGCGGAGCACCAGCTCGACATTGCCGTTGACCAGCATGCCGCCGTCAACCAGCCGGCCCTGGTAATTGATCATGGAGGGAACCTGTGCCCGCGCCTGTGGCTGCCCGGCGAATACTGTGAGAACTGCCGCAAAAGCTGCGCACTGATGCTTCTTCATCTTTCTTCCTCCTTGCAAAAAACGGCCGGGTGCCGCATGGGACCTGAACTGATTAAAGCCCCCGCGGCAGGCCGCCGCAAGAGGTTTTTACCCGGAATTTCCAATCACTGGAAGAACGGGGCTGAAAACTTCCAATGATTGGAAGTTTTCAGCCAATAAGTTCCAGGGATTGGAACTTTTACTGGTCGCCCGCGGGCGGAGTCTCAGAGACGGGCGTTCCCGCCGTCTCTTTGTCCTCCTCCTCGTCCTCGACTTCAGGCTCGAGCGGGGTGGCTGAAATGAGGCGGTCGCCTTCGTCCAGATTGATGACCCGCACACCCTGCGTGTTGCGGCTGATGACGCGCAGATCACTCACGCCGAAACGGATCATCTGCCCGCCCTGACTGATGAGCATCAGCGCATCCTGATCCTTCACCGAGAGCGCCGCCACCAGCTTGCCGTTGCGCTCAGTGGTGCGAATGGTGATGATCCCCTTGCCGCCGCGGCTCTGCCTGCGGTACTCATCGAAGTTAGTGCGCTTGCCGTAGCCGTTTTCAGTGATGCTGATGAATGTGGCGGAGGGGTCCACTACAGCGATGTTTTCGACGATGTCGTCTTTGCTGAGGGTCATGCCCTTGACGCCGCGGGTGGCGCGTCCCTGGTCGCGGAGTTCGCCCTCATCGAAGCGGATGCTCATGCCGTTGCGGGTGGTCAGGATCAGGTCCTGGCCGGCGACGGTTTTCACCACGCCGATGAGTTCATCATCCGGATCAATGCTGATCGCTATGATGCCGCCCGCGCGCACGTTGCTGTAGGCGGAAAGGTTGGTTTTCTTGACAATGCCCTTGCGGGTGGCCATGACGAGATGCTCGGTGTCACTGAACTCACGCACGCGCAGCATGGAGGCCAGTTTCTCATCGGTTCCGACCTGAAGCAGATTGACGATGGCCTTGCCCCGGGCGGTGCGGCTGCCCTCCGGTATGTCATAGACCTTGATCCAGTGCATCCGGCCCGCCTGCGTGAAGCAGAGCAGATAATCATGCGTAGTGGCCATGAAGACATGTTCGACATAGTCCTCTTCCTTGGTGTCCATGCCAACCACGCCCTTCCCGCCGCGCTTCTGCTGGCGGTAGGAACTGGTCGGGACGCGCTTGATATAGCCGGTATGGCTGACGGTGATCACGCAGCGCTCGTCGGCGATCAGGTCCTCGATATTGATCTCGCCGGCGTCGGCCACGATGTCGGTGCGCCGCTTGTCGCCGTAGCGTTCCTTGATTTCCAGCAGCTCCTCCTTCACCACGCCGAGGATTTTGGCGGGAGAGGCAAGCAGGTCACGGAGATAGCTGATCAGTTTGATGATCTCCAGATATTCGTTCTCGACCTTGTCGCGTTCAAGGCCCGTGAGCTGATACAGGCGCATTTCGAGAATGGCGTTGGCCTGAAGTTCGCTGAGTCCGAAGCGGGCCATCAGCTTGACGCGGGCATCGTCGCGGTCTTTCGCCTCGCGGATGGTTTTGACAACGGCATCCATGTGATCGATGGCGATCTTAAGACCTTCGAGAATGTGGGCGCGGGCTTCCGCCTTGGCGAGATCAAACTCCGTGCGCTTCGTGATCACATCCACCCGGTGATCAATAAAGCATGTCATGAGGTCTTTGAGGTTCATCACGCGCGGTTTGCCGTGGTCAATGGCCAGCATGATGGCGCCGAAGGTTGTTTCCATCTGGGTGTGCTTGAAAATGGAATTCAGGACGACCTTGGGCACGGCGCCGCGCTTAATCTCCACCACCACGCGGATGCCTTCTTTCCCGGACTCGTCGCGGATGTCGGATATGCCCTCGATGGTTTTTTCGTTCACCAGATGGGCCATTTTTTCGATCAGGGAAGCCTTGTTGACCGTGTACGGGATTTCGGTGATGATAATGCTTTCCCGCCCGTTGTTGGCGGTTTCAATGCCGGCGCGCCCGCGCACCTTCAGTTTGCCTCGACCGGTCTCATACATCTCCCGGATGGAGTTCAGCCCGCAGATGACGCCGCCCGTCGGGAAATCCGGCCCTTTGACGACTTTACAGATTTCAGCGACCGGGATGTCGGGGTTGTCGATGAGCAGGATCATTCCATCCGCGATTTCGGCCAGGTTGTGCGGCGGGATGTTGGTGGCCATGCCGACCGCGATGCCCGTGCTCCCGTTCACCAGCAGATTCGGGATGCGCGAAGGAAGCACCGCCGGCTCCATCAGGCTTTCGTCAAAATTCGGACGCATCTCCACGGTGGACTTCTCAATGTCAGCCAGCATTTCCTCGGCTTCGGCCTTGAGCCGGCACTCGGTATAGCGGTACGCCGCGGCGCGGTCCCCGTCTATGCTGCCGAAGTTCCCCTGGCCGTCGATAAGAATGCACCGCATGGAGAAATCCTGCGCCATGCGGACGAGCGTGTCATAGACGGCGCTGTCGCCGTGCGGATGGTAGTTGCCGATGACTTCTCCGACCACCTTCGCGCACTTGACAAACGGCTTGCTGTGAATCCAGCCCCGCTCCTTCATGGCGAAAAGGATGCGGCGGTTTCCGGGCTTGAGTCCGTCGCGCGCGTCGGGCAGCGCGCGGCCGATGATGACACTCATGGAGTAGTCAATATAGGCCCGCTGCATTTCATCTTCGATGTTGATCAAATGGTTCTGATTGTTTTCCAGCATGGGGGGAATTCCGGTTTGTTCGTTGTTAGACATCGAGATTCTGCACATTCAGCGCATTTTGTTCAATGAATTCGCGGCGGGGCCCGACATCATCACCCATCAGAATCGTGAAGATTTCATCGGCGCGCACGTCATCCTCGAGGACGACCTTGACCAGCTTGCGGTTCTCGGGATGCATCGTGGTTTCCCAGAGCTGCTCGGGGTTCATTTCACCGAGACCCTTGTAGCGCTGGATCACCAGCCCGCGGCGGCCCAGGTTGCGCACGGCATCCAGCAGATCGGGGAGTGAACCAATCGGCGTCCTCTGGTCCTTTTCATCGGCCAGAAAGTAAATCGGCTCCTCAGCGGGCTGGTACTGGTCCAGGCTGAAGCCCATCTTCTCAAGCTTCGCGACAGCCTTTGCCAGATCCACCGCCCCGTAGAACTCCACCCACCGCAGGCCGCTCTGGTCGGGCTTCGATTCGACATTCTCGCCGTTTGTGAAAATCTCGAGCTGAAGGCCCAGCTTCTTTTCCGCCTCCTCGCGGAGCTTGCGGAGCTCTCGCTCGTCATAAGCATAAAAGTGCTCGGTTTCGCTGGTGTCCCTGTAGGTAATGGCCACCCGGTACTGGGGGAAACGCCCCGTTTTGGGATCGCGGCGGGTCAGGAACTCACTAAACACGGCACCCCGCCGCTGAATGCGATTGCCCAGAGTTTCAATTTCCGAAAGCAGTTCAAGCAGTCGAATCAAGGCTTTATCAGGCAGAACTTCTTCGCCGGCCGGATTCAGCAGTTTCACGTCATCCGAACCGAGATCCAGCAGGATCTTCGTGAGCGCTTCATCACTGTCCAGGTACTGCTCGCGTTTCTTGCGCTTGATCTTGTAGAGC
This sequence comes from Verrucomicrobiota bacterium, assembly GCA_029557905.1. Classification (GTDB taxonomy): domain Bacteria; phylum Verrucomicrobiota; class Kiritimatiellia; order JAKQHR01; family JAKQHR01; genus JAKQHR01. Next base: position 9,292 of record JAKQHR010000010.1, read on the forward strand.
GGCGGCTGGGCGATATAAATGTACCCCTTCTCCACCAGCTGGGGCATCTGACGGTAAAAGAATGTCAGCAGAAGCGTGCGGATGTGGGCACCGTCCACATCGGCATCGGTCATGATAATGATTTTGTGATAGCGGGCTTTGGCGATGTCGAAATCATCCTCGCCGACCCCGGTCCCGATGGCGGTGATCAATGTGCGGATTTCCTCGTTGCTGAGGATTTTGTCCAGACGGGCCTTTTCCACATTAAGCACCTTGCCGCGCAGCGGCAGGATGGCCTGGAAGCGGCGGTCGCGGCCCTGCTTGGCCGAGCCTCCGGCGCTGTCTCCCTCCACGATGAATATCTCCGTCAGCGCCGGATCGCGTTCCGAACAGTCCGCCAGCTTGCCCGGGAGAGAACTGCTCTCGAGGGCGCCCTTGCGGCGGGTCAGGTCGCGGGCCTTCCGCGCGGCTTCGCGCGCGCGCGCGGCCACAACGGCCTTGTCAATGATCCGGCGCGCCACAGAGGGATGCTCCTCGAAGAAGGTGGACAGTTCCTCGTTTACGATGGACGCCACAATCCCCTCCACCTCGCTGTTGCCCAGCTTGGTCTTGGTCTGCCCCTCGAACTGGGGCTGGGGAAGCTTCACGCTGATGACGGCCGTGAGCCCCTCGCGGATGTCGTCGCCGCTCATGCCGGCCTCGTTCTTGGTGAGCTTGTTGGTCTTTGCGTACTGGTTGACCGTGCGGGTCAGCGCGCTGCGGAAACCGCTCAGATGCGTGCCGCCCTCGATGGTGTTTATGTTGTTGGCAAAACAGTAGATCGTTTCCTTGTAGGTGTCGCAGTACTGCATCGCGATCTCGGCCTGGATGCCGTCCTTTTCGCGCTCAAAGAAAATCGGCTTGGGATGCAGCGGGTTCTTGGCCCGGTTGAGATGTGTAACGAACTCCCGGATGCCGCCGCTGTACTGGAAAACCTCCTCGCGGGCGGGCTCCTCCTGGCTCAGCTTGATCAGGATTCCCTTGTTCAGGAACGCCAGTTCGCGCAGGCGCACCGCCAGGGTGTCCCAGTTGAACTCGCTGGTGCTGAATATCTGCGGATCGGGCTTGAAGGTCACCTTGGTCCCCGTGCCCTTGGTGGTGCCGATGGTCTCCAGCTTCGTCACCGGAACGCCGCGCTCATAACGCTGGTGATACACCAGGTTGTTGCGGCGGACTTCCACCTCCAGCCATTCGCTGAGGGCATTCACGCAGGAAACGCCGACCCCATGCAGGCCGCCGGACACCTTGTAGGACTCGTTGTCAAACTTTCCACCGGCATGCAGGGTGGTGAGCACCACCTCCACGGCGGGCTTTTTCTCGGTGGCATGCATGTCCACCGGGATGCCCCGGCCGTCGTCGTTGACCGTGCAGGAGCCGTCGGCATTCACCCGCACCAGAATATTGCTGCAGTAGCCCGCAAGGGCCTCGTCAATGCTGTTGTCCACGACTTCATACACGCAGTGGTGAAATCCGCGCACGCTGGTGTCGCCGATATACATGGCCGGGCGCTTGCGCACGGCGGCAATTCCTTCAAGAACAGTGATCGTGGTGGCGTCGTATTTCGCGCCAGCTTTCTGTTTCGCGTCTTCAGTTTCTTTGGACATAATTCTTCTCTTATTAACCTGTTGAAAGGGTTGAAATCTGACGTCTGGAAGCCCCTTTTATCCCCAGGCAAAACGTCATACATTCAGCAAAAAAAGATTACCCCGAAAGGCAGGCAAAAATCAATGAAAATCGGCGAGAATTCGGCGATTTTTCAGGGCCGGATGGACGGCTCTGCGGGGGGCAAAAAGGGGCTGAAAACAGGCGTTTTTCATTCAGCCGGAAGGCGGCGGCCGGAGGCGTCTGTTATCCACGCGGTGAGCGTGATGTCCAGCGCGCAGGAATCCTCCTGGCTGGAACCGCCAAGCAGGAAGCGGGAGTAGAATTCCTCGTCCTTCTCAAGCCCTCCGATGCGGACCGGAACACCGTTCAGGGCAGTCACTTCAAGGCTTGCCCGGGTGAACTTGACACAGCAGGGTTTGTCGTAATCCAGACCCGAGAGTTCCGGAGTCAGGACCAGTTTGATTTCCGGTCCGTCACCAATAATGGTCGGCTCGACGGTCAGGAAAGCCCCCACCTCGTTCCAGTGCATGCGCTCATGAATGGCGGCCCAGCGCCAGCCGTAATCCACGAACCATTCCATCATCGGCACACTCGTGCCCACCTGAATGCGCGCAGCGGATCCGCTGGCCGCCATGATGGACTGCACCGTTTCGCCGCCGGTCTCCGTGGTCATATGATGGACTTGCGGCTTAATAACAATCTTTGAACCCGTCTTGCTGATCTCTCCCCCGGCTTCGACAGAGGCCCCGGAATCCTTTGTGCGGCCGACGGTTGTGAAGCGGACCTCGATGAAAACATTTTTCCCAATGACTGGAATTTTCGAGAACATCTCTGCGAGCGACTTGTGCTGCTCCGCCTCCGCGATAACCAGCAAACGATTGCCCTTCCCGTCCAGCACCACAGCGCCCTCCGGCCCCACAATCGCCTTTGCAGTCTCGGTCAGGGCCGCCGGATCATTATTGCCCAGCGGATAGGCCTCGAAGGATTTCTGGGCAAGAGCCACAGAGCAGACAGTGAAGAAGGAAATGGCAAGTAAAACTTGAATGTGCTGTTTCATGCCCAAAGACTACACGCGAACCCCCAGCAATGCAACAGAGAGGATGCTGGAGGGACGGGCTCTGTTCATCCGACGAAGCCTCTGGGCGAAGTCGGGTTCCGTCCGTTTCCTGTTGCGCCCCCGGCGGGCTTGTCCCGCCGGGGCGAAAAGTCGAGCGAGCGAGGCCGGACCCGCAGAGCCTTCCTCACCTGCGACACAAAGTCGCGGGGGTCGGCGCCCGTCCACATCCCATTCTTTATCCGGCCGGAACGGAGGCCGGCCCTCCAGTCGCCATTTATGATGCTTGAGCACGGGTTCGATCCTCAATCCGCAATTTTTTTCGAATTTTAAAGAATTTTGGCCAATTTTAACGAAATTGTGCTGTTTTTGGGCCATTTTTAGCCATTTTTCGCGTTTTTCGGGCCTTTTGGTGCCCTTTTTCGGCAACTCATAAATTGGCCACGAAGAGACACAAACGGCGCAAGATCGAATCAGGGATCTTCTTTTACGATTCGTGCCGCCGGAATTTCAGTTTATTCCTCGAAGGCGGTGACATCATCAATGGAGGCGGAGTCCGTCAGGAGCATGACGAGGCGGTCGAGTCCGAGCGCGATGCCGCCGGAGGGCGGGATGCCGATTTCAAGGGCTCTGATAAAATCCCCATCTTCCGGATAAGCCGCCTTGTTCTCCAACTCGCGGAGCATGCGGCTGTGAGCGAAGCGCTGTTTCTGCTCGGCGGAATCGGTCAGCTCAGAATAGGCGTTCGCCAGTTCCAGCCCCCCAATGTAAAGCTCCCAGCGCTCCGCCACGCGCGGATCTTTGGCGGAAGGCCTTGAAAGCGCCGCGCGCTCAACCGGATAGTCTGTTAATACCGTCGGCACATCGCGCGGAAGCGATGGTTCAACTTTTGTCACCAAGTCCTCGTCAAAGCGGTCGGGATCAAATTTTTTCAGCGGATCCCAGCGGGCCCAGCGCAGGAAAGCCTCCTGAACGGTCAAATGCTCCCAGACCGGCACCAGTTCAATGGCGCGGCCCTGATACGTCAGCGAGGTCGTGTTCAGCACCGCGCGCGCAGCAGAAACGATCATGGCCTTGGTGTCGAGCAGGATATCGGAATAGTCGGCATGGGCGCGGTACCATTCTAGCATGGCGAATTCCGGACGGTGCCGGTCGCCCCTTTCACCGGCCCGAAAGCAGGGGCCGATCTGGAAAATCTTTTCATAACCCGCCGCAAGCATCCGCTTCATGTGAAGCTCGGGCGATGTCCGCAAAAAACAGTCGCCGGAGGGTTCGGCATCAATGTATTCCTCGGGGGCGGGCGCGCGGATACGGACTGGAGTATCCACCTCAAGGAAGCCGTGCCTGTGGAAGAAATCGCGCACAGCCCGAAGGATCGCCGCCCGCTTCTCGAGCGCCGGGCGAACCTCCTGCAGGCGGTTCAGGTCGGGGCTGTAGGGCAATGATTCCAATGTCAGCTCACGCGGCCGGCGTAGGACCCGTCGCGCGTGTCAATTTTTATGCGGTCGCCCTCATTGACAAAAAGAGGAACCTGGATTTCGTAGCCGTTGTCCAGCGTCGCCGGTTTCAAGACGTTTGTGGCCGTATCACCACGGGCCCCGGGCTCGGTGTGCGCCACCGTCTTCTCGATGAAGTTCGGGAGCATGATTTCAATGGGCCGGTCATTGTGAAACAGGATGTCCACCTCCATGTCCTCAATCAGGAAATACTTCTTGTCGCCGACCACTTCCGCGGCGATGTGGACCTGCTCATAGGTTTCGGCATCCATGAAGACATAGTGGTCGCCTTCCTGGAACGAGTAGATCATGTCCCGCTCTTCAAGGTTGCACTTGTCGATCCGGTCCACGGAGCGATAGGTTTTGTCAAATGTGCTTCCGGTGACCATGCTCTTGAGCTTGCAGCGGTAGAGGGCCTGGCCCTTGCCGGGCTTCACGAAGTTGAACTCCGTGATCATGTAGGGCTCGCCGTCTATTTCAACCTTAAGCCCTTTTCTCAAATCGGATGCGTTGTACATGGGTCTTCTCTCCTGTGCCGTATATAAATTAAGGGGCGATAATATGCCGACGGCAGAGCGGTCTGCCAAGCGGAAACTGGGGTCAGCCTTTCTTGTCGGGGTCGGTCAGATAGCGCTCGTCCGGATAGGTGCAGGGCAGCGGCCGGCCCATGTACTTTTCGATTTCAGGGATATAGAAAGAATCCTCTTCGTCCGCAAAACTGATCGAAACGCCGGATTTCCCGGCCCGGCCGGTGCGGCCGATGCGGTGCACATAAGCTTCGGCCTCACGCGGGATGCAGTAGTTGATCACGTGGCTGACATCCTCGATGTGAAGACCGCGCCCCGCCACATCCGTGGCCACCAGAATGCGGTACTTGCCCTCCTTGAACTCGTTGAGCATGCGCGTGCGGACATTCTGCGCCAGCGCACCGGAGAGCAGCGCGCAGGGGAAATGCCTCCTGTTTAACCGGTCGGAAAGCCGCTGCGCCTCGTCGCGCCGGTTGGTGAAGACAATCACGCGCTGCGGATTGTCCGCCTTCAGGATGTTGTAAAGAAGATTGAACTTCTCACTTGAGCGCACGATATAGACAATCTGATTCACCGTGTCCACGGCCACCTGGTCGGGTTCGACCTCGATGGTCACGGCGTCACGCGTCCACTGGGCTGAAAGGCGAAGCACCTCGGGCGTCAGGGTCGCGCTGAACAGCATAGTCATGCGCTCGTGGCGCGGGGGGGTACTGTTGATGATTTTTCGGACATCCGGGATGAACCCCATATCCAGCATGCGGTCGGCCTCGTCAATCACCATGGTCTCCACATGGCCGAGATGGATTTTGTGCTGGTTCTTGAAATCCAGCAGCCGGCCCGGGGTGGCCGCAAGAATGTCTACGGGCCCTTTTTCAAGCTGCAGGGCCTGGTTGCGGCTGCTGTCGCCGCCGTAAACAGCCACGGAGCGGAGCCCGGTGTATTTGCCCAGCGCCTCGGCATCCCGCTGAATCTGGAGCACCAGTTCGCGGGTGGGCGCAATCACCAGACATCGTGGAGTGCCCAGCCGACGCTGATCGGTGATCGGCTTGCGAAGCATATGCGTGAAAACGGAAAGCAGGAATGCCGCAGTCTTGCCGGTTCCAGTGGGGGCGCGGCCGGACACATCACTGCCCTTCAGCGCATGAGGCAGAATTTGCTGCTGAATGGGAGTGCAGTACTGAAATTTCAGGTCATAAAGAGCCCGCATCAGCTCAGGGGGCAGGCCGAGGTCATGAAACCGCGTTTTGCCCTCCTGCGGAGGAACATCATAAACGGAAATATCCCAGGGTTTTTCGTCGCGCGCCGGCGGCGGCACGACGGCCGGGCGGGGTTCATCGTGACGAAGGTTCTTCCCCTCCGTCGCGGGCGCGCCTTCCGGCTGCCGCCTGCGGCGCGGCCTGCGGCGGCGTTTTTTGGCTGCGGCTGGATGAGGAGTGTCAACCTGGACATCCGGATGCGGCCCGGGCGCCTCTTTAGCCGGGGCAGCGGACTTTTGGGGCGGCGCTTCGCGGCGCTTATGCCTGGAAGGCCCCCGGTCCGCGCGCTCTTCGCGACGGCGGTGCATTTGCGGAGGATGCGCGCCCTCAACAGGCGCTGTTTCGGCCAGATGTTCTATCTGCCCGTCTTTGCTTTTCTTAAAAAAATCTACCATATACCTTGCTTTTCTGAACCTTCAGGAATGCTCATTCAATCTTGAGGGAAACTGGAAATTCGTGCGCAACGTAAGTCATCAAAGCCCCGAATGCAACAAAAAACGATCAGAATACCGGAAAACGGAGTCAATCTATCCTGTATCTGGCCGGGATTTTATGACCGGCTTCGGGAGGCACGGAACGTACGATCATGTGCAGATACTCGTTTCTGCCCGGTTTCTTTTCTGTCAGGTTGACGACCTGCGGGACCCTCAATGTTTCCCCGCTCGGGGCATACCATATTTCCACAACCGGCCGGCGAATGTCTGCAGGATTGGGTGCAATTACAATTCCGACGCTGCCGTCGTCGAGGAAAACCAGCGAGCCCGGCGGATAAATGCCGATTGCCCTGAAGAAGACTCCCAGGAGCGAAGGATGAAACAGCCCCCCGCCCTCCTTGATCATTTCCTTGAAGGCGAGTTCCGGCGCAAGTCCGCCCCGGTAGGGACGACGGCTTCGGAGAGCATCGTAAACATCGGAGATGGATACGATCATGCTGGCCAGGCAAAGTTCGGTTCCAAACACTTTGCGAGGATAGCCCCTGCCATCATAGCGAAGGTGGTGCTCAAATGAGACTGTGGGCACCAGCGGGCTCAAATCCGGTGTCTGCAGCAAAAGCTTTGCGCCGTCCAGCGGATGCTGACTGACCTTCTCGTATTCGGATTCACTCAACTTCCCCTTTTTCCGCAGGATGTCAGCGGCGAGAGCGATTTTTCCGGAGTCGTGAAGAAACCCCGCCAGACCCAGGTCGGCCAGTGCGGATTTCGGCAGTCCGAGCGCCTCGCCCTGCGCCAGCGAAAGCACGGCAACGTTGATGGAGTGAACAAATGAATATTCATCATGCTTCTTCAGGGATGTGGCGATCAGAAAGGGCGCCTTGTTGCCCAGAAAGCCTTTCATTACTTTCTGGATGAAAGTGTTCGCTGCCCGGGTATTGACAGGCAGGCCATCGTGGAGAGCCCGGCCTATGTCCCCCAGCAGCCGGGGCCCTTCCCGATAGGTTTCTTCCACAGTGCCGGCAGACAGTACGGACCCAGACGGAGAGGCTTCAAGCCCTATACCACTGATGGTGATGCTGCCTAATTCGCCGGCGGCCGTCGTCATCTCGCCCGATCGGCAGGTCAGCAGTTCGATAAAAGACCTGATGTCAGCCAGAGGGACCTCTCCCATGAAGGTCAGTTTCTCAACTTTGTGCTCCTCGAGCGCGGCGATCAGACTGGACATATGACGCGTCAGGTCATAGAGGGGTTTATTTCCAAACGCCAGTTCCCCGCCGATCACGCCGATGACGATTTCCGTGCGCCCCGCCATGGCTTCGTGCAGAGAGGCGCGTACCCTAACCGCGGCAGCCTCAGTCAGCGCGTGTTTCGGTCCGTAAAATCGGCTGTCCTGAATGGCTGCCTGCAGATCAAGAAGAAACCCTTCAACCCCCCGGCTTTTTTGTTCAGCTTTCATGCCGCCGGCCCCCTCCTTGCGCCCGTCAGCGGCATAACCCGCCGGCATGCGCGCTGAACATTCCGGTTCCCTTCCTGAATGGTTTTCTGAAGAACAGCGGCCGCTGCGGAAGTATGGATCCGGCAGAGGCTTTCCACAACCGCCTCAACAATGCCGAGACGGCCGGGCATGGGCAGTGTGTGATGCTTGAGCAGGCCGGAAAGAAACGGAACTGATGCCGCAATCTTTCCCTGGCCGCAGATATCGATCAGTTCCAGCAGAATTCGATGTGAAAATACTCCCCCCCGAAGAAACCTGAAAAGACGGCCGATTACAGTCTGGTCACCGCTTCCCGCCAGCACGCACAGATAAACCCTTCGAACTGCCGGATCTTTCTCGCGAACAGCCTTCTTAGCAAGATCAGCCGCCTGTTCGTCGGAGAGTTTCATGGCGGCCAGAGCCGCGCATATTTCGTTTCCGGCCGGACCGCGCTCGCGGTTGATCGCGAGATTCAGAAGCGCCTTCCCGCCATCCGCATAAGTTTCGGACAGCAAGTGCGCAATCTCCTCAATCTGCGATGGAGAAGAGCCGGGAATCAGTGCCGCGAGGGCTTCCGACCCCGCAAGGGGCCCAAGGCGATACAGGCTTGAAACGGCTTCCCGGGCGATGGCCGGGTCGACTCCGGGACATGTCTTCTCCCAGAAAACCTTCAGCGCATCGCGTGTCATTTCGGGCCGCGTATTTTTGCTGCAGCGGGGAAGTTCATCCAGCAGCCGTCCGCTGAACTCTCTGAAGGTGCGGGGATTCTCCTCAAACCAGAGGATGTTTAAAAGCAGCCGGACCTTTTCATCCTGAGCGCGGTTCTTTTCGCACATCAGCTGAAAGTTTGCGACAAGGGCGGCAACGGCCGCATCAGTCTGAATTGTCTGCCGCTCCTTCTCCGCCAGCGTATTCATCGTAAGCTGATAGACCTGCGACATGAATTCGTTTCTGGCGGCTGTCTTGAGCGCATCTTCCAGCGCTCCCTGAACTGTGGCCAGACGATCATGATCCAGGCCGGACAGTTTGCCTGCAACGGATTGAGCCAGATCCGGCGACGCACCCGCCCTGTCCGACAATCGCAGAAACAGGCTCATCAGGCTGCTGTCCACCTTCCCCTCGCGCGTGATGTGCGACGATATCATTTCAGACAGCGCCGCGTCAGGAACCGCCGGCAGCGCGGCCTTCTGGAGATCATCCACTCCCTCTTCTGCGGCTTGTTCAGAGAACAGGGCGTCGAGGGCCTCCGGATTCAGCCCCGCGAGAACGGTCGAAAGGTGCCTAAGGGTCCTGGCGGCTTTTTCGGGGGGCAAGTCTTTGCAGAACCGGACCACCCTGCCCATCACGCGCCAGAGATTTTTTGCCGCCTCCCCCCGGTGACCGCCGGGGGATGTGAATATCTCATTGATCGCAGCCGAGAACTTCCTCCCGCCGGCAAGAGCAGCGCATATTTCTTCGATCACGGCGGCGGAAGGAAATCCTGCCCTCGCCCTCTTGTCTGCATCGCAGAGAAGCTGAACAATATCTATATCGCGGCCCCCTCCTGCCGCATCCACGCTCCGCGTCAAAAGAGTTGAATAATCTATCTGCTTTGCGGAAAGATGCGGACAGCGCCTGAGTCTGGACGAAACGCCGCCGGACCGGGCAATGATCTCGGGCGGGTCCTTGATGGCCGCCAGCAGCGACGACACCTCGGACGCCACGACGCCCGGACGTATTGTCAGGGCCAGCAGCCCCCTCTGATGAAAATGCCTCGCCAGGCCGGCGAGAACCGGATTCCCTTCCTTGAAAGGCTTCCCTCCAACCAGAACAGCGCTCCGCGTAAACGCCATGTCCAGCTTCCCTTCGGAACCCAGCCATCCGTCGAGAGCTGCTTTGAGAGACTTGAGCGAATCCGCAAGCATGGGATGCCCTGCCGGATACATCGCACTGTTCCGGATGGCGGTATTGATGAACCGCACCAGTTCCATGAATGCCGCAGTCTTGTCGCTGCCTGAATTCTCCTCGACCATGGCTCCCCGCACCTTGTGCCCCAAACAAGTCCCCTCTATGCAGAAAGCTTACCACTCAGGCGCCTGATGCTCCAGACAAAATTCCGGGATTTAAAGAGCTTCAGTCCGGCCTTGCGGCGGCCATTTTCCTGCGGATCAGCAGAGCCAGCCCGACGGTCAGCGCGAGCAGCGCAACACCAAGAAGGGGGCGGTAGAATATCCATGCGGCGGCAATGGTCACAGAGGAAAGCGCCAGTGACAGCAGGAGGGCAATGAGACCTGTTCCGGCCCCGATAATGCTTCCGAGAACGGGGACCACATCCCCCAGCACGGAAAGGAGCTTGAAGACCATGCTGAACCCGAGCAGCATCATAAGAAATCCGCCGGCGCGCAGGGCCCAGGTGAGCATTTTGTTATGCCGCTGCGCCGTCAGGAACATCTCGTCCGCGCTGACTTCCCCGATCTGGAGAAGCTGAATCGTTCCCCCGTTTTTGGTGACATAGGGCTCAAACGACACCCCCTGCTGGCCGGAAACCAGGCTGATCACCTGAGGCTCCACAGCGGAAAACGCAACCCGAAGGTCTCCGATCTGCGGAGCGGCCGGATCGGCCCCAATATAGAATCCTCCGGGCTGGCGGCGGATCGCTGCGGAATCTGCCGGGCCCTCACCCTCCGCCGGATTGACCGCAGAATAGGCCCTGATCTTCGCAATCAGCGATGTGCTTAAAGAAAACGCCCCGACTGTCACACTTTGAGCGACCAGTTCATATGTCTGGTATGTCATCGCCCCGGGATTGTCATGACCGGACTGCCGGAACTTCCCGGAATCGATCAGCGATTCGCTCCAGACCTTCTTGTAGGTGTATGTCGTGACGGTCTCTGTTCCGCCGCCCATTTTCTTCTTTGTGCGGCTTTCGGCGTCTTCATCCCACTGATACATTTCCACGCTGCGACGGAGCTTTATGGCTTTGCGGGAAACACCGAAAACGGGATCGGTCAGCATCTCTTCTGTCTGCGCCAGGCCGGTCATATGAACCAGCTTTCCTGAATTGTTCTGATCCACCGAATCACAGGACACGGAAATGACCGCTCCGGCGCCCTCCTGAAGCGTTTTATAACGTTTGACAGCCCGGCCCTCGTTCCAGAAAAGGAGCGGGAATGCGACAATAATCAGCAGCAGTCCCCCCAGGATGCCCTTTACGGCTCCGCCAAGGCGGCTGAACCAGGACTGTTTGGAAACTTCAGTATAGGTGTCCGCGCACATTTTCAACCTCCTTCAGACAACGGGCCGGGGTTACTCCGCCGGCGGCGGGGTTTCTTCCGGCATTTCTTCAGACGGCTCTTCGGGGGCCGGCGCTGCGCCTTCCTCCTCATCCGGATCCGGGATATCGAACATCACCATGCCGTCGGCGATCATCGTCTCATTCTCTTCCATCTCTTCTGGAATCTGTGCGGCGGGATTTTCCTCCGCAGGCGGCGCGGTTTCCGTTTCGCCAGAATCGCCGGCCTCGCTGACCGGAACCACCTCGATCACATCAGCAGGTTTGGCCCGGCTGGTGTCCAGCCCTTCGCGGCGGATTTCCTCCTTGCGCCGCTCAATCATGGCCTTCAGGTCGGCGGCATTCTTCTCGGCCTGGAGAACAGCCTCGCGGTCTTTCGGATCGGGAGTGGCCAGCGGGCTCCGCGACCAGTTTTTCGGCCAGGGCGTCTTGCTCGCGCGCGATGCGCGGTGAAGCCGGTCGCTCTCCTCCAGGGCGTCCTCCGGCGTCAGCAGCACATACGGCGTGATCAGCACAATGAGTTCTGAACGCGTGTCCGAACGGCTGTCCGCGCGGAAGAAAGTGCCCAGCAGCGGGATGTCGCCCAGCACCGGCACCTTGGAGCGCCCCTTGCTTTTGCGTGTATTGACCAGGCCGCCCAGGATGATGGTCGAGCGGTCGTTGACGGCAATCTCTGCCGTCAGCTCGCGCTTGCTGATCACCGGCACCTCGTTGCCGTCAATCTGCACGGGATCCAGCAGGTTGTCCGCCGTCTGCGTGATTTCCATCACGACAAACCCCTTCGGATTGATGTGCGGAGTGACCGTCAGCTCAAGTCCGATGTTTTTGTATTCATACTGTGACGTCTGCGCGCCCTCGGTGCTGGTGGTGGTCGCGGTCACAATCGGCCGCTCCTCGCCGGCAATAATCTTGGCCTCGGTATTGTCGGTGGTCAGGATCACCGGTGTGGAGAGCACACGGGCGTCTGACGATCCGGCCGCCATGCGGATGATCGCGTCCACATTCAGATCGAAGAGCGTCAGGTAATAGCTCAGCGAACCCCCGGTCAGTGCAACGCTGTCGCGCTGAATCCGGCTGCCGTCCTTGAACGAATTGACCTCGCGGTCCGTTGTCGCCCAGCCTCCGCCGAAGGACATCACCGGCTCGGTCACCCGGATTCCGCCGCGAGGCCCCTGCCTGTTCTCGTTCACCACCGTCATGGACTTCTGGAGCCAGTCCACGCCGTAGGTGAGGTTTTCACTGAGACTGACCTCCAGAATGACAGTTTCGATGATGACCTGAGCGAGCATGACATCCAGCTCGGAAATGATGTCCTCCAGCGCGGCGATATCCGCACGACGGCCCATCAGGAGAAGCGAGTTGGTTCGCTTGTCGGCAAGGATCTTTGTGTCCGGCGAGAGCTGACCGATCTTGGCCTTCTCTTCGGCGGACACCGCGGCCGCGCGGGCCTGCGCGCGCTGGATCGCGTAGTCGCGGAGCGTCTGGCCCTGGGCCGCGCCCGGCTGGCCGGCTGCGGCCGTGCCGCCCGCGGTCGCGCTCTCCTCGGCCTTGGCCACGCCGATAAACTCATTCAGGGTTCCGGATATCTCCTCGGCCTCGGCATATTCCAGTTTGACCACCTTCACGGTGATCTCGGGATCGGTCGGCACATCCAGAATGGCCACGATCTCATCGAAGAACTTGAAGTTCACCGGGTCGGAAATGATGATCATGATGTTGGTCCGCTCATCGGAAATGATCTTTACACGGCCCTGCGCGATGCCGCGCTCGGCAAGCGCGCGGGTGACATCGGCGGCGGTGGCTCCGGCTTCCTCCGCAGGCGAGCGCGCACGGATCACTCCGGGCGGGGCAGCGCGCGTAGGCACGGATTTTGCAGCAGCGGCCTCTCCTCCCTGGGTTTCCTGCGACGTCTGAATGATTTCATTCAGCTTCGATGCAATATCCGAGGCCTTTGCGTGCTGAATGGTATAAATGCGGTGCTGGATCTTCAGCTCGATGGGCAGATCAATAAGCTTCAGCACTTCCTGGATGCGAAGCAGGTTCGCGGAAGTGTCCGTGATCAGAATGGAATTGATCTGCTCCATGGTCTGCATCTTCCCGTAGCCGTGCAGAATGCTCTGCAGCAGCGGCTGGGCCTCCGCGGGGGGAATATGCTGCAGGCGGATCAGGCGCGTAATCAGTTTGTCCGTGTCCGCGAACTCCTCGTCATTCTCCGCCACGCCCAGCGGCATGCCCTCGGTCCGGGCGTTGGCGGTGGCCACCACGCGGAAGAACTTGTCCCCCATGGGCACGAGGGTGATGTTGTGCATGGAAAGCACGCTGTCGAGCGCCACAAGGGCCTCGTCCACGGTCAGCTCGGTGAAGCTCCGAAGCGTGATGGTCACCTTGGGAACGGAAGGCGACTTGATCAGGGTGCGGCCGGTCCACTCGCTGTAGTCGTCCAGGACCATGTCCAGCGGCGAATCCTTGTAGTTGAGCGTGATTTTCTTGGACGAACGGGCGGGCGCCGAGGGGCGGACATCCAGCGTCTGGGCGGGGGCAGAAAGACTTCCGGCCAGCAGAAGGAATATCATCCAGGAAAGCCCGCCGCGGGCCCACCGTTTATGCATTTTATAGAGCATCATAAGCCTTCACTCGCATTCCCCGCCGGCTGGCGGCTGTAGGCGCAATCCAGTATGAAATTCCCGTTCAGCCTTTCCTTTTCCCCCCGGGAGGGGACAACCCGGAGCTCGCGGATATCATAACGCACACCCTGTTCCTGTATATCAAAAAGAAACGGCACCAGGGTTTCCAGCGTGCCCTCCCAGTCGCATTTGATGGAAATCTCGTAAAGCTGATTGCTGCTGACGGATTCGTTGCCGGCCGAGCGGGTTTTGAGCACAAGGCCGTTCTTGTTCGCGGTCTGCTCCAGACTGCGCAGCAGTTCCGAGGTGACATCCAGCTTCGCCGGATGAGATGGAAGCTGATCGCGCAGGGTCTGCAGGCGCTGCATCAGCGCGGCGCGCTCATCCAGCAGCCGCTCATCATGCTCCATGCGGGCCGCAAGCCCTGAAGACTGCTCACGCGCCTGCTGGAAAGCGTCCCATTTGCGCCGGCCGGTGTACCAGCTCAGGGCCAGCACGACCACCACGAGGGTCAGCCACGCCAGCATCAGCTCCCGGGTCGATATCCTCATGAGTCCCCTCCCGGAAGGTTCACCGTGATCTTGAATTCCGAAAACTTGCTTCCGTCACGCAGCGTCTTGGTCGGAGTCAGGCCCAGTTCGATTTCCTCGAAAAGCTCCGACTTGTCGAGCGCGGCCTTGAAGGCGTAAATCGGATCCGCGCCGCCCGGGATCTGGCCTGTCAGGAATACTGTGCCCGCCTTCTTGTAGTTGAAAACCGTGAGCTCCATGTTCTCCGGCATCAGCAGGATCACTTCGCGGAGGCATTCGAGGGCGGAGTGGCTTCGGCTTCCATACAGTTCAAGGCCCCGCACCTCGCGCTGCACCTCGCGCACTTCGGCGGCCTCTTTCTTGATCCGGCCCGCTCGGGCCTCCAGTCCCGACAGCTTCTTCTGCTGCATCGTCATGCCCGCATGAAAGGCAGCCATCGCCAAACCCCAGACCAGGAAGAACACACCGGTGGCCAGCAGCAGCTTCTTCTGCACGCGGCGGGCCGCCTCCTTCTGATGCCATTCCGGGGGAACCAGATTCAGGTGGGCACTCTCGCGGTCTTCCGCCGCGCGGCGCGCCAGCCCTTCGCTCAGGGGCGACAGTTCCTCCAGCAGGTGCGTCTCGGCATCCAGGCCGGTCTGGGTCTTCAGGGCCTGCATCAGGGCCGGCGGAGGCGGCTCGGACGACCAGATGCTCAGCCGCGAGGCTTCGACGGCGCCCCATTCGGTTTCCAGCGCGGTAAGCGTGTAGGACATTTCATCGGCGATCTCATCAATTTCCTCGGGGCTTCCCAGCCCGCCATGCAGGCCGAGGAAGCGGAGCATCACCGGAAGGCCGTTGTGGATGACAATCATCTCACAGGTCTTGCCGGTCACCAGCAGGATCACCTGCCGGCCTTCCGGCGCGATCTGCCCGGCCTCCCTGAGCAGGTAAAGCCAGCCGGGCAGTTCCACATCCATCCAGTGGGGAAGCAGGCCGGCCTTGTCAAAAGTCGAGGCGTTCTGCTCGATGATATCCCGCCGCACGGCGGCGATCAGCACGCGGAAAGAATTCGTGTTCCGGTGCAGGACCTCAAAATTCACCGCCATCGTCTCGAGCGGGAAAGGCGAAACGCGATCCACCTGCAGTTCAACCATGCCCTGCAGTTCACTTTCCTCGGCGGCGGGCAGGTCCATGACCCTTAACAGCGCCTGATCGGTGGGAATCGCGAGGCATATCCTGCCCTGCACTCCATGACAGGCCTTCTTCAGAAGCGCCGAGAGTTCCGGTGTGCCCGTCTCGGGAAGAGCGCCTTCGGTTTCAAGCGGAATAATCCGGTGCCCGGCCAGTTCGGCGGGTCCGGTCTTGCGCGGGCGGACGGAAGTCACATCCAGTGACGTTCCCTTCCACCTGACTGCTGTGATCAGAGAAGATGCCATTTCCGTTTATTATCTGTTTTTGCGGGGCAGTTTATACACTTCCCGCCTGCTTTCGAACCTTTTTTATGCTCCGGCGTTCATTTTTTGCGCGTCACTGCATCATTTCCTCGCGCCAGAACACGGGCACAACCTTCCCCCCGTCGTAACGCATCACCGCCCAAATCCCGCTTTTGACCGCGCCCACCTCGCCCATGGACACCACGCGCACATACTTCTTTTCCACCGTCGTGATTTTGCCCTTCAGGTCCGCCGGCAGCCCGGCCTTGGCAATGGCCTCATCCACGCTCTCAAAGCCGTCATCATCCGTGTTCTCCTCCCCGTCCAGTCCCTTTCGGCCCTCGATGATATCATCCACCATCCACTCATCAATGCCCGGGAGAAAGGCCAGCATCGTCTCACGGGTGGCTGTGTTGATGTTGATCTTGCCGTCGCCCCAGACCGTCAGCATGGAGGCAATCCCCCCATAGGGCGGGTCATCCTCCCGCTCCGCCGGGCCGCCGTAAACAATGGCGGCCGTGAACCCCTTGATCAGCAGCAGTTCATCCACCGTGTCCAGCGGCGCGTTTTTGCACTCGTAGCCGCGCTCCTTGTAGAACGGGTCGTCCGACTCGGCGCCGTTGAGGTGGTGCTCGTCGTTCTCATCAATCCAGTCGGCAAAGCAGTCAATGAGTTCTTCCCACTGCTCCTCGGGCACGCCGGCCTGATCCAGCATCTCCTCCCACTGCTCGTCCGTCATCTGGTTGATGTTCCCGCGGCCCTCTTCGGGAATGATGTCAATGCTGAAGGTGCCGGCACCCAGTTCCTGCTTCAGGCTGTAGACGGCATTGCCCCGCAGAATGCGTTTGGCCTGCGTGAGCACATCCTCCTCGAGCGGAGAATCCTCCGTCTCCTCGTCCAGGTCCGATCCCGTCTGCGCCAGCAGGTACTGCGCCCACTCGCCGCCGGCCCGCGCCAGGTACTGCGCCTTGACCCGCTTGCGATAATGCGACGTGATGCCCGCCTCGATGTGCATGTTGAACGCGAACGTCCCGATCATCAGCGTCAAAATCAAAAGCGTCCAAAGCGCGACAATCAGGGCCGAGCCGGACCGGCCGGAACTTTTACAATTTTGTAAAAGTTCCAATGATTGGAAGTTTTTCCGCAAAAAGTTCCAATGATTGGAAGTTTTTCCCGCAAAAGTTCCAATGGTTGGAAGTTTTCCGCTCACCGGACAATTTTCCTCGTTCGCGGCATGGCTCCATCCGGCGGCTGCCCGGCCGGCTGTGTGGTCAGCACCCGCTTTTCCACGGCGCCCGCCACCGGAATCTGAACCATGCGTTTGATGGTGATGGGGTCTCCATAGCGCTCGAGCGGATCCATGTAGAGGGTGATCTCAACGATCTGCGGTATCGCGTTGGTGTCCTCCCAGTCGTCCTCCCAGTCCTCGTCCTCCACGTTGTAGATCCGGCAGTTGAGGCCCTTGACCACGGATGAAACGAACCACGGTTCGGATTCGTCGTCCTTGAGCTCCGCCAGATGCGGAAACGAGCGGATGGCGACGGCATCGTCGCCGTCCTCGTTGTCCTCGATGCTGACTGTCAGGCGGTGCAGCCCGTGCGCGAGTTCGGAACCCTGCGGCAGGAAGGCCGTGCCGGAGGTTACCCAGCTGATCATGTCCTGCGGATAATCCCCGCCGCGGTCCTCGAGATGAAACCCGTACTTGCCCGGCGAGGTGCCGAACCACGCCGCCGACCGCAGCGCAGAAACCAGCTGCTCCATGACGTAGTCGCCGTGATGCAGGTCATCCAACGCCTCCTCCCCCCGCGTCCATGCGCGCACACAGACCGTGAAGGTGCCGAGAATCACGCTCATCGCGGTGGCAAGGATCGCCACCGCGCAGAGCACTTCAAGCAGCGTGAAGCCGCGCTGGTCAGCGTGAGACAACGGTGCCTCCTCCCTTGTCCTCGGGTGAATAGAGATAGGTGATCACCTCTTCAAAGGTTTCGCGGCCCTTTTCCGACCAGTAAACACGCATGGTGATTTTGAAGAGGCCGGACTCCTCGTCGGTCTCGTCCTCCTCGACCGTGCGCGTCCAGCGCCAGTCGCGGTAGGGCGATTCGCAGTTCCCGGATTCCTCGCCCGCCTCGATTTCGCCGGGGATCAGCGGCTCGGTCAGCTCGATTTCGCCCAGCAGCCTCCGCGCAATTTCAAAGTTCTTTGCCTTGCGCACAACCGCCAGGCAGCGCGAGGCCGCCATGACCAGCGAAGAAATCCCGATCCCGAGGATCAGGATGGCCATCAGCACCTCGACGAGGCTCAGCCCCGCTCTGCGGTCAGCGGTCATATTCCACCTTCGGTTTCGAGGAAAGGGGGTCAATCCCGACCGTCACGGTACGGTCGCGGTCGTCCGCCAGCGTCACGGAAAACTCATCGCACATGCCGTTCGGATAAAAATTGATCCAGAAAATGCCTTCGTGCTGCTGCGCATCCTGACCGCTCTCAACCGCGATGATCCGGATGCCGTCCGGCAGTTCCCGGGAAAGGCGCTTCTCGATGGAATACTGCGGCTCTTCGCCTTCCGCGGCCGCGGGCGCGCCGCGGCCTTCAAGGAAACGCTCCTTTTGGCTGAGGGCATTGGCGCCGGCCAGCGCGACGATTTCGTAGTCTCCTTTTTCCACGTCGAAGAAAAGCGCGGTCTGCATCTGGTTGAGGACCGCCACGGAGTGCGCGTAGCGGGAGGCCATCACAATGCCCCGCACCGAGGTGCGCATTTTCACGCCGCGATAGGAGTTCACGAACGCCGGCACCGCGATTCCGGTGGTGATCATGACAATCACCACCACCAGCAGGACTTCAATCAGCGTGAAGGCTGCCGTGTTTTCTGCGCATTCGCGGTGTTCACGTCCGGGAGTCATCCGCGCTAGTCATTCTTGCCGGTGATTTCCTTGCCGCTGCCGGGCTCGCCGCCGGACTTCAGGTCATAGGAGGCCCCCTGCGAAGAGTAGATGAAATCATTGCCCCAGGGATCCTTCGGCAGGCCGTCCTTCAGGTAGGGGCCGCGCCACTCGGAGCTTCCGCTGTTTTCCACCAGCGCGTTCAGGCTGGCCGGATAGCTCCCGTGATCCATTTCATACAGGTCGAGCGCAACGCCGATGGCCTTGATGCTCGCCTTCGCGGCGCCCTCTTTGGCCTGGCCCGTGCGGCCGGCAAAGCGCGGTACCGCCACCGCCGCAAGGATGCCGATAATCACCACCACCAGCAGAATTTCAATCAGGGTGAAACCCGCCGTGGAGCTGTAATCTGCTTTTCTCTTTTTCATTTTGCTTCTCCTTCCGCAATCAGACATTCAGGCCGCTGGTCAGGTCAAAAACCGCCAGCAGCATCGAAATTGCCACAAATCCGACCAGCACGGCCATGCCCACCATCAGCACCGGCTCAAGCAGCGTGGTCAGGATCTTGACGCTCCGGTCGAGATCGGAATCGTAGCGGCGGGCGATATGCGCCAGCGCCCCCGGCATGTCGCCGGATTCCTCGCCCACGGCCAGCATGTCGGTCAAAAGCGGAGGAAAGATTTTTCCCGCGGCCAGCGGGCCAGAAATGCTGGAACCGTCGGTCACCCGCTCGCGGGCCTCGTGGATTTCGTTGGCAATGACGACATTCCCGACCGTTTCCTCGACAATGCCCAGCGCTTGCAGCACCGGCACGCCGTTGTTCAGCAGCGCGCCCAGCGTGCGGGCGAAATGACCGAAGGCGTTGGCCGTGATGATGTGCCGGACCACGGGAAGATGCAGCTGCATGCGGTGCCAAACCAGTCTCCCCTTCTCGGTGCGAAGCGCATTGCGGAGCAGGATGCCCGCCGCCACGGCCGCGATCAGGACCACCAGCCCGTAGTCAATCATGAGTTCGCTCAGCCGGATCAGGATGCGCGTCGGCAGCGGGAGCGTGCTTCCCAGCTCGGCAAAGATGGCCGTGAAGCGCGGCACCACGAAGACAACGGCGAACACCAGCGTGGCTCCGCCCAGCAGCAGAATAATGGCCGGATAAATCAGGGCCATGGATACTTTTTCGCGGGCCTCCAGCACACGCTCGTAATGCGTGCGCAGCCGCGAAAGGGCCTCCGAAAGCATGCCGCTGGCCTCGCCCGCGCGGACCATGCTGACATAGAGGGGAGAAAACGTTTTTGGCCATTTGCGAAGCGCGTCCGAGAGGCTGGACCCCTGGATGATTTCGTCGCGGAGCGCGGTGACAATGGCCGTCTGGCCGGGATCCGTGTCGCGGCGGGAGAGCGTGTTGAGCGCATGGCCCAGTGTCATGCCGGACGCCAGCAGGTCGCTCATCTCCCCCGTCAGCAGAAGCACATCGCGCAGGTTCATGCGCGGAGCGCGCTGCGGCAGGGTCAGCGCAAAGCGCTTTTTCGCGCCCCGGCCGGACGGCGCGGCGGCGGCCGCAGTCCCCTCGCGAATGGAAACCGGGACCGCCCCCATGCGCTCGATCTGGATCAGCGCGGACTGGCGGTCGTTCGCTTCCAGCGTGCCTTCCTTTTTGTCACCGCTGGCCAGCCGGGCGGTATAGGTGTAGATCGGCATGACGGCAGTTATCCTTCAGAGAGTGTTTCGTCTTCTTCCGAGACGCGCAGGACTTCCTCAACCGTGGTCACGCCCTGCAGGGCTTTGGTCCAGCCGTCCTCGCGCAGCGTGTGCATTCCGCGACGGAGCGCCTCGGTCTTGATGGCCGCCGAGGAGGCGCGCGCCACAATCAGCGGGCGGATGTGGTCGTCCACCGCGAGAATCTCATAGATGCCGGTCCGTCCGCGGAAGCCGGTCATGCGGCATTCCTCGCAGCCGGCGGCTGTATGAAGCGTGCCCTCGCTGAGCCGCTCCATCGGAAACCCGATGTTCGCCAGGGAGGCCTTGTCCACCGGCAGCGGCTGGCGGCAGGCGGGACACAGGCGCCGCACCAGGCGCTGGGCCACCAGCCCCTCGACCGACGAGGCCACCAGAAAGGGTTCGATCCCCATGTCCAGCAGGCGCGTGACGGCACCGGGGGCATCGTTGGTGTGCAGCGTGCTGAAAACAAGATGCCCCGTGAGCGCGGCGCGGATGGCGATTTCCGCAGTCTCGCGGTCGCGGATTTCCCCCACCATGATCACGTCGGGATCCTGGCGCAGAATGTGACGAAGCCCCATCGCAAAGGTCAGACCTATCTGCGGGCGGACATTGATCTGGTTCACGCCCTCCATCTCGTATTCGATCGGTTCCTCAATGGTCAGGATGCGCTTGTCCACGGAATTGATGGTGTGAAGCCACGCATAGAGAGAGGTGGATTTCCCGGAGCCTGTCGGGCCGGTCACCAGCAGGATGCCGTGCGGCTTGTGAATCATTCTGGTCAGGATCTTCGAGTCGCGCGCATCCATGCCCAGCTTGTCCATGCCCAGCATGCCGCTGGAACGCATCAGAAGACGAAGACTCACGCTTTCGCCGTACACCGTCGGCATGGTGGACACGCGCACGTCAATCTCCTCGCCTCGAATGCGCAGGCTGATGCGGCCGTCCTGCGGGAGGCGCTTCTCGGCAATGTCCATGTTGCTCATGACCTTGATGCGGGAGATAATGGCCGACTGGAAACGCTTGAGCTGCGCGGGGACCGGCGTTTGATGAAGCACTCCGTCCACGCGGTAGCGGATGCGCAGGGAGGTTTCCATCGGCTCCATATGGATGTCCGTTGCGCGGTCCTGATGCGCTTCCCAGATGATCTGGTTGACGAACTTGACAACCGAAGCCTCCTGGTCCAGATCGCTGAGATCGGCCGGCAGCAGGTCCTCCTCTGACGCCACCTCAATGCGGTCGTGCTGAATCATCTGGTCGAGGGTGTCCGCCCCGACGCCGTAGAACTTCTTGGATGCCTTGCTGAGATCGTCCGCCGTGCTCAGCGCCAGCCGGATCCGGAAACCGGATGCGAGGCGCAGCGCATCGACGAGCCCCGGATGAAAGGGATTGTGGGTGGCCACGCGCAGGGCCCCCTTTTCCATGGTGACGGGCACCACATTGTACTGAAAAACCGCCTTGGTCGGGAGTTTCTGGAGCACGGAGGCGTCAATCACGGTGCCGGCGAGGCGCACAAAGGGAATATCCATGGCCTTCGCCAGCGCCTTCAGGAACTCGTCGTCCCGGGCATACCCCATATCGAGAACCACATCGGTGATGGACATGCCGTTCTGCTGCTGGCGCTGAAGGATATCCTCCACCTGCGCGGACGTGAAAAGCCCGGTCTGCTCCAGCAGTCCGGCCAGTTTCTGTGTTCCTGCGGTTGTCATGCGCTCATTCCTCTGCGGCCGGGACAAAGCCCGGCAAATTGTTTATACACCTGTTTGACCGAAAATCCCGGCCGCTGTTCAGAATCAGCGCCATCAGTGCTTGCTGCTGCGCTTGATCAGGATCTCGCGGATCGGAACAAACAGGTCCTCCAGCGTGAAGGGTTTGTCCACAAAACCGCTGACGCCCAGATTCACCAGTCTCTGAAAGGTATCGTCATTAATAAAGGCGGAAAGCACAATAATATCCATGTCCGGGCGCTCGGCATGGCCGGTTTCGATGATTTCCAGCCCGTCCACCGGCACCATGTGCAGATCGGTCACCATGATGTCCACTTCCTCCAGGCCGCGGAGGATTTTCAGAGCCTCGAGGCCGTCCCCGACCGGAAGAACCTGATGGCCCTCCGAACGCAGCACGCTTTCGAGCATATTGCGCACGTCCGGCTCATCGTCCACTATCATAATTTTTGCCATAAAGCCCCACTCAGGATTGAACAGTCAGATTTAAGCGGTTCAGCAGGTATCCTACAAGCTCTGTTTTAGGCCCTGCCCGGCGGATTTGGTTTGTTTTTTCGCTTTCCCGCGCCTAAAATCTGCACATTTATAAGGAGACTGAACTATGAAACCGGCCGGTGTGGTTTTCTTTGTGCTTGTGATGATGGGGATTCCCGCCCCGGCCCAGGAGGAGTCCCGCATCTGGACCTCCGTCAGCGGCGCCAAAATCGAAGCCGCCCTCGATTCCATTCGAAGCGACATGGTGGTTCTTAACAAAAGCGGCGGAGGACAGGTGAGAATCCGCCTGAATCAGCTCAGCAGCGCGGATCAGGTGTACGCCCGAAGCCGGACCTCAAAAACCCCGGCGCGGATAAACGCAAAAGAGCCGGACGCTGCGGTCCCTTCGGCCATTGAGGAACTGTTTGGCGACCGGCTGATCAACGCAAAAAAGCAGAGTATCTCCCCGGCCACGCTGTCAGGCAGAAAGATCGGCATCTATTTTTCCGCCCACTGGTGCCCGCCCTGCCGCGCCTTCACCCCCAAACTGGTCGAGGTCTACAATCAGCTCAAGACCGACAGCAAACCGTTCGAAATTGTTTTTGTCAGCAGCGACCGGGAAGAGCAGGAAATGATGAACTACATGAAGGAGATGGACATGCCCTGGCTGGCTCTCCGGTACGGCGACAAGCACATCGCCAAGCTGAAGGAGCGCTTCCAGGTTGCGGGCATTCCCACACTGGTGATTGTGGACGACAAGGGCAACACCATTTCCGCCAATGCGAGGGGGGACGTTGCGAGCAAAGGGGCAGCCGCCTTCGATGCATGGTGACATGAAGCTCTTTGATTCCCATTGTCATTTGCAGGATGAACGGCTGGCCGGCAGACTGGATGCCGTAATCGAACGCGCCTGCAGGGCCGGTGTCCGGCGCATCATCTGCTGCGGGAGTTCCGAGAGCGATTGGCACCGCGTTGCGGAACTGGCAGACAGATACGACTTCATCCGTCCCGCCTTCGGCCTGCATCCGTGGTATATAGCGGGAAGATCAAAGGACTGGCTGGCGGACCTCGAACGGTTCCTGACGGAAAGGCCTTCGATGACCGGCGAGATCGGACTGGATCACGCGGTGGATGAGCGCAATGACGAGGATCAGGAAGCGGTCTTTGCCGTTCAAATGGAACTGGCCGCACGGCTGGACCGGCCCGTCACCATCCACTGCCGGCGCGCATGGGACCGGCTGCCGGTTCTGCTGAAAGAAATGAAGACCCGTCCCCGGTTCATGATTCATTCCTATTCCGGCGGCGCCGAACTCATGGGCCCGCTGGCAGAACTTGGCGCATTTTTTTCTTTTTCCGGTTCGATCACACTGAACGGCAACCGGAAAGGCATCCGGGCGGCGGCCGCCTGCCCCGCCGACCGGCTTCTGCTTGAAACCGACGCCCCCGACATCCCCCCGCTCCTGCCCGACGGCAGGCGCGCCGAAATGAGCGAACCCGCCAGCCTGACGCTTGTGCTGAAAGTGGCGGCCGCCGCCCGCGGCGTTTCCGATGTTGATTTGGCCGCCCAGGTGTGGGAGAACTCCTGCCGCTTCTGCGATCTCGAAACATGACAAAGGCGGCACAATCATTTTCACGCGTTGAACTCCTGCTGGGCGAAGAGGGATTCGCCAGGCTTCAGGCATCCTTCGTCGTTGTGGCCGGAATGGGCAGCGTGGGGTCGTTCGCCGTCGAAAGCCTTGCCCGCACAGGCGTTGGACATCTCCGGCTTGTGGATTTCGATGTCGTCAACCGCAGCAACATCAACCGCCAGCTCTATGCGCTGGAAGCCACCATCGGCCGCAAGAAAGTCGAAATCGCCCGCGAGCGGGTGATGCAGATCAATCCCGCCTGCCATGTCGAAGCGCTGGAACTGTTCATTGACGATACGAACGTCAGCCGGGTGCTGGCGAACAAACCGGCTGTCGTGATTGACGCGATAGACAGCGTGAATCCCAAGGCGACGCTGCTGGCCGCCGCGGTTGAGGCCGGAATCCCTGTCGTTTCCGCGATGGGCGCGGCCACGCGCACCGATCCCTCCTGCATTCATGTGGCCGATATTCACAAGACCCATGGCTGCCCCCTTGCCCGCATGATCCGGAAACGACTGGGGAAGCGGGGAATCAAGCATGGAATCCGCTGCATCTATTCCACCGAAAAAACCTCGGACGACCACCGGCTGGATGCCGATGATCCCGAAACCGACAGCGAGCGGACCGTTGACCGCGGCCGGAAGCGCGATGTCCTCGGGAGCATCTGCAGCATTCCCGGAATCTTCGGGCTCATCGCCGCCCGCGAAGCCGTCTTTCAAATTCTGAAGGGGACCCAGCCATGCAACTGACCCGGCAATCTCCCGGTTTCCAGCCGGGCATCAATGTGCTGGCAGAAAAGCATGCCGGCCTGCTGGAAGGCCGGCGGATCGGGCTGGTGGCCCATGGGGCCAGTGTGGACATCAACGGAATTCATACCGCACGACTTGTGCAAAGCAGGTTCGGGAGCGGACTCAAATGCATCTTCGGGCCCGAGCACGGTTTTCTGGGAACAGCGGCCGCCGGAGATGCCGTGGATAACGCCCGTCATCCCGAATGGGGAATTCCAATTTATTCCCTTTACGGAGAAACCCGCAAGCCGACAGCGGCAATGCTGGCGGATCTGGATGTGCTCATCGTGGATCTGCAGGACCTCGCCGTGCGCTGCTACACCTATGTCTCCACGCTTCGCCTCGTCATGGAAGCCGCCGCCGAACACGGCATTGATGTCATCGTCGCGGACCGGCCGGTTCCCTTCCCCAATGTGTGCGACGGGCCAATGCTGGATCCCACTTTTGAAAGTTTTGTCGGCATGATCTCCGCTCCGCTGATCTACGGCATGACACCCGCCGAGACCTCGCTGTTCCTGAAAAAGCAAATGATGCCCGATGTTTCGCTGTATGCAGTTCCCATGTCCGGATGGCATCGGAGCGCCGGATGGCCGGGCCTCGCACCATGGAATCCGCCGTCGCCGGGAATCCTCACATGGGAAACGGCCATGATCTATCCCTCGCTCGTCTGCTGCGAGGCGCTCCCGATGCTCGACTGCGGCCGCGGAACACAGAACATATTCCGGATCGTGGCGGCCCCGTGGATCCGCGCGGAAGAACTCAGGGAAAAGCTG
>JAKQHR010000193.1 GCA_029557905.1 Verrucomicrobiota bacterium
GCACATCCACATACTCGGCATGGTTTGCAAGGCCAGCCCCGGCCGCGGCCACGCGGTCTCCGGGCCTGAATCCCGTGACCCCTTCCCCCGCGGCCAGCACCGTTCCCGCGATCGAATAACCTGTCGGCACCGCGGTTTCAAGCTTCCCCTGAACCTTTTCGATCACTTTGGCAATTCCCTCTGCCCGCGCCACGGAAAACGCCAGTTTAAGTTTTTCCGGCTGCGCGAGGGCTTTCCGGATCAGCGACTGTCCGCTGGACTGCATGGCGCCCAGCTCCGTGCCGGCCGAGATGCAGCTGCTGGCGACTTGGATCAGCACACTTCCCTTGGACACATTGGGGGCCGGAACTTCCTCGGGATAAACACAGCCTTTTTTTACTAATGCCTGCAGCATAATAGCCTCTTCTTTTCTTAGACCTTCAATCCATTCCTGCGGCGGCGGCCAGCACATCCGCAACCCGTTTTGCCGCATGTCCATCCCAGCCCTCTATATTCGCAGGTTTAATGTCATGCCGCGCCGCAAAAACCTTCTGGATGATTTTGACTGCATCCTCTGTGATATCAATGAGACGGTTCGTGCCCTCATGAATTGTGACAGGGCGCTCGGTGTTCGGACGAAGAGTGAGGCACGGGATGCCCAGGAAGGAGGTTTCCTCCTGAATGCCGCCGGAGTCGGTGATGACCGCCCCGGCGCCGGCCATCAGTGCAAGAAACTCCACATAGCCCATCGGATCCAGAAGCGAGATGCCGGCGGGACATTCCAGACCGTGCTTCTTCAGCATGGCGCGCGTGCGCGGATGCACCGGAAAAATCACCGGCGCGGATTCCGCAACTTGTCCCAGCATCGTCATGATCCTCTTGAGCATCGCGGGATCATCCACATTGGAAGGCCGGTGCAGCGTCACTGCGAAATATTCCCGGCGCTTCAGACCAAGCCGTTTCATGACATCAGATTTCTCTGCGACGGGAAGAATCCGGCACAGGCTGTCTATCATCACGTTTCCGACAAAGAATATTTTCTCCTGGGGAATGCCTTCGCGGAGCAGATTTTTGTCCGCATCGCGGCAGCTCGTGAGCAGAATGTCGGAGATGGAATCGGTCACAATCCGGTTGATCTCCTCCGGCATGGTGCGGTCAAAACTGCGAAGGCCCGCCTCAATGTGGGCGACCCGGATGCCCATTTTCACGGCAGTTAAAGTGCCGGCAAGGGTGGAATTGACATCCCCGGGCACGACCAGCAGATCGGGACGGATTTCTTCAAGCAGAGGTTCCAGCGCCATCATCACTTTTGCGGTCTGGACACCATGGCTTGCGGAGCCCACCCCGAGAAAATGGTCGGGCGGAGGCATGCCGAAGTCGCGGAAGAAAATATCCGACATGACCGCGTCGTAATGCTGGCCGGTGTGGACAATGATCGGCTCCAGTCCGCACAAGCGTGACTTGATTTCCCGCCATACCGGAAAAATCTTCATGTAGTTCGGCCGGGCCCCGGCCAGTAAGACAACCTTCTTCAATACTTTCTCCAATCAAAATTGAATCTGGAACTCAGGAAC
>JAKQHR010000022.1 GCA_029557905.1 Verrucomicrobiota bacterium
AACTCCGGCCGAATGGAGGGGATCAACAACAAAATCCGCACCATGACTCGTTCAGCCTATGGCTACCGGGATGAGACTTTTTTCATCCTCAAACTTTTCAATCTGCACCTCTCCAGACAGGAACTTGTCGGATGAACCCCAAAAACGCAAAAATCGGGCAAAATTATGAAAAATACGGCCGCATAATGTTTTTCGCATCAAAATAGTACTAATTTAGTACTATATAAAACCGGGCCGGAAAAAATTTCCAAATACTGCCCAAAAGCGTGAAAAACGGGTTCTTCGTCACTTGTCGTGGAGGTTTCTGCGCTCAAATCAGCATCCTGGCGTGAAATGATGAACTTTGCGCCGCCTTCGCGGCACTTCGGAGTGCGCCAGTCTCGCCTGCGACTCGGACACGCCGCTTTCACACGAATTCACATGCGGATGAGGTTTCACAAGCGGGGGGATTCCGGTACAATGCGGATTGAAAGGATGTGGATTATGAAATGGTTTTTCATGGCCGTGATGATTGCGGCGCTGGCCGGATGCAGCCGGGAGGCACGGGAAGCGGCGGATGAGGCGGTGGATGATGTGATTCTCCAGAAGACCACCATCGAGGCCGGGCAGGCCGCAAAGCAGAAGGTTCAGGAGATCAACGCCATCCGGCGCGAGAGTTTCAAGGAGATGGAAGAGTGATGTTCAGCGCGGCGAGCGCCCGTTCGGCATAGGCCGCGCCGCGCTGCTGCTTGCCGAGCCGCTTTTCCGTTTCCAGCGCGGGCATGATCCCGAAGTTGGCCTTCATCGGCTGAAAGATTTTCAATTCGGCGTGCGTGATGTAGTGCACCAGCGCCCCCAGCATCGTGACGCGCGGCAGTTCCAGAAGTTTTCCGCCTTTTATGAGCCTCGCCGCATTCAGTCCGGCCAGAAGGCCCGTGCCGATGCTGCCCGCATAGCCCTCGACGCCGGTGAGCTGGCCGGCGATGAAGAGTTGCCTGTGCTCATTCATCTGGAGTGCTGAATTCAGCAGGGCCGGCGCTGCCAGAAAGGTATTCCGGTGCATTTGCCCGTGGCGCGCGAATTCGGCGCCCTCCAGTCCCGGGATCATGCGGAAGACGCGTTCCTGCTCGCTCCGCCGCAGATTGGTCTGGAATCCCACCATGTTGTAGAGCGAGCCGGCCACATTGTCCTGCCGCAGCTGCAGAATTGCGCGCGGCCGGCGGCCGGTGCGCGGATCATCAAGCCCGATCGGCCGCATCGGCCCGAAGGCCAGCGCATCCCGCCCGCGCCGGGCCAGGATTTCGACAGGCAGGCATCCCTCGAAAAATTTGTTCATGCCCGCGGTGACGCCCTTCTCGACATCCTCCTCGAAGGTTTTCAGCGGAATGCGCTCCGCGGCGATGAGCGCATCCACAAACCGGTCGTATTCCTCCCGGTTCAGCGGACAGTTGATGTAATCGCCCTCGCCCTGTTCGCCGCGTCCGTAGCGCGAGGCGCGAAAGGCGATGTCCATGTTGATGGAGTCTGCCGTGATCAGCGGGGCCAGCGCATCAAAAAAAGAAAAATGCTCGCGTCCCGTCAGCGCGGCCAGCGCATCCGAAAACCGGCTGGATGTCAGCGGGCCGGTGGCGATGACGGCGGGCCCTTCGGGGATGGCCGTGACTTCTTCGCGGATGATGCGGATGTTCGGATGTCCGGATATTTCCCCTGTCACCATCCCGGCGAATGCCGCGCGGTCCACGGCGCGCGCGCCGCCGGCCGGCACCGCGCAGGCATCGGCGCAGCGCATCAGCAGCGACCCCATGGCTCTGAGTTCGTTCTGCAGCAGTCCGGTGGCGCGGTCGGGCAGGGCGGATCCGAGACTGTTGGAGCAGACCAGTTCCGCGAGGCTGCCGCTGACATGCGCCGGGGTCTGCTGGTCCGGCCGCATTTCATAAAGCCGGACCTGGATTCCCTGCCGGGCGGCCTGCCATGCGGCCTCGCTTCCGGCCAGCCCGCCGCCCGCGACTGTGAGAAGGCGGCTCATTCAGCGAAGATGGTGTAACGGCCATCCTGCATGATGACTTCTTCTGCGCCGGCGTGATACTGCAGCGTCAGCCGGGCGATCGTAATGGGGCTTCCGACCGCGTAGACCACATCATGATGAACAACGTGATGAGGCGCGGAAAAATCTTTCGGGCTGATTATTCCACCCAGGTGTTCGCTGCGGCCATAGGCCCAGTGGAATCCGGCCTTTTCGTCCTCAAGCACACTCCCGGAAACAACGGCGCGGTCGTTGCAGCCGAGTCCCAGTTCGGCCACATTGCGCCGGGCCGGGTCGCGGGTGAAAAACTCATTCAGCTTCCGGGCCTCTTCGCCGCCGGAGATTTTTTCAATCCGATTGGCCCGGATTTCCAGAAGGACGGTTTCCCCGTTCAGTGCCACGGGAATCTGCCCGCGGGTCCGGCTGGGTTCTCCGGGGCGTTCGCCTTCGTAGGGCACGATATAGGCTTCTCCGCTCGGCAGATTGATCAGCGGGAAGGCCTTGCCGGGCCCGCACATGCCGTCATCCCCATGACCCGAGCGCCAGCGCAGATCGAAAAACATTTCATGCCCGGTTGAAAAGACAACCTGAGCGCCTTCGGCGCGGGTCAAGCGTTCGGTGAGCTGATGAACCCTGATGGCAATCTGCTGGTAATCCGCCGCAAGGGCGGTTTCTTCCATCCGCCGCAGAACGCCCGGCATGCTGGCCGCGCGAAGTTTCCCCCCGCTTTTCCTGACAAAGGCCGAAAGCGGCGCCGTGGCGGAATATTCCGTCATGGCCACGACGATGGTGCACGACTTCAGCACATCGGCAATCTCGACCGGGGCATCATCCAGCCAGCCCTGCTCCGGAAGATCGGCATTGGCCGCGCCCGTGGACGGATAAGTCAGCAGGGGAAGCGTTTCCAGCCCCATTTGGATGAATGCGGTGCGCCACTCATCGGCCATCAGGCGGCGCTCCTGCCACTCCGGATTGTCGGTTTCGGCCGGAACATCGGTCATGACGACGACCCGCTCGTCCATTCCCGGCCGGAAGACGTCTTTCAGAAGCTTCTGCAGATCAAATGGTTTATTCATCACATATCCTCTTCATAAAGACTAACATCTGGCGCCGGGCGCGTCAAACCGGCCGGGGCCGGTCGAAATTTAGCTTGAGGCGGCTCGCTCAAAGAAACTATACGTGAAAACAGATGAAAGTGCTGTTTCTGGTTCCCGAACCTTTTTTTGTGATCCGCGGTTCGTCTGTGACGGTCCGGGCATGGATCAGGACGCTGACTGAAGCGGGACACAAGGTGGATATGATCTGCCATCCCGAAGGGCGCGACGAAGACCTCGGTGCCGCCGCGGTCCGGCGCACCTGGTCCTGTGCGGGCAGTCTTCTGCTGCGCGACCTGTGCATGTTCTTCGTGGCCGCGGCCATGTGCATCCGCGCCCGCTACGATGTGATTCATGCCCTCAACCAGAGCGCCGTTTCGGCCGTCCTGCTGAAGAGACTGTTCAAGCTCAGGGTGGTTTATGATCTGGACCTTGATCCGGCGGAGGTGTTTGGAGACGGGGCGCGGCTGACCCGCGGCCTCAGATCCGCCGCGGCCGGCCGCCTGGAGCGGTCCGTGCTGAAACGTGCCGATGCCGTGGTGGTTTCCTCCGCGACCCGCGCGGAGCGCGCCCGGGCGGCGGGAGCTGTCGCGAAAGTTGAGGAGATTGATGACCCGCCCTATGACTGCCCGATGGGCGAAAACCGGGACGGAGGCGTTCAACTGCGCCAGGAGCTGGGCATTGGCACGGCGCCGGTGGTGCTTTATACCGGCTCTTTTGCCGACTCCCAGCAGATGGATCTTCTTCTGCGCGCGGCGCGACTGGTGCACGACCAGCAGCCGGAAGTCCGTTTCCTGATGGCGGGCGAGAAAACGGCGGAGATTCCCCGGCTGGCCAGACTGGCGGCCACACTGGATATCGCCGACCGCTGCATCTTGACCGGGCTGAAGTCAATGGGTCAGATCTCCGCGCTGCTGGCCGCGGCCAGCGTGCTGGTTTCACCCCGTCTGCGCCCGTCGCGAACCTTCTCCAAGCTCTTCACGTATATGCTCAGCAACCGGGTCATTGTGGCCACGCGCATGGCGGATCAGGCCCGTGTGCTGGATTCAGGCTGCGCGATCCTGACGCTGCCGCAGCCGGATGAACTGGCCGGCGGGATTCTCCGCGCCCTGGATGAACCGCTCTTATCCCGCGGCCTTGCGCGCGAGGCCTGGTCTCGCGCGGCTGCGGAACACACCATGGCCAGCTTCAAGCACAGGGTTCGCGGTTTCTATCAGCAGCTGGCTGCGGGAGAAAAAACCTCCGCCTGATGCGGGAAAGTCAGTTCAGCTCGTCGAGGGTCAGGGAGAAGCTGGGGGAGAACGTTTCCACAAAATAGGTCACTTCGGGCATGTTCATCTTCATGAGACCGGCCATGACGGCCCGCTCGGCCTTCAGGAAGCCGTTGTTGCCCGCCTGCAGTTCCTCAAGGCACTTCAGATAGGCGCAGAGCTTGTCGGCGGCCTTCACCAGCTGCCAGTGCTCATCGTCCTGCTCGCAGGGGAAGAAGATGTCCCGGTAGTCCTCCCGCAGCTCCTCCGGGAGCATCTTGTAGATGCGTTCACAGGCCAGGTGTTCAATCTTCTTGTAGGCGGTGACGATTTCGCGGTTGAAGTTCTTGATGGGGGTCGGCAGATCCCCGGTGATCACCTCGCTGCAGTCATGATACATCGCGAGGGTGGCCACCCGCTCGGGATTCACATTCCCGCCGTACAACCTGTTTCGGATCACCGCGAGGGTATGGGCCACCATGGCCACCTGCAGGCTGTGCTCCTGAATGTTTTCAGTCTGGGTGTTGCGCATCAGCCCCCAGCGCTGGATCAGTTTCATGCGGGAAACATATGCAAAAAAATGGCTCATGGACGGTTTCTCCTCTGTCACCGGTCTTTCAGGCGCTTGCGCGCGTCCGCCACCAGCGGATCGTTCGGGGCCAGTTCGATGAACCGCTGCCAGTGCTGATAGGCAAGGGCTTTGCGGTCCGGATTGCGTTCATAAATCATGCCGAGGATGTAGTGCGACTGTGCATGTCCGGGATCCAGTTCAAGAGTCTTGCGGGCCTGCTGTTCGGCTTCCGCGTACTGCCGGAGCTCCATGCACAGCAGGGCCAGGTTGTAACGGGCATCCGTCCAGTCCGGCTTCTGGTCCAGCCCGGCCAGATAGGCATCCTTCGCGAGCGCCGGCTCTCCGTTGAGCTGATAAACCACGCCGAGACTGAAATAGGCGTTTAAAAAAGTGTCATCGTTTTCAATGGCATGACGGTAATAGTAGATCGCCCGGTCCCAGTCCTCCTGAAGCTGGAAACTGTAGCCCCGGTTGAAGGCCTGCATCGCCTCGCTGCGGAGCCGCTGCATGGGCCGCTTCAGCTGAAGCCTCTGCATGGCATCACTGGCCGGTGACAAGCCGGCCTGCGGCGCAGGCGGCTGGCCTTCCGGCGCGGCGGCCGGGCTGAACAGCTTTGCCCGCGCCTTGAGCACGCGGGGGTCCCCGGGGAAGAGCTGTTCAAACTGACGGTAGCATTCCATGGCGCGGTCAGCCCAGCCCAGTTCATCGCTCTCGTAAAGTTCGGCCAGCGACCAGAGCGCGTCCGGATTGTCCGGCGCAAGCGCCACTGCGGTTTTCAGCGCGCTGGCCGCGATGTCATATTCGCCCTCGGCCAGGGCCGCGTTGGCGAGGCCCATCTGTGAAGGGGCCTGCCGTGCATCAATTTCGACCGCCTTCAAAAATGCGCTCATGGCTTCGCTGCTTTTCCCCCGGGTGAGCCAGTAAGTCCCGAGCGAGGCATGGGCCGCCTCCAGGTTCGGGCACTTGTCCGCCGCTTCCTCGAGAATGAGTCTCTGGCGCGCGGTGGCGCCGCTGCGGCCGGCTTCGGCCGCCGCCTTGAGAAAATGGTTCAGCGCGTCACGCGGCTTGTCGTCGGCAGCGGCCTTCCGGGCCGCCTGCAGACTGGACTCGATGGTTTCCACCACAAGAGTTGCCGGCCGCATGGGCGGCGCAGCCGGGCTGTCCGGCTTTTCAGCAACCACAGTATCGTTTTCGCTTCCGGCTGCGCTGCGGCACTGCTCAAGATGAGCTTTTGCGGCTTCTGCCCGGGGTCCTTCCGGATTCAGGTCCACATATTGAGAAAAAAACGAAAAGGCCTGTGCCGGATTTTTCAGGTAATCCTTGTGAAGGAGGCCCAGGTTGTACAGTGCCGGGCCATATTCCGCATTCTTGTCCAGCGCCTGCATCAGGTGGAATCCGGCCATTTCCGTCCCCGCCAGCTTCATATCCGCGAGGGAAAGCATGGTGGCGATCCGGGGGGAACTGGCCGAGCGCGAACCGGCGCGCTGAAGCATGCGGCGGGCCTCGGACCAGTCTTCCATCTGCATGCAGATGTATGCTGCATATTCAAGCGCGCGGGTGCCGTCTTTGTCATTCAGTGCGGCCTCTTCGAGCCGCCGCAGGGCCTGGTCCGCATCTCCGCTCCGGTAAAGCAGCACCCCCAGATTGAAGGATGGCTCCATGAACTCCGGGTCCAGGCGCAGGCTTTCTTCAAAGGCCTGCGCGGCGGCTTCGATCTGCTTCAGGTGCCAGTTGGCGATGCCAAGCCCGTTGCAGGCCGCTGCGCTTTCCCGGCTCCCCGGCCGCCGGGAGATGGCCTTTTCAAAAAGATTTTTTGCGCGCACCCACCGCCCGGCCTGCAGTTCGCGCAGGCCCTGGTTGTATTCACGCTCGCCCGGATGGCGTCCGCAGCTCAAAAGCGCCGCGGTCAGCATCGCTGAGGCAATCAGTACAATAAAGACAAATCTCCGCATGTTATCCCTTATGAATTTCTATCAGCACCTTGCGCGTGCGCGGGCCGTCGAACTCGCAGAACCAGATACTCTGCCACACGCCCAGCTGCAGCCGGCCTGCGGAAACCAGAACCGCCGCCGACGATCCCATCAGGCTGCTCTTCACATGCGCCGCGGTATTTCCTTCCGCGTGCCGATAGTTCCCGCGCCAAGGGACAAGTTCGTCCAGCACGGACAGCATGTCGCGCACGACATCCGGATCGGCATTTTCGTTGATGGTTATTCCAGCCGTGGTGTGCGGGACAAAAACAGTTGCCCGGCCGTCCCGGATGCCCGACTCCTGCACGGCCTCGCGCACCGCCGCGGTGATATCGAGAAACTGGGACCTCTCCTGCGTCTGTATTTCCACTTCTTTCATGAGATGCCCATTCTATTTCATAAAATAATTAATGCAAGACGGATGAGGATGCGTTATTAAAATGGATTTGCCTGCAGAGTCACTGCAAGGCTTCGGGCCGGAATTTATGATATGCTGCTGCTGGTTCTACAACTGCTGCTGCTGATTGCACTGCTGATCTGCTCCGCGTTCTTTTCGAGCTCGGAAGTGGCCTTTTTTTCTCTGAACCCCCTGCAGATCAGCCGGCTTGAGGCGAGAGATCCGTCCGCGGCCGCCCGGATTCGTGAAATACTTGTCCGCCCGACCAAGCTTCTTTCAACCATCCTGACGGGCAACACGCTGGTGAATATTGTGGCTTCGGCGGTTGGCTATTCGATTGTGGGCCGGTTTGGCGGAGCCTGGGCCGCAGTCATCACGATTCCCCTCATGACGGTATTGCTGCTGATTTTCGGAGAAATCGGGCCCAAGCGGCTGGCGATCCAGCGTCCGGTGCGCCTGGCTGTGCTCTATACCCCGATTCTCAACGTGGTGATCCGCATCAGCCGGCCGCTGCGGCACATGCTCGAAGCCATCACGCGGAGCCTGGCATGGCTCTTTCACCCGCGGGGTCATCTGCTGAGCGGCGAAGAGGTGGCCAGCGTGATGGAGGTAAGCCATCAGAAGGGCCTGCTGGACGCCGATGAGCGGGCCATGCTCAGCGGCATCATGCGCCTGGAAAAGCTGCGCGCCAGTGATGTGATGACCCCTCGCATGGATATTGTCGGCATTGACCTGGATGATCTTCCCGATGACCCTGTTGCTGTTGCCCGGTCTGCGAAAGTTCCATATCTGCCGGTGTATCGGGAGATTCCGGATCATATCGAAGGGATTCTGGATGTGGGCGCCTTCCTGATGGATCCCGATCATCAGATCGAGCGCGCATGCGTCGCCCCCTTTTATGTGCCGGAAGCCGCTCCACTGAACAAGCTTCTGGGGCAGTTCCGCCGGGAGAAGAGACGGCTGGCGGTCGTGGTGGATGAATACGGCGGGACGGCTGGTCTCATCAGTCGCGGTGACATCATTGAGGAGATTACCGGTCATATTGACGGGGCGGAGCCGTATGTCATTGAAACACTGGCTCCAGGCAAATGGCTGGTCGATGGACAGATCAGTCTGGCGGAACTCAATCAGAAACTGGGCCTTCGGCTGAGCGAAGAGGGAGTTGACCGGTTCTCGGGCTGGATTATCAGCAAGGCCGGCCGTCTGCCCCGTTTTGGTGAAGCGGTTTTGGCGGATGGGCTGCGGGCCACAGTCCGCAAAATGCGCCGCCACCGCATTGAGCTGGTGATGCTGGAGAAACTGGCGGGAGAGGAGAGGGCATGATTGCTCTGGAGATAATCCTGATTCTCGCTTTTCTGGCCGCGGGCGGATTTTTTGCCGGAATGGAAACCGGGGTGGTGGCCACGAATCGTCTGCGTCTGCAGCATCTGCTGCATCACAAGGCGCCCGGCGCTCCGGTCCTCAAGTATTTCCTGGACCACCCGGATCATCTTCTGGGCACGACGCTGGTGGGGACCAATTTGAGCCACGTGTCCATTTCGGTGCTGTCTACGCATGTGGCCGCCCGGCTCTTCGGGCAAACCGGCACAGTGCTTGCGCCTGTGGTCATGACGCTCGTGATTCTCGTGTTTGCTGAATATCTCCCGAAAGCTTTTTTCCAGAGCAATCCGTCGGCGCGCACGCTTCCGGTGATCAGCCTCCTGGATGTGGCCGGCCGAATATTTCATCCCGTGAACCGCGCGATCATGTCTGTCACAAGTCTGCTTTTCCCGTCGCTGCCGGCGGGTGAGGGGGAGTCTGCGGCCTTCATCACGCGCGAGGAACTGAAGCGACTCACGGCCGAGGCCGCCAGCGACGGGAAACTGGGCCGCGCCCGCCGTATGATGATTGAGCGCGTGTTTGATCTGCCTTTAAAGACCTGTCGCCAGATCATGATTCCGACAGAGCACATGGTGGCTGTTGAACTTTCCGCCCCGCGCGAGGAAATCATCGCGCGTGCACACGACAGCGGTTATTCACGCATGCCCGTGTTTGAGGGAAGCCGGGCCGGAATCAGGGGCATTGTGCACATCCTGGACGTGCTGGGTGACAGCAGCGGAAGTCCTCGGACCGCCCGCGATTATATGCGCCCTCCCAGCTATGTCGCCGCGGATACCCCGGCCGATGACCTGCTGGCCCGCATGCGCGTGACCCGGCAGCCCATGCTGATTGTGAGAGATGAGGCGACTCAAGTTCTCGGGCTGGTGACCACCGAGGATGTGCTGGAGGAGATATTCGGCGAGCTCTAAGAGGATATCATCACCAGAAAGCGTATGCGCCGGTGGCGAGCACATAGAGGCCGAGGAGCAGATTGGTGGTGATGTGGGCTGCGCAAGCGCTCCAGATGTCGCGGGTTCGGACGAAAACCAGTGCATAAACAATTCCCGCGGCAAACCCGGCCAGCCAGCGGTCGTGCTCGAAACCAAACACAAGCGAAGAAAGCAGAAGCATCTGCCAGTCCAGCCGTCCCGCGGGCACCCCGATAAAGTCGCGATCCAGAAGCCAGCGATAGATGAATCCCCGCCAGAAAAATTCTTCGGCAACGGCAATTACGAGAGCGGTTCCAAGGAGGTGAATCACGGTCAGCGGCCAGCCCGCGGTTCCCGGCGCATGCGGCGACACGTCCGGCGGGGGCGCGCTGCCGATGACTGCAAAGCGGTCATACAGCGCGGCCAGCGCCGGAGCCTGCGAACGCATCCAGTCTGATTCCGGAAGGACCCAGAGGACAAACACAGCCGATCCGGCTGCCAAGGCAAGGGGGAAATGGCGAAGTGCAGGCCTGGTATAATATCGCCACGGGCGGAGCCCGATCAGCAGGGCGGCTGAGAGGATGGTGCGGACCGCGTAAGCCCATGCGGTGTCTGGAAGCAGCACCATGGCCGCAATCCACGCCGCAAAAGGGATGACATGGGCCGGCAGCGGGCCTCTCCGCGCCGGTTCTCTGATCGTTTTTTCTTCCATAGTGGCCGTCAGTATAGAACAAACCGGACGAACAAGCATAGACACAAACGCCCTGACATTGTAAATAATCATCCATGCACAAGAAACCGCCCGTAATCAGCGCCGCCGAACTCCCGGCGCGGCTGGCCGCAGCGCGCCAGCCCTTCCATGACGCCTATTATGCCATGTATTCAAGCGTCCTGGGAGGAATTGTCACGGATCCGGTTCTGATGATGATTCCCGTTGATGATCACCTTGTCCATCGGGGAGACGGCGTGTTTGAATCCATCAAATGCAGCGGGTGGAACATTTACAATCTGGCTGCGCATCTCAGGCGGCTCCAGCACTCGATGAAACCGCTGGCCATCATGCCGCCCTGCCCGGATGAGGAACTGATTGAGC
This sequence comes from Verrucomicrobiota bacterium, assembly GCA_029557905.1. GTDB lineage: Bacteria > Verrucomicrobiota > Kiritimatiellia > JAKQHR01 > JAKQHR01 > JAKQHR01. The sequence goes on from JAKQHR010000022.1 coordinate 10,666, forward strand.
TGATAAGCGATACTGTGTGCGCGGGCGGCCACGGCGATTCGCTGATACGGCTGCTGATCTCGCGCGGGCCCGGGAGCCTGAACGTCAACCCCTATGATTCGCCCCGTTCGCAGATATACATTGTCGCCTCCAGACTTCCGCCGCCCTTCATGCAGACCCATCCGCGGGGCGCGCGTGTAGAAACGAGCGCGGTGCCGGTGAAGCCGTCCTTCTTTGCCCGTGTCAAAACCTGCAACTATCTGCCGAATGTGCTCATGAAGAAGGAGGCGGTGGACCGCAAGGTGGATTTCGTGGTCGCTTTTGACACCGACGGGTTTCTCGCGGAGGGGGCGACGGAGAATGTCGCCGTCGTGACGAAGGACCGGATTCTGGCTTATCCCCATGCGGCTCATATTCTCACGGGCACCACCATGATTCGCGTCATGGAACTGGCGCGTCCCCTGGTGGCCGGCGGCTTGCTGAAGGAGGTGCGCCAGCAGAACATCACCCGGGAGGATCTGAAGACCGCCGGGGAAGTCCTGATTCTGGGGACAACGGTCAACGTGACAGCCGTGGTTGAGTACGACGGCCTTCCCATAGGGGCTGGCCGGCCCGGCCCGGTGTATGAAGCGCTCTCCAAACTGCTTGCGGAAGACATGAAGAGCAATTCCGCCCTGCTCATTCCTTTAAACAATGAAAGGAGTTCAAAATGAAGAAAACAGTCATTATCCTGCTCTCGGCACTGCTGACCGCCGGGGCTTCCGCCCAGCTTCTGGATCAGGGCGTCAGTGAACTTCGCCTGAGCGGCCTGGTTGATTTCGAAACGGCCGACGACACGCTTCTCCTTCTGGACGTGTTTTACGGCATTTTCCTTGTGGACTGCTTCGAAGCGGGCCTGGCTATGGGCCTGCGGGAAAGTGATTCGCTCTCGCTCTGGAAGATCGGAGCGGAGGCCGAATACAACTTCGACCTGGGGACTGAACTGGTGCCGTATATTGGCGGCGGACTTTTCTATGGACGGTTCGATGTGGACGGAAAGAATGACAGCGGCATGGTGATCAAGGCGGCCGCCGGAACCAAGTATTTTGTAACCGAAGGAGTGGCCATTTCCTTGGCCGCGGTGCTGGAGTGGGCTTCCGAGGACGTATACTCCGAAGAAGGAGGTCTGTCGGATATGGACACCCGCCTGGAACTCGGCCTCCGCTTTTTCTTCTAGTATTGCGCTGGCAAAGACGGGCCAGGGACTGTAAATTGTCCGCGGATTTTCAACATTTGTCCGGGCTCCGGTGTCTGTGACAAAGAAAGGACAGATTGTCATGAAGAAATTTATTGCCGTTTGCACAGCCGCAGTCCTGGTTGCCCCGCTTTTTGCGCAGGAAGAACCGGCCCCGGAAGCCGGACCCGCTCATGCCCCCCGAATCGTATGCGACCAGCCGACGTTTGAATTCGGCGAAAAAGACAACTCTGAAACGGTTGAACACACTTTCGTCATTAAAAACGAAGGGGATCTCTCGCTGGAGATATCGAACATCCGCGCCGCCTGCGGCTGCACCGTTGCCAATATCTCATCCAAGCTCATTGCGCCCGGCGAGACGGCCGATTTGACGGCGCGGCTTTCGCTCCGCGGCCGAAGCGGCCGCCAGCGCAAGTCGATCACCGTGACTTCCAACGATCCGATGACCCCCCACCTGACCCTGTTCCTCGACGGCACCGCCATGATCGGCATCGAAGCGGTTCCTCCGCGCCTGTTCTATGGGCAGATCACTCCTGTGGCGGTGGTGGAGCAGTGCGTTGAAGTTCGCGGAGGTTCCGTGCCCTTCAAAATCATTGCAGTGGAATCTGATTCTCCC
>JAKQHR010000029.1 GCA_029557905.1 Verrucomicrobiota bacterium
AATCCGTGGTTTCTTCTTCATACTGTTCGTATCTTCAAGGCTTTTTAGTCAAAAGCCTCAAGCCCGTGGTCCCCATTGCATGCTCCACATTGTGCCCTTGCCACTTTGCGCCGTTGCCCCTCATCTGCCGACCATCGACACTGTAAACCGGTGCTTGCCCGAAGGCATAGGATAAATATGCTGGACATACTCAAAATTCACAATGCTCTCAGGACCCACAGCGTTCAGAATCTTTTCCCGCAGCATATTTTCGTGCCGACTGGCTGTATGCCAGTCAGCCACCAGAACCAGCCGGTATTGAAACCGTGTCTCCTGAATCAGCTGGAACTGCCGGATGCCCTCAAGTCCATACATGAGATGGGTGAACCACTCACCGTGGATTTGTCTGCCCGATGCCGTTGTAATAATATCCGACTGCCGCCCGATCACTCGGGCCAGGCGCCGGGTCTTCCGGCCGCAGGCGCATTCCTCTTCGGGCATGAACACCCCCAGATCGCCCGTGTCATAGCGTATAAACGGCATGGCGTAGTTTCTGAGATAAGTGATCAGAATCGGGCCGGGGATGCTGCAGGGATCATCGCTCTGTATTTCCAGTACGCAGTCCATTTCATTGATGTGCATTCCGCTTTGCGCAGAACACTCCGCCGCCACCGGGCCGAATTCCCGGCTTCCATAGCGGTCATAAACCGGCTTCTGGAACACCGATTCGATGGTTTTGCGCATATCGTCTGTCAGGACTTCAGCTGAAGTCACAATCCCCTTCAATGGATAGTCTGGAACAATCTGACGGTGCCTCAAATAATCCGCATAGGCGTACGCAGAGCCGGCATAGGCCACCATCAAATGCGGCCGGAATCGGGTCATCGCCCGGTGATATTCCGCCATCCGGTCTTCACCCATGTCAAAGGCATTGTACCAGCGGATATTTTCAATCCAGCAGCGCAGCGCGCGACGGGCATCCGCAAGAGCCTCCCTCACATCCTGATCCGATCCCCAGAGCATGGCCAGGCGATCACCGTACTTCCACCCCGTCATGCTGTTTCCCCAGATATGCGCAGCCTCCCCCGCAATCTGCCGCATGCGGTCCACCTTGAATCTCAACGGAATGCCGGAAGAACCGCCGGTTGCATTGTCAACAGCGCCACCCGAAACCGAGGACAGAAAGCGAGCCATGTTTTCCTTCAGCTCCTCCTTGGACAACACGGGTATATCCTGAAGCACATGGTATGCGTCAGCCCCTTCAATGTGTTCGGGCCCTTTAATTCTGTCTCTCCACGCCGGAACTGTATCCCGCGCGTGCTCCAGCAGCGCGGCAAGAGCAGCTCCCTGCTGAGCGTGAATAAAATCGCGTGAGAGGCGGTCGGCCGCCTGCAACCGGTCGGCCGCCTTAAGAACCTTCATGCGGAAGCCATCGCGCCGGTCGATCAGGATGCGGGACAATCCGGCTGAACAATACGAATTCATGCTCTGCCCGCCCTCCTGTCGTGTTTCCGGAATATTTCCAGAATCTCTTTTTCGGTTTGCTCTCTGCTGTACATGTTCACACATTTTCTGCGGGCGGCCAGGCCCATAGCCGCGGCCTCTTCCGGATGATTCAGCACATGTTCAACGGCTTCGGCCAGTGCGGCGGGATCATCCGGCGGCACAATCCTGCCGCAGCCCTCCAGCACAACCGGAAGATCAGAAACGTTTGATGCAATAATCGGCTTGGCCATGGCCATGGCCTCAAAAACCTTGATCGGCATTTGCGACCTCGCCAGAAGTGTGTCCCGCTGCGGCAGGACAATCACATCTGCAAGATCAAGATATTCCGGGAGCCGGTCATGGACCTGCTGATTGATGACAGAAGCGGCATCAAGCGCATCTCCTGCACAGCGCAGCACATGGCCGTATTCCGGGTTCGTCATCAAACGTTCAAGCCATGGGGTTCGCGGGCCCGCCACAAGCAATCGTATTTTGCAGCTGTGTACACGGCAGATTGCATCCAGCAGGAGCTCAATCCCCTTATGCGGCCGGGCCACACCGCCAAACACGATGAGGCGACAGCCCTCCAGGCCAAGGGACTTCCTGAGCCGGGCCACGCGTTCTTCCGGTTGAGGACAGAACTTTTTGCAGTCGACCCCCATTCGGATCACATATCCGCCAAACTTGTCCCGGAGAAACTGAGTGGTGGAAAGCACCGCATCTGCAGAGGGAATCATCTTTTCCACAAGCGGTGTGTATATCTCACTCATGGGATGATGCCATTCTCTCATCCAGGCCCCTAAACGTCTGCTTCTGCTCAACTGATAATAGACGGCTCCATCCCATTCATCCAAATACACAATGACCGCGCTGCCGCGTCTCTTTTTCACGCGGAGAGCCGACGGCAGAGTATTTGCATATGCCTTGATGGAGACGATGACATCTCCATCCAGCAACGCGTCCAGACGCCTGGACTGCCAGATGAAATCGGGCAATCGGTACAGACGGGGACACTTTACAGGACGAAACGGCGCGGCAGTCCGATACATGCTGCACACCCCCGCCCCCATGTCCGGCCCGACAATGTCCACTTCATGCCCGGCGGAAAGATAACCATAAAGAGCGACCGCCGCACCAACGGTCGGAGAGCTCACATCAGGCACCAGAATATTGATCTTCAAATCAGGCCTTCCCGCCTGCAATCGACTGCGCGACTCTTTCGCCGGACCGGAAGGCGGCATCCGACCACAGGAATTTCCATTCGCCGTACATACCCATCGGAAGAATGTCCAAACCCCTCAGCCAGTCGTGAACGGCCTTAACCGCCGGGGCGCGAGCGTAATCTGAGATAACATATGTCATTGGAACTTCTCTCACATGCAGCGCGACAACGTCGTCCGGCTTATACTTCAGCAGACGGGCCAGCCGGTGCATCGTTTGTTCCGCCAGTTCCGCCGGGGCAACGGCCTCATCTGTGCGGCGAAAGATTTCCGCCTGCAGTGCCGTGTGGCCGGCCGGCACCGATCCCGGAGCCAGATTCCCCGGGAAGGAAATGCGTGAAGCCTCCACATCATTGTCATAGATGTAGAACCAGTGATTGGGGGTCAGATTATCGCGGGCAATGACCATATCCACACAGAGCAACCGCAGGTGTTTGAGCGCATCCGCTGCCCGGCGCACATCAGCAGGAGCCTCTTTAATCATCTGAACAAGCTCGGGCAGAGGAACAGAGCTTGCAATATATTCATAATCTTCCTGCCGGCCATTGCTGAATGTCACTTTCTTTTTCTTTGGATCCAGTTCTTCGGCCCGCGCCCCGCAAACAACTCTGATATCCTCGTAAAGCGGCGCGAAAAGGCTGAAATACCCCCCGCTGGACGGATAATAGAAGCTCGCGAACGCCGGCTGATCTTCAGGCTGTTCAGCAATGGCACCCGCAATCACCTTCTCAATCTGCGAAGGGAGAAGGCGTCCGCTCAGCCAGTCGGTGGCCAGTTCCTCCATGGGCGTGCGCCAGTATTTCCGGGTGTATTCCTCATAGAAATTCCGTGTGAGATATTCGCCGTAATGGAAGCGGCACCACTCCAGGTAATTGGCCGGGATCCGGCCCCTATGCACGATCTGGGCGGACACAAAATCGGCAAGCGCCCGAATGCGGTTTTCAGGAGACAGTTCCAGCAGGTGATTCTGCACCGGATAGGTGATCCAGTGCCCGTGCCAGTAATTAACCACCCGGCTCCGCGACGTCGCCGCGACAGAGGAATCATTCACCCTCAGCAAATCAAGCCATGCCGGATCCTTCGAGTGGCAGATATGGCATCCGCGATCGAAATATGTTTTGCCGTCATGCGTATGCGACCGCGCCATGCCGCCGGGTTCGGATTCCGCCTCAAAAATCCGCGCGCCGGGCAAAGCCCGCGCGCAGCCAAGTCCCGCCAGGCCCGCACCGAGTATAACTACGTTTTCATTCATATCTCAAAAACCAGAGGGGCAAATAACCATGATAAAAAATAAGCAGGATACTCGCGCAGAGGCGCAGGGACGCAGAGACTTCATTCTGGCAAGCCATTCACAT
>JAKQHR010000040.1 GCA_029557905.1 Verrucomicrobiota bacterium
AATCCGCTGTTGAGTCCTGCGCCCGCTGTGATAGGCTGGAAGCTGAATCAGACAGGAGAACAGCCATGGACATCATCAGTCTGACCGTTGTGAGCGCCGCCTTTGCACTCGGCGACGCCATGCCGGCCCAATACACCTGCGAGGGAGCCAATGTCTCACCGCCGCTGTCGTGGAGCGCGGTGCCCGCGGGCACGAAGAGCATAGCCGTTCTCTCCGACGACCCCGACTGCCCCGGAGGATGGGTGCACTGGGTGCTGATCAATCTTCCGCCCGAAGCGCGCGAGCTTCCCGAGGACGTGGAACCGGATCCCGAGCTTCCCGACGGGAGCATTCAGGGCATCACGGACTTCCGCCGGCCCGGCTATGGCGGCCCCTGTCCGCCGCCGGGCAGGCCGCACCGCTATTTTTTCCGGGTTTATGCACTCGACAAGAAACTCGACCTCTCCCCCCGGACAGAAATGAAGGACGTGCAGAAGGCCATGGCGGGTCATATTCTGGCGCAGGGTGAAACCATGGGGCGTTTCGGCCGCTGAAGCATGAATGCGCTTGAGACCAGCGGAATCAAGAAACCGCGCAGCGGTTCCGACTACGCCCTGCATCACACGGCGCTGAACGGCGCAGAGCGCCGCGGGGTCATCGCCGCCATTGACACCATCGGACAGTCCGCCACCGGACCGATGAAGAAATTCATCTCCGCTTTTGACAGGGAACTCGGGGAAATCATCTCGAACGGAAGAGCAGGAACTCTGGATGAACTGGATGCGGCCGTCACAGAGCTGCTGCTGCGAAGCAACAGCGCACTGCTCCCGCTCAACCGCGACAGGCGCGACATATTCGGGTTCTGCATCACCCTCTGCCTGATGCACGGCTCTGAGTGCCGCGTGATGCAGCTGGGCGACTGCCGCGCCTATCTGCTTGAGCACCGCCCGGACCGGGCCCCCGCCGCAACGATGCTGACGCGGGACCAGAACAGCCTGGCCATGGTCATGGCAGTGGAAAAGGAGTACACCTTCCTTTCAAACGAGCTGCTGGAACTGAGCCGCACCCTTCACGGCTACTGGGGCAAGCCCGACACCGAGAATGTCCGGGCCGCGCTTGAAAATTCGAAACGCACCGTCGAACTGCCGGAGCCGTGCTGCGTCTTTGCCGCCACGGACGGGATTTTTCTGCCTCTGATACGCGGGCTGCTGGATTTGAACAACTACCGGCTCACGGAGGAGCAGTTTTCGCTGGAGGCATGGCTGGTCAACTTCCTGGACACGGGCGGGCATCTGCTCCATCCCGGCCAGTGGCAGCATCTGGTGCCGGACATGATCCACCTTGCGGAGCAGTATTCGGCGAAAAAGCCGCGCTATCGCGACGACATCGCGGCGGCAACCGCATGGATTGAGTGATGCAATACAGGTATAGTGAAACAGGGAAGAAAGGGATACACTGGAGATGAAAACACTTTCCGTAATACTGGCTGCCGCAGCCATGATCCTGACCTGCCGCGCACAGGACGCGAGGCCCGAATTCCGCCCACCTGAAGTCAGGCGGCCTGAAACGGACGGTCTGCCTGCCGGAGCGAACCGGCTGGAGGCAGAAGGCGAAGTGGAATCCAATTCTGTAACGCTGGTGAGCGGGCCCGACAGACTGATTACGGCTTCCTATAAGAGCCTGCTGGAAGACGGCGGCTACTTCATCACAACCGTTCCCTACACGGAACTGCGGGCAGCTGTCGCAGAACGTACGCGCCTGATTGTTCTGGCGTGCGCACACATGCCGCCGGACAGTGATGCGTTCATTGAATTCCTTTTGAGCGTGAAAAACAGCGATGTGCCCGTCATAGCCGTGGGAGATTCCGCAAGAACGATTCTTCGTCAGCTGGAGCTCTCCATGGTGCAGCACGCGACCATGGTTCCGGAAAGCCGCGTCATCCCCATCACCCCGCTCCACAGCACCCTGAAGAAGACACGTCCAATTCCAATTTCATCAAACGGGTTCGATTTGTACAGCAAAATGCAAACGGGAACGGCCGTTATGCTGCAGTCTGTGCCATCTTATCTGCGGCCCATTGTGCAGTCCGCCTCCCGCCCCGGCGCCTATCCGGTGCTTCTGGAGGACAATCGCTTTTTGTTCTGGGGATATTCCGGCTCGCCCGACATCATGTCAGCACAGGGTCGTGATTTGTTTCTGAATCTGGTGGATTATCTGGTGCAGGGGAAAAAGGAGGAATCGGGGCCTCATCCGCATCCCCGGACGGAGCCGGGAGTGAATGTTGTGCTTCCGGCAAGAACGGCAGCAAACCAGTCGTCAACCGAGGTGATCACCCAGCAGGGCGGCATGACGATTCACAGCACCGGCTCCTATCCCTCCAAACCCGTCATATATGAATCCAAACCGCCCGCCGCCGATCCTTCCAAAGACTTTAAATCCTGCCGCCTGTATTTCACTTCGCAGGAAAGCCGGGCGGGGTCCGCTTTCTACAGCTTCGACGCATGGCTCGGAATCCGTTCAGACCAGTACAGAGTGGTCCGGGATGGATCGCCCTGCCTCAGATACCAGCAGGAAGACGGCGTTCTCTACCACACGCCCCGCATCAAAATCAGCGCCAGAAACAAAGCCATTCCCCCGCAGTCTCTGCTGACCGTCGAGTATTACAGCCGCAGTGCGGTCAACGACGACTTGAAGCTTGAAGCAGTCCAGCAGATCCCGATTTCCGGCATTGCCCGGGGAAAATCCGTTATGGTGGATGCCGGTGACATCGGCACCTACAGCAGCTCCCTGAAATATGACGGTTACAAGAGAAAAACAGGGAAAGAGATGTATGGAATAATCGTCACGCTCTTTGATCCCGGCGGAACGCTTCTCTTTCAGCAAACGACCCAGCAGCAACTGGCCCGCATGGCCTCGCCCAAACCCAAACCGCCCATGATACAGGAGTCGCAGCGCTGACCGTCACATCAGCGAAATGGCATCCACGTCCACAGTGCAGTGGACCTCTTTCGGCCAGCGGAACTGATCCAGCGCTGTGCGCAGCGGGCCGGTGACGGCCCGCGCGGACGCCGCGCGCAGCATGATCTGCCAGCGGTACTGCCCGCAGGTGCGCGCCAGCGGCGCGGGCGCCGGTTCGCCCCTGACCACCTTTTCCGGAAGCATCGGGAACAGCGTCTTCGCGAAGGCATCAATGGAAAACTTCACCTGCTCCTCGACGCGCCCGCGCACGGTGATGCAGATGAGATGAGAATACGGCGGATAGAACAGTTCCCGGCGGAATTCCATTTCCTGGTCGGCGAAACCCTCAAAATCAATCCGGCTCGACGCCTGGATGGAGGGATGAAAGGGGGTGAAGGTCTGCACGATGACTTCGCCGGAAACATCCCCCCGCCCGGCGCGGCCCGCCACCTGCGTGAGAAGCTGGAAGGTTCGCTCGCCCGCGCGGAAGTCGGGCATGTGCAGCGCGACATCCGCCGCGATCACACCCACCAGCGTGACATTCGGGAAATGCAGTCCCTTCGCGATCATCTGCGTACCGATCAGGATGTCGGTCTTCCCCACCCGGAAGTCGCCCAGAATGCGGCTGTAGGCATCCTTCTGCGTGGTCACATCGGCATCCATCCGCTGAATGTTCGCTTTTGGAAACAGCTTGGCCGCGGCCAGCTCCACTTTCTGCGTGCCGATCCCGGCATAGCGGATGCGGGGATCACGGCACTCTTCGCTGGGACAACGGTCCGGAACGGGTTCAATGGCGCCGCAGATATGGCATCGGAGCTCCTCGGTGACCTTGTGGTAGGTCAGGGGCACGCTGCATGCGCTGCAGGTCGCCACATAGCCGCATTTCGGGCAGATCAGCGAGGTGGAATGCCCGCGGCGGTTCAGGAAAAGGATCACCTGCTCGGCCCGCGCGAGGCGCGCGCGAACGGCCTCAACCAGTTCGGATGAGAACATCGTCACCCGTCCCGTTTTTGACGCCTCGAGGCGCATGTCAATCACGCGCACATGCGGCATCTTGCGGTGGTCCACCCGGTGCGGCATCCGCGCCAGCGCGTACTTTCCGGTCTGCGCGTTGTGCCAGGATTCCAGCGACGGGGTGGCGGTGCCCAGCACGACGGCGCACCTTTCCATGTGACCGCGCATCACCGCGACATCGCGGGCGTGATAGCGCGGCGCCTCGCCCTGCTTGTAGCTGTGCTCGTGCTCCTCGTCCACCACGATCAGACCGAGATTTTCGATCGGGGCAAACAGGGCTGACCGCGCGCCGATGGCGATGCGGGCCTTCCCGGAGTGAAGGCGGTGCCACTCGTCGTGCCGCTCGCCTCCGGAGAGATGGCTGTGAAGCACGGCAATGTCGTCCCCGAAGCGGCTCTGGAAGCGCTCGACGGTCTGCGGGGTCAGGGAAATTTCCGGCACCAGGATGATCGCGCCCTTCCCCTGTTTGAGGGCATGATCAATGGCCTGCAGGTAAACCTCCGTCTTGCCGCTTCCGGTCACGCCGTAGAGCAGCACGACCGGCGGGGCCAGCGTGTCCATGGCGCGCCGGATCAGCGCAAAGGCCTCCTCCTGCTGCGGCATCAGCTTCTGGTGCTGCGTGCGGAGAACCGTCTGGCCGGCCAGCGGATCACGAGCCATCGCCTCGCGGCTGATCCTCACGAAGCCCTTTTTTTCAAGGCCCCGAACCGTTCCGGCCGTGGTTCCCGCGGTCTTGGCAAGGTGGCTGAGGAACATGGCCTCGCCTGACAGGAGGATGTCCAAAACCGCGGCCTGCCGCGGGGAGCGCGCGCGCAGCCGCCGGACGGCCTCGGCATCGGAGGCGGCATCCATCGGGATCACGAAGAGCTGCTCCTTGAAGCGGGCGTTTTTCTGGCGCACGGCGCTGGGAAGCACCGTGCGCACGGCGGTTTCGACCGGCGCGGCGTAGTATTCCGCCACCCAGCGGGCCAGTTCCATGACCCGCCCGGAAATCAGCGGCTTCTTCCCCACCAGCCGGATTATCTCGCGCAGGTCATTCCGATCCGAGCGCTCCGGCAGGGCCACCACGAAGCCTCGCACCTCCGATTTGCCGAACGGCACCACCACCTGCGAACCCACCGCGACGGCATCCCTGAGCGCTTCGGGAATGATGTAGTCGAATTCCCTGTTCAGGGCTATTTCCACCACCACTCTGGCATACGAGGACATCGGCCGTTTTTTCCAATCATTGGAACTTCTGGACTCATTTTTTCCAATCATTGGAACTTTTTGCGCGCGATTTTCCAATCATTGGAAGTTTTCATGACGTGCTTCATCATGAAGAATCCGGCGGCGAGTGCAACAGCAAAAGAGTCCGTCCCTCCGAAAACATTCTGTTGCCCCGTGAATCGTAAGTTTGGTAGGGTGAAGACAGAAAACGGTTATGAGCAAAACGCATTTTCAGCTGAATCGGCCGATCCATCTGGCGCAGCTCACCGTGTATTTCGAAAAGGCCCACGACCTGATATCGCTCCCGCTCGACCGGATCGGGAGGGACCGGCTGGTGCAGCACATCGAAAACATCACACGCCTGGTCACGGCCGCCAGCCGTAACGCAACGCTGGCCGCACGGGCCCCTGTGGCCATAGACAAGGAGAAGGATTTCAATCACCTGCTCATGCTGATCGGGCACGATCTGCAGGCGCTCCGGGCGCTGCTGACCCATGAGCACCAGGTCGAGCAGGAGGAGGGATTTCTGTTCCGCTTTCTGCAGCAGGAGGACCGCGCCGCGCGGCCCACGGCGGTCTACAACCAGCGGGTCGAGGAAAGCATCGCCGACATCCGTCAGGTGATCTGCATGGCCTGCAAGCCGTTTGAAGAGCTCAAGACGGCGCTTCTGGCCGCCATGGATGAAACGGAGAAGGAGCGCTATGAACGCGCCTGCCGGTGCTTCCGCGAAGACCTGGTTCCGGAAATCGAAACCAACGGCCTGTCGTCGTGATCAGCGGCCGAATTTCCGGCGCAGCTCCGAGAAACTCATGAAGATCAGCGTGGGCCGTCCCTGTGGCGACGTGTAGGGCATCCGGGCGCGGGCCAGATCCACCACCAGCTTTTCGGTTTCCGCCAGCGTGAGTTTCACGCGGGCGTTCACCGCGGCCGAGCAGGCGGCCTGCGCCAGCTGCTCGCGCGACCATTTGGCCGCGCCTGAAGTTCCGCCTGCCGCCATGTGGCTGAGCATGTCCCGAAGAATCGGCGCGGCGGAAACCGCCCCGAGGCACGCCGGCATGGCATCCACCATGTACGTCTGGCCGCCAAACTCGGAGATTCCGAATCCAAGGTCGCGCAGCACGCCCAGGTTCCTGCGGACGCACAGGGCCTCGGCGGGATTGAGTTCAATGTTTTCGGGGGTCAGAAGCCCCTGAACGGCGACCGCACGCTTTTCCGCTTCGGCCAGATACTGCTCATAG
>JAKQHR010000089.1 GCA_029557905.1 Verrucomicrobiota bacterium
TATATGGGCATGGGCGAGCCGCTCGACAATCTGGAGGCCGTTCTGCGTTCCGTGGAAATCTTCACGGCCGATTACGGCTATGCCAAGAGCCCCACCCGCCTGACCGTTTCCACCGTCGGCATTCTGCCCGCGCTGGAGACACTGATCAAATCCTGCTCATGCCACGTGGCGATCAGCATGCACTCACCTTTTGGCGAAGAGCGCGCGGCCATGATGCCGGTGGAAAAACAGCATCCGATTAAAGAAGTCGTTGAAGTGCTCCGCCGCGCCGCCATCCGCGGGCAGCGGCGGCTGACGTTTGAATATGCGCTGTTTGACAGCGTGAACGACTCGCCCGCGCACGCCAAGGCCGTTGCGCGGCTTCTCAAGTATCTGGACTGCCGGATCAACCTGATCCCGTTCAATGCCGTTCCGGGAAGTTCCTTTGTTCCTTCTTCCCGCGAAAAGGTCGAAATCTTCCAGAATATATTGAAGGACGCCGGATTCGTCACCACGATCCGGAAGTCCAAGGGCCAGGACATCGCCGCCGCCTGCGGCATGCTCTCCACCGCCCGCCTGAAGGGCCTCGGTTGAATTTCTCAATGAACGGGTTAACCGGAATTCTCATCGCATTAAGTGATATAGGACTAATTTAGTCCTATATGAATGATCTGCGCATTTTCGTCCGTTTTTTGCTATTTATGGGCATTTTTGGGGAATTTTTAGCCGTTTTTTCGGCTTTTTGAGCGTTTTTTGGCCATTTTTGGCACTTTTTTGCGATTTTTGTGCTTTTTGTGGCCATTTTTTCATATTTCCGGACATTTGCCACAAGAAGCACAAAATTCACAAAGCGAATCAGAACTCAGGAAGGCTGGAACTTTTCAGAAATCTTCGGCGCGGGCGATGAGTTCCACGAGGCGGCCGGGAAGCATGCGGATGACTTTTTTGATTTCAAGGCCGATGAGCAGGCCGCTGACCGATGCGATGTTGAGTTCCGCATTCCGCGCCAGCGTGTCTATGTCCAGCGTGTCGCTTCCGAGCGCACGGACGATTTTTTCCTCATCGTCGGTGAGCATGACTTCCGGACGACGGGAAGCCCCTTTGGCCAGCTCCTTCTGCTCCGGCGAGATCAGCATTTCAAATTCCTGCAGGATGTCGTCCACATTCTCGACAAGCCTTGCGCCGCTCTTGATGAGCATATGGCATCCGCGCGCGTTGGGATTGTCTATGCGGCCGGGCACCGCAAACACGCTCCGCCCCTGGTCCATCGCCTGCTCGGCCGTGATCAGCGATCCGCTCTTGAACGGGGCTTCCACCACAACGACGCCCATGGACATTCCGCTGACCACGCGGTTGCGATACGGGAACGTGGTTTTGTCCGGCTCGCGTCCCAGCGTGAATTCCGAGATCACGGCGCCGTGCTGCGCGATCTGCTCCGCAAGGCCCGCGTTTTCGGGGGGATAGATTTTGTCCAGCGCTCCGCCCAGCACGGCGATGGTCCGGCCGCCGGCCTTGAGCGATCCCTTGTGCGCCTCGGTGTCTATGCCGCGCGCAAGGCCGCTGATGACGGTGTAGCCGACCTTTGCAAGCTGGAACGCCAGCCGATCCGCCGTCTGCTGGCCGTAATGCGAACTGCGGCGGGAACCCACCAGCGCGATCGCATGCTTGTCCTCCGGAACCAGTTTCCCAAGGATGTAAAGCGCAAGCGGCGGATCGTAGATGGTGCGGAGCGCGGCGGGATATTCATCGTCAAGGCACGTCAGGATGCGCCCGCCCAGCGCTTCGGTTTTTTCGATTTCTTCCGCAGGGTTGATTTCGTCGCGCTGGTTCACGATAGACTCGGCCATTTCCTGCCCGATGCCCTTCGCCTCCATCAGTGCTTCGGGTTCGGCGTCAAAGACCGCTTCGGGGGAGCCCAGCCGTTCGATGAGATTGCGCGCGCGGACGGGTCCCATGCCGTCAAGCATGTTGAGGGCAATGTAGGCTTCGCGCTCCGTCACGTCAGGCCTTCCGCTTGCGGCGCTTGGAGGCGAAAAGGTCCATCTGCGGGTCCTTGATGAGATCGTAGTTCTTCATCAGACGCAGTATCTGCAGCAGGTCGGATTTTTCGTAGCTCTTCTGCGTCTCCACATGCGCGACGAGTTCCAGAAGCATCGTGCGGAAAAGAAGCACGCCGTCAATGCCGTTTCCGCGCAGCATTTCCAGCGTCCTTTTGCGAAGCGACTCCGTGCTGGTGAGATCCGGCAGGCACAGAATTCTGGCCACAGGCCCCTCGCCCAGCACACCGGAAGCCTTGCGCATGGCGGCATCTTCCGCAAAACGGAAAACCTCCGGCGAAAGCTCCAGCGTCTTGGGGCTGAACTTGTCGGTGTGCCAGCCCCGAACACTGACCACGGCGCGGGTGACATTCCTCAGATCCGGCGATTTCCACAGGATCTTTGAAGGCAGGGCATGATCCCCGCCGAGCGGATTCATGACCAGCAGATCAATCTCCTCTTCGGCGCGTTTCCGGCGGGCGGCCACCTGGTATTTTACCGGCTGCTGGACCAGAAAACCCAGAGCCTCAAAATATTCGCGAACGACCCATTCACTGACCGATGACATTCCAAACCTCTTCCAGAAGTTCTTCACTGACTTCAATGCCCGGCTCCGCCCGGCCGATTTCACGGGCCAGCACAAAACGGACAGTTCCCCCGGCGTTTTTCTTGTCTGTCTTCATGGCTCTGCGAACCGCGCTCCAGTTCAGGCCCGAAACTGCAGCCGGCAGGCCAAACTTCTCAAGCAGGCGAATAATGCGCTCCGCGGCTTCATTGGAGAGGCCCGCGACAGACACTGACAGCGCGGCGGCATATGCCATTCCGATGGCCACGGCCTCGCCGTGCAGGAATTTCCCGTATCCGGCGGCCTGCTCAATGGCGTGCGCCAGCGTGTGCCCGAAGTTCAGGATGGCGCGCAGGCCGGATTCGCGCTCATCCAGCCGCACCACCTCCGCCTTGCATTCGCAGCAGCGCGCCACCACCTGTGCCAGCGTTTCCGGTTCACGTGCAAGTATTCTGTCCGCATTCTTCTCCAGGGAGGCGAAGAAATCGGCATCCTGAATCACGCCGTACTTCACCACTTCCGCCAGCCCGGAAATATATTCGCGGTCCGGAAGGGTCGTGAAAGCGGAAAGGTCCGCGATCACCGCGGACGGCTGATGAAACGCCCCGATCAGGTTCTTCCCCTGCGGCAGGTTGATGCCGGTCTTCCCGCCGACGGAGCTGTCCACCATGGCCATCAGCGTGGTGGGAATCTGGACAAAGGGAATTCCCCGCAAGAAGGTGGCTGCGGCATATCCGGCCAGATCGCCCACCACCCCTCCGCCAAGCGCCACCACGAAGGATTTCCGGTCCATGCCGTGAAGCAGGGCTTCATCATAGGCAAGTGAAAGGGTGGCCTGGCTTTTAGATGTTTCCCCGGCCGGGACCACAAAGACATGGGGCATAAAACCGGCTTCCAGCAGGCTTTCGCGAACGATGTGGCCGTACAGCGGAGCCACATTGGCGTCGGAGATCATCAGGCAGCGGTGCCCCAGCTTCAGGTCACGGCAGAACTGCCCGCACTGCGCCAGCAGTCCCGGAGCCACATGAATGTTATAGGAACGGTCCCCGAGTTCCACTCTGATAAGCTTTGACATGACTTAAGGAAACCCGAACACCGCGGACTCGTCAATCCGATTATTCAACCGTGGCAATGGAACCACCGGGTTTATCGGCGATAATCGTGTCCTGCGGGTCGCGGGACTCATCGAGGCCGGGATAGTCCAGTGTGTAGTGCAGTCCCCGGCTTTCGCGGCGGCGCTGGGCGCAGCGGATGATCAGCCCGGCAACCGCGGCGATATTGCGCAGTTCCAGCACATCGCGTGTAACAAAGTAATTGAGATAATACTCCCGGATCTCGCGCTGCAGGTTGTCAATGCGGCGGGCGGCGCGCTCCAGGCGCTTGGTGGTGCGAACAATACCCACATAGTCCCACATGCACTGACGAACCTCATTCCAGTTGTGCTCGACCACCACCGCCTCGTCGCTGGGCACGGCGTTGCCGTACTGCCAATCGGGGATTTTGATTCCGGCCACGGCCTCGGCCGGCGCGGCGCAAATCGCCTCCGCCGCCCTGCGTCCGCAGACCATGGCCTCCAGCAGCGAGTTGCTGGCCAGCCGGTTCGCCCCGTGCAGACCGGTGCAGGCGGTCTCGCCGATGACATACAGGCCTTTCATCCTTGTGCGCCCGTCCACGCCGGCCTCCACCCCGCCGCAGCAGTAGTGGGCCGCCGGGACCACCGGTACAGGAGCACGCGCCATGTCGAAACCGTAGTTGAGACAGGTGGCGTAGATGTTCGGGAAACGGCGCCGCAGAAATTCCTCGCCCTTGCACGTAATATCCAGATAGACACATGCGTCGCCGCTGATTTTCATCTCATGGTCAATGGCGCGGGCAACGATGTCGCGCGGCGCGAGCGGACCGCGCGGGTCGTAGCGCTTCATGAACGCCTCGCCCCGCGCGTTGATCAGTTCAGCGCCCTCGCCGCGAACCGCCTCGCTGATGAGGAATGATTTGGCGGCAGGATGGTAGAGGCAGGTCGGATGGAACTGGATGAACTCCATGTTTTGAATCGGGATCCCCGCGCGCCAGGCCATGGCCACTCCATCGCCGGTGGCCACATCGGAGTTTGTGGTATAAAGATAGACCTTTCCTGTGCCGCCGGCAGCCAGCACCGTATGCGGGGCGCGGAAGGCCAGGATCTTCTCTGTTTTGCAGTCGAGGAAATAAGCCCCCACGCAGCGGTTGTCTCCGCGACGCCTGAGCCAAGCGGTGGAAACAAGATCAATGGCCATGGTTTCCGGATAGATCGTGATGCCGGACTGCGCCGCCGCGCGCTCGGTCATCACCCGCATGATTTCATGCCCGGTGATGTCACCGGCATGAAGCACGCGGCGATGGGAGTGCCCGCCCTCCTGTCCGAGATCATAATCCGCCGCACCCTCGCGCCGGCTGAAGTGCACGCCGATCTTCTCCAGCTCGCGGATGCCGGCCTGGCCGGCCGAAAGAATGTCGCGAACGCGGGCCTCGCGCGAAAGACCGCCTCCGGTGCCCAGCGTGTCGCGCACATGTTCTTCCACGCTGTCGTCCGAATCTATGGCGCAGGCCACGCCGCCCTGCGCGCGATTGCTGTTGCTCTCCATCGGGTCCCGCTTGCAGACCACGGCGATGCGGCCGGCATCACGCAGATGCCATGCCGCCGTCAGGCCCGCCAGGCCGCTTCCTATGATCAGCACATCGCAGTCTATGATCTTCATATCCGGGACGAGTTGCAACTTGCATGCATTCTATTCCCGCTGTATACATATTGAAATCAGTTTTTGCGACGATTTGTCCAGGGAGCAGATCAGATGCATGTTGTTTTAATTCAGCCCCCGGAGGGAACCGCCGGAGCCGCGCCCCTGCGGCTGGCGCGGAAAAATCCGGCCACGTTTGCGCCGGACTGGGATGTCCTCTGTCTGCAGGCCTATCTGAAGGGTCACTCCCGGCATCTGAGCACCTGTGTCGACTGCCGTCTGTTCACTGATCTTGAGCTGGAACTCGAACATGCGCTGAACGCCGTAAAGGGACCGAAGATCATCGCCGTGCACACATCCCTGACCAACATCGGGGAATCTGCCGCCGTACTGGAGCTGTCCAGGCGCAAATGGCCGGAGATACGCACCGTGATGTTCGGCCAGTTTCCCTCCCAGTTCCCGGAACACATCCATGCCGTTGCGCGGGCCGATTACGCCCTTTCGGGCGACCCCGAGCCCATCCTGCGCGCCCTGCTGGACCATATCGATTCCGAAAAGCGCCTTCAGAATGTTCCCGGACTGAATTTCCCCGGCAAAAACATTTCCACCTCATGGATGCCGGATCTGAACATCCTCTCCCTGCCGGACTGGGGCAGGGTCTTCTGGCGCGCGTATCACCATCCGGACCAGGCCGGGCGGCAGCCGGCCCGCATGCGCCTCTCGCGCGGGCATACACAGGAAGCCTGCGACCGGGCCATGGGCCTGATTCGCGAACCGCTGCGCCTCTGGCCCATGGACAAACTGGCGCAGTCCGTGCGCGCCTCTTCCGATCTCGGTGTCACCGACATATTCCTGACCGACCCTCCGGGCGTCTGGAATGAAGGCCGCCTGCGCGAGTGGTGCCGGGCGCTGAACCGCATCTACAACAAGCAGCCCTGGGGCCTGCAGCTGAACCCGGGCCGCATCGAGGACGACCTGATTGCCGAACTGGCGGCAACACGCTGCCGCAGAGTTGATTTCATCGTGCCCTCCTGCGACCAGGAACTGCAGGAAAGATTCGGCGTCCCTTTCAGGGCCAGAACATTGAGACACACGATTTCCTCGCTCGAAAAAGCCGGGGTCGAGGTGTTTGTGCGTCTCTGGATCGGCGGACCCGAAGAGAAGAAGGGCGCCGTCCGAAGAGCTGTGGCTTTGATTCATCATCTCCCGGCCGCCCATATTGTCCTGGAACCTTTTCCGTTCTGCATGGACAGCCCCCTCTATCGCTCGGCAGCCGCCGACTGCGGGGCATCGGGCATTGACGACTGGCTCCGCTGGACGCGCGACCCGTGGATACTGGACCGGCCTGAGGCCGTCTGGAACGCACGGGCCGGAGCCGAAGCGCTCCAGAAGCAGATCACCGGAATATACCGCCGCGTGGTCCGCAGTCCTCGCTGGCAGTCCCGGAGACTGGGCCGCCTCCTGAAATCCAGCTATGCGGTCCAGACCATCAGAGAAGGAGCGGACTGGATCGCCGGCCGCCTGCCCCGCCGCGCGTGACCGCGCGGACTATTCAAACAGGTCGGTGACCACCTTGGCGCCTTCACGGGCGGGCATGCAGTTGATGCGGGGCATCCCCTTTGAGGCCATGTATTCATCCAGCTCGCGGCCCTTCCCGGGACAGTAGAGCATGAAAAATCCTCCGCCGCCGGCCCCGATGATTTTTCCGCCCAGCACGCCAAAGCGCAATTTCACTTCGTCATAAAGCTCGTCGAGGACAGACAGGCTGATGCTTTTCGACATGCTCTTCTTGTGCTGCCAGTGCTCATCCATCATCCGACCGAATGCATCCAGATCGCAGTCGTCAAAGGCTTTTTTAATTCCCTTCCCGATCTCCTTGATGCGGCAGAGGCTGTCCACCACCTGCTTGTGGTCTGCGCGCTCTTTCCGGCGTGCCGCCTCATCCTGATTCTTCAGCACGGCCGTTGCGGAACGCTGAATGCCCGTGTAATAGATGCGGGCCTTCAGCACCAGTTCGCTCACCGTCATGAAGTCAACCGGCACGCTCTCCGCGCGCACCGTGCCGTCGCGGTCAATTTCCAGCGCCTGGAAGCCGCCCAGCGCGGCCATGTACTGGTCCTGCTTTCCCACCGGCTCCTTCAGGATGTCCATTTCGATCCGGCAGGCCTCCTTTGCGATCTGCTCCATCGCAACCGGCTCCCGCTTGTAGGCATGTATGGCCGTCAGCAGGCCCACCAGATAAGATCCCGATGAGCCGAGGCCCGTCTTCGCCGGCATGTCGGCAATGCTGGTCAGTTCAATGTTCTCGTGAACGCCGTGCATGCGCAGCGCTTCGCGCGCAAGCGGATGGCGGATCTCATCCACCGTGTTCACCGTCTCCACGTCGCTGTAGCGGATCACGATTTTCCGGTCGGCAACCGAACGGCGATTGAGCATCACGTACATGTACTTGTTGATGCACATTGAAAACACATAGCCGCCGTGTTCTTCGTAGAACGACGGCAGGTCGGTGCCTCCGCCGCCCAGCGTGATCCGGAATGGTGTGCGCGTGATGATCATGGCTCCCTGCCTTTCAAATGGTGAATCCGCTGCCCTGCGCGTCGTTATAGAACATCCTGACCGTGTCGAGCGAGAGTTCCGCGAGATCGCGGCCCAGCCCGCCGGCCTTCGACAGCACAGCCGGCGTCACCGTGATGATATGACATCCGATCTCGTCGGCCTGCACGAGATTGAGAATCTCCCGCGGGCTCGCCCACAGCAGCTCCGCCAGCGGAAGCGGCTTCAGGATTTTCAGAGATTCTTTCATGTACGGCACCGGATCGCGGCCCGTGTCCGCGATGCGCCCCGCGAACACCGAAACAATGGCGGGCACTTTCGGATTCAGCGCCGCCGCGACCTCCTCGACCTGCTTCAGGGTCAGGATCGCCGTCACGTTCAGCTTGAGGCCACGGCCGGCCAGGTCTTTGATCAGCGGACAGGCCGATTTCCCCTTCGTGTTCGTGACGGGAATCTTGACATACACATTCTCGGCCAGATCGGCGAGCTTCAGGGCCTGTTCCTTCATCTCGGCGAAATCGTCGGAAAACACCTCAAACGACACAGGCAGATCCGTCACGACGCGCAGCACCTCCGTTGCGAATGTCATATAGTTGGTGATGCCGGCGCGCGACATCAGCGTCGGATTCGTCGTGAACCCGCTGACATCCCCCTTCTGGTAGGCTTCGATGATGGAATCCAGGTCGGCTCCGTCAGAAAATATCTTGATCTTCAAATCCCTGAACCGCGGGGCGGTCTGTTCGGCCTTCATGGGTTCTGCTCCTGCCGGGTCATACCGACGACTCCCATTTGGTCGGCGCGGCCTTCAGTCCGGGGTGCGTGATAATCGCATGGCCGACCACTCCGTGAAACGCCTCCGTGTGCGGCGTGATGTGACTGGCGTTGACAGTTGGAATGATGACGCAGGCATCGGCAGTTTGGGCCGTATAGCCGCCCTGCCGGCCCGCCACGCCCAGGATGCAGGCATTCACTTCGCGCGCATGCTGCAGGGCGCGCACGAGGTTGGGGCTGATATTCTTTTCGAGGTCGTCGTCGTTCATTGAGAACACAAACACGGCATCGGCCGCCTTCAGATGCGAGCCCTTGAGCCACTCCGCGAAGCAGGACTCCCAGCCTTCGTCATTAATGCGGGCAGTGAGTTCGGAAACGTTGTCGGTCGGGGCATAGGCTTCAAGGTGCGCCAGCTTGCGCAGGTCGTTCACAAAATGCGAGGCCGCCGCGGCACTGCCGCCCACTCCAAGCACAAACACCCGTCCGCCGCGCGCGCGCACCTCCGCCAGTTTTGAAACCACGGCGTCAATTTCGTCCGCGGAGAGCCGGTTGAGCACTTCCACGGCCTCCTGCAGGAAATCTGTAGTGAAGCTCATGCGCACCAATTAACCAGATTCGCGGACGGAGATCAAACCAAGTTTCAGTCCAGGCTCAGGTCGCCGTGAATCTTCCACACATGCCCGTCACGGGACACCTCAAGGTCGCCTTTCGGAAATTCAGAGTGAAGCATATCATCGAGCAGCGAAGCCACCTCGTCTTCAATCTCCCGGCGAGCCTCCGGGGACACACGGTCCAGCGTGGACATTTTGACGTCCACCACGTAACCCGGCCCCTTCTCGGACCCGAAGCCCGCCGTAAACGCCGCCCCGACATTGAACAACCCGTCGGCCTCCTTGTTGGATGTCGCCCCCCGCTCCGGCCGCACCGGGCTCAGCCGGTACACCCCGTGATACTTGTCTTCAAGGATGTCATCAATGCGGTCGAACACCCGCTTGAGGCGGGCCTCCCATTCCGTCACCTTCGGATGTCTCAAACTCACCAGGTCTCTCCGTTTTTCCAATGACTGGAACTTCTGTTCAAAAAAGTTCCAATGATTGGAAGTTTTTACGCAAAAAGTTCCAACCATTGGAAGTTTTTTCGCGAAAAGTTCCAGGGATTGGGACTTTTTCAGAAGAACTTCTGTGCAAGCTCAATGAGGCTGTAGACCGCCTGGCCGCGGCCCTCGGACAGATAGAGGCCGACTTGCGCAATCAGCCGCCACGCCACTGCGAGCTGCGCCAGCGCGTAGCCGGCTATGGCAAACTGGCTGATGCACACCACCCCCAGCCCGAACTGCGAAATGTTGATGATGCCCACCGAAAACTGGCCGATCGCAATCACCCCCCTGGCCACCACCGGCGCGCGGTTCGGGCGGTACTTGAAGGAAATATGAATCAGCGGCAGACCGGCAATGCTGGTTTTGCTCTTGTATTCATAACCCCATCCGTCCCAAACCGGCTTTGCCGGATATGGCGCGCCGCAGTGCGGACATGAAAACGCCTGCTCGCTGACTTCCTTCTGACACTCGCGACAATTAACCATCCTTCCCTCCTTTTTCTGTTTTCTTCAAATCCTTCGGCATTTTTTCCCACTCTTTGCCGTCGGTCCACCAGCCGTCGCCGGTGGCCGTGTTGAGAATGAAGAGTCCTTTGCCATCCTTGTTTTTATAGGGCTTGTAGGTGCCCGGCTCCGAAGGCGTCCCCTGCGGCGGCTGGCCGCAGTAAACAAACTCCTTCTTGTCCGGATCCGCCCGCCAAGTCCGGCCCGTGGAACTGTCCACCCAGTAGAAACCCTTGCCCTCTTCATTTTTGCAGGTTTTGTATTTGCCCGCCGAAGGCAGATATTCATCCGCCATCGCACTGGCTGCCGCCAGCAGCAGAAACACAATGATCCACTTTTTCATGATGCCCTCCTATTCAGCCCTGCGCCCGAAGTGTTTGGTCAGGACATAAGTGAATTCCATCTTCGATCTCGGTTCCGGCTCCAAGGTGAATTTGAAGCTGTCGATATCCACCTTTTCGTATTTTCCGACGCTGTCCCTGCGCTCGAGGTCCCAGTTCGGCATCCCCGTGTTGCGGGTGATCTCCACTTTGACCGGCAGGTCGCGCGTGTTTTTGATCTCCACTTTCCAGGTGCTGATCTCATCCCAGCCGTCAATGTTGCCATGCGAGTCAAAGGAGAAGCGGTCGGTCTTGTAGTCCATCAGTTTAGGCTCGACCACCACATCGCCGACATAACCGAGGTTCAGCTCCACATCCTCGTTGACCGGGATGTACTTGAAGTCCGACTGCCCCTCATAGGCCAGATGTCCGTCCTCGTCCGTGGTCCGGAAAACCTTCAGCATACCGCCCGGAATCGGCGTCTCGCCCAGCTTGTGCTCCGTGTCGTTCTTGAAGTTCAGGAAGCGCAGAACCCCTTTGCCGTAGCGCTCTTCCTCGTATTTGTAAAGGTTCAGCACCGGAATGCCGTTGGTGTCGAAACTCGGAAGCCGCTTCGACCAGCCGTTCGGTATCGTCTCCGTGCCGGGAATGGTGTAGAGGAAATATTCGCTCAGGCCCTCCTTCGCAATCTCTTTGGTTTCCGGCATCTCTGCCGCAAAAGAATCATACGCCACGGCCTCTTCCAGAACCTCTAATTCTTTCCCCCCGGCTCGTCCTGCAAACAGACCTTTCATCACCATTGGGGACACCGGATACTGGGACGGCCGGTCGTACGGATACTGCCGCTGGGCCAGCATCATGATCTGGTCAATCAGGTTGATCTCGCCCACGATCAGGCGCGTCTCGGCATCGGCGTAATCCTCGCCGCTGTTGTTGGTCGCGCGAACGTAGCCCTCCAGACGCATGGTCTTCTCGTCTTCGGTCAGCGTGCCCATGTAGAACGCGCGCCACGACAAGCCGCTGGTCAGATAATCAATCTCCACCGGCACTTTCCCGCCGCGCGCGCTTTTGATGTTCCACAGCCCGAGATTGACTGTGCGCGGCGGATAGGTCAGCGCCATGATGTCTATGTCGCCCGCATTTTCCAGCGGCCGCATTTCAAGGCTGGTCGGGTCTATCAGCGTGTTGGCCCAGGAGAACTGCAGTTTGTTGAGCCCCCCGACCAGCGTCAGCGCGCGGTTCTCGCGCACGAGCGTCAGATCGGCCGAGTTGTAGATCGTGAGCTGCACCCGGTCGCGCACAGGAAGAGTCACCAGGTCCACCTTGGCCCGCGCCTCGCAGGCGGCCAATGCTATTATGAGCAGAAGAAACTTTTTCACCGTACGTTCCTCCTGTGATAATGCATCGTAAGCTCTCTGGTTTCCTGCGGTTTCAGCTCCACGGTGAATTCAAGCGTGCCGGCATCCTTGCGCTCATATTCCATGCTGCACTTTTCCATCTCCCACTGGCCGGGGATGTGCTGGATCAGCAGCAGCTTCGCGGGCTTGTCCTTGAAGTTCTCGATTTTGGCCGTGATGATTTCATCGGTGTCGTACAGCACAATGTGGTTGCTGTTGTTGCGCCGGATGTTGATCTGCTTTTCCTGCATCTTGCGCTGCGTGATGACAAGGTCGCGGCTGTCGCCGACATAAACCTCCATTTCCTCGCCAACCGGCACCAGCGCCGTGTTGTCCTCGCCAAGGAATATCGTTCCTTCATGGCCGTCATCCTGATAGACGCGCACCTTGCCGTCCCACAGAGAATTTTCACCGAGCTTTGATTCCTTTTCGTTCTTGATCTTGTAGGTCACCGGAATGCCCACATTGCCGGATACTTTTTCGGGATCCCACGGTTTTTTGGCCGCGTCAAAGGTCCAGATTTTCTCGATTGGAATGCCGTCCTGCTTCATGAACAGGAGCTGCTTGGTTTCCTCGTGCTGGATGCCCTGCTCAAAAGCCTCGCCGTAGTTCAGCAGCACGCGCGCGGACGTAAAATCCTCGCCTGAAAAATTGCGGAGCACCAGATGGCTCTTCAAATCCACCTGCGTCTCCTCCTTGTCGGCCACGGCCTTGTAGGTGATGAGCCGGTCAATGCCGTTCAGCAGATAGCTGATCCGCGCCTTGACCTCCAGCGCCTCCGGACTGGCCAGCTCCCAAACCAGCGCCTGCTCATTCGGCGGATAGCTGACGTTGAGCAGCTTCACCTGCTCCGGATGCGACAGCACTGTGAGCCGGATGGAATCCACGTCAAGGCTCACGCCGTTCCATGCGAAGTCCACCTTGTTCACGCCTTTTTGGAGCGTGAGCACGCGCTCCTCCTCGATCAGTGTGGCCGCAGGATTGTCGAGCCTAATTACCGTGTCCCCGCGGTCCGGCAAAGCCACCAGTTTGATTCTCGCCTCGGAAACCTGCGCGGCCGCGGCGGCCAGCAGGACCAGCATCCACCATTTGCATTTTCTCATAGTCATCTCCGTTTCAATTCCGGCGATCCCCCTGATGGAGGATCAGCGTGTATTCAAATTTCTTTTCGCTGTGCGGCGGGAGTTCCAGCGTGAATTTGACAGTATCCAAGTCGGTTTTCTCAAACTCGCCGAAATCGCCTGATTTCTTCAGGTCCCAGTAAGGCGAGTGAAAATTCCGGATGATCTCTATCTTCACCGGCACCGGCCGCATGTTCTTGACTTCCACTTCAAACGTCCTGATTTCATCCCATCCGCGGATGTTGCCCTTGCGGTCAAACTGGTACTGATCTGTTTTGTAATCCATCAGTTTGGGCTCGACCGTCACATCCGAAACCGCGCCGATGTTCAGTTCGACCTTTTCATCCACCGGAATGTATTTGAAACTGGCGCGGCCCTCATACGACAGATGCGCGGCCTCATCCACGGTTCGATAAACCCTGATGCTCCCGTCCGGAATCGGCGTATCGCCCAGCTTGTGCTCTTTGTCGTTCTTGAACGACAGGAAACGCACCGTTCTTTCGCCGTAACGATCTTCTTCGAATTTATACAGGTTCACGACCGGCACATCGGCGACATCTAAACTCGGCAGCCGCTTCGACCAGCCGTGCGGGATGGTTTCAGTGCCTTCAATGGTATAAAGGAAATATTCGCTCAGGCCCTCTTTCCTGATTTCCTTCTGTCTCATCATCGTAACACCCGAGGACGGCGCAGGCGCCATCGCCATCATGACTTCGTTTTTCATTTCGCGGCGGGATTTTTTCATCCGGGAATAGTCCTTGTCATCCTCCTGCGGCAGCTTCCACGGCTGCCCGTACGGATAATCCCGCCGCGCGAGATCGGCAATCCGGTCAATGATGTTCACCTTGCCGACAATCAGACGCGTTTCGGCATTTTCATAATCCTCGCCGCTGTTGTTGGTCACGCGGACATAGCCCTGCAGGCGGATGGTCTTCTCATCCTCCGAGAGCGTGCCCATATAAAAGGCCCGCCACGAGAAGCCGCTGGTCAGATAGTTGATTTCGACCGGGACTTTGCCGCTCCGCCCGCTTTTGACATTCCACAGGCCCAGATTTCTTGTGCGGGGCGGATAGGTCAGGTCGGCGACATCCAGATCAGCGGCAAACGCCAGCGGAATCATTTCCAGGCTGGTTGGATCAATCAGCGTGTTGGCCCACGAGAACTGGAGCTTGTTTGCGCCCTCGCGCAGCGTCAGCGCGCGGTTTTCGCGGACGAGCGTCAGATCGGCGGAGTTGTAGATTGTGAGTTGAACACCCTCGCGCACCGGAAGCGTCACAAGGTCCACTTTTGCAAAACCCGTGACCGCAAACAGCACACCGCAAATGATTGCCGTCCACCTCATGTGATTCAGGTCCCTCACGCCGCTATATTAGACACATCTGCCGGGGTTTGACAATTCAAGTCATGGCATGGTTGAAAAATATAATTGATCTTTTTATCGCGGAACCGACAGATCGGTTCTCTCCATTCGCCCCCCCCGCGACCTTGCGTCGCGGGTGAAGAAGGTCATGCTTGTTCACTGGCTGGCGCCCTGGCCCCTCGCTCCTGCCGGGCAAGCCGGCAGGCGGCGAAAGAAAAATTGCCTTTTATTCCTCATGCATTTCTGGAATATTGCGGGCCTAACGTCTGAAAACATCAAACAGGAGACGAAGATGGGCGAAATCAGCAGCGATGTTCAGTATCACATTGGTCTTAAAAAAGGCGACGTGGGCCGCTATGTCATTCTGCCGGGCGATCCCGGACGCGTGCCGAAGATCGCAGGCTATTTTGACGATGCGAAGGAAATGGCGAACAACCGCGAGTACCGCACCTACACCGGCTCCGTGGACGGCATCAAGGTTTCCTGCACCTCCACCGGCATCGGCTGCCCCTCCACCGCCATCGCGATCGAGGAACTGATCAAGATCGGCGCCGACACCTTTATCCGCATCGGCACCGCCGGCTCGCTTCAGAAGGAAGTCGGCCTTGGCGATGTCTGTGTGACCACCGCCGCCGTGCGCGAGGAAGGCACCACGCAGCAGTATGTTCCGCTGAGCTATCCCGCCGTGGCGGATCTGGATGTGACCTGGGCGCTCCGCGAAGGCGCAAAGAAGCTGGGACTGAAGGTTCACGCCGGAATTGGCCAGTGCAAGGACGCCTTCTACACCGAAGGCAAAGAGGGCGAAGAACTTCCCCTCGCCAATTACAACCGTGACCGCTGGACCGCGTGGTACCGGTCAAACGTGATTTCCACCTCCATGGAATCCGCCGCGCTCTTTGTGGTGTCCTCGATCCGCCGCGTGCACGCCGGCGAAATCCTGGCAATCATCGGCCTGACCTATGACGACAAACCGATCGTGGCTAAGGTGGGCGTGGACGATGCCATCAAGGCCGCCATCGAGGCC
>JAKQHR010000194.1 GCA_029557905.1 Verrucomicrobiota bacterium
GTGAAAACACAACAGGAGCCCGTGATAAATTCCCCAGCAGACAAATGTCCATCCTGCTCCGTGCCACAGGCCGCCCAGCACCATCGTAAGCATTAAGTTGATATACGTCCTTCTGATCCCGCGCCGGTTCCCGCCCAGCGGGATATACAGGTAATCCCGAAGCCAGGTGCTGAGACTGATATGCCATCGATCCCAGAAATCGCTTGGATTCACCGCGAAGTACGGCAGTTTGAAGTTCAGCATCAGATTAAAGCCCATGCATCGCGCGGAGCCGCGGGCAATGTCGGAATAACCAGAGAAGTCGCAGTATATCTGGAGGGCGAAAGCATAGACTCCAATCAGCGATGCCAGACCCGCCGGCGATGATGCCCCGAAAACATCGTTCGCAAGAATGGCCGCATTGTCAGCTATAACCACTTTCTTGAAAAGCCCCCATCCGATCAGATAAAAACCGGAATAGAATGCCTCGCGCGTAACCGGCCGATATACGCGCATCTGCGGCAGTAGATCGCGCGCACGTTCGATAGGCCCCGCCACCAGTTGGGGAAAAAAAGCCACAAATAGCGCGAAATTCAGGAGGCTTCGCTCCGCGCGCAGTTTCCCGTAATACACGTCAATGGTGTAACTAAGTGTCTGAAATGTGTAAAAACTGATGCCAACCGGGAGAATGATGTTCAGTGAGGGCAGGTGGGTCTGCAACCCAATTCTTGCCAAGAAAGAAACTGCGCTCTCAACAAAGAATCCGTAGTAC
The DNA here is from genome assembly GCA_029557905.1 of Verrucomicrobiota bacterium. GTDB lineage: Bacteria > Verrucomicrobiota > Kiritimatiellia > JAKQHR01 > JAKQHR01 > JAKQHR01. The sequence continues at coordinate 752 of JAKQHR010000194.1, forward strand.
TTGAAAAACCCCAGCAATCCCAAATTGCACAATAAGCTGACGAGCAGAATCGCCTTCCGGCGCGGCCGGGCCGCCGCCGGTACGGGAACCCCTTCATCCTTCCAGTCCAGAAGCCGGCCGCAAACATAGTCAATTACCGTTGAAATCCAGATCAGGCTCAGGAATCTCCAGTCCCATGAGCCGTAGAAGAAATAGCTGGCCGCCAGAAGGAATGCATTTCGAGCTGTTATGCGATGCCTCAGAAGTTGCGTCACCACCAGAACGAGCGGCAGAAACAGCGCATAACTGAAACTGTTGAAACTCATGTCCTATGCCAATGATACAGACAGTTTAATGTGACTTATCAAGAATCTCGCTTCGCGCAAAGTTCCCGCTTAAGGCGTGTCCAAAGGCCGGGACGCATATCCGCAGCGTTTGGCATAATCAACGGTTTCGCGACGGGCCATTTCCGGGGGGGATTACTCCATACCCCGTCAACCAGACTTTGAAACCATTCCAGATAATCTTTCAGTGAATAGTCTGCGGAAATCTTTTCAGGACCCTTCCGTCCGCATTCCGCCAGCACAGTTCTGTCCGCTGCCAGCCTTGCAATGTGACCGGCCATCGCCTCAAGATCATCAATGTCGGAGACAAAGCCGTTGATCCCGTGATCAATGACCGCCGCTGTGCCGCTGACGCGGGTCACAACGGGAACACAGCCATGGGCCATGGCCTCAAGCATGGAAACCGCCGTGCCCTCCCGATCTGAAACCAGCACACAAACATCCGCCGCTTCCCACACAGAGGCCATATCCGCCGGGGACCGGGGGCCCTCGATCACAATGCATTTCTGCAGACTGGGAGTCAGTTCCCGAACGGCTTTGTTCAGACCCCAGCGGAACCCGCCATCCCCGATGATGCGCAGGTGAAAATCAACGCCCCGCTTCCGCAAAGCTTCGGCAAGCGGCAAAAGTTTATAAACCCGCTTTTCATGATTAGTGATTCGCCCGGCATATACAATCTGCAGTGACTCATCGGACCCGGAATAGTTTCGGTTCAGATGCGCAGGAACCTCCACCGCGCAGGCTTTTGTGAGAATATCCCCGGCGCGATGCGGAACAGCCTGACGCAGAAGTTCCGCCACTTCATCGCTGACCGCGATAAACCGGTGAATCACCTGTTCATAATAACTGAGCCAGCGCAAATGAAGTTCGCCCTGTCCGTGGGCTATTCCGATCATGCGCATTTCCTCTGAATGCTTCATGGTCAGCCGCGCGCATGCGGCATACGAAGCTGTCGTCATATTAGGAACAAACACTGCGGGGAGAGCCTGCGCATACGGCTGAATCAGCGCTTGCATTTGTTTCCTGCCGAAACGGGAGCCGTAGGCCCATGGACAGGGAATGCACCGAACACCCGCAGGCGCGTCCAGCGCGAAAAGTCTTCCGCCCCCAACGGGCGGATGCTGAAGCAGGACAGGAGCATGTCCCGCGTCCTGCAGTGCGGCCGCCATTTGCAGAGACCAGATATTGGAGCCGCCCAGCGTCAAGCCCATCGGCAGGGCAAAGGCTACAGAGGGTTTATTCATGATCAGCACCAGGAGGATCAGTTCCCCAAAGCATGCCGGTTGAAGCTCTTTTCAGGCCGCTAATTTCTCTTCTTCATTACCAGCAGGGTCCTCAGGCCGCCCGGGAGCGGGTGGCGGGAAACCACTTCAAAGTGCGCGGACAAGCCCGCCTCCAGTTTTCCGATGCTGAATTCGCTGAAATAGTCTTTCCGGATGGCGAGCAGTTCTCGGAACATACCGTCCTTCGGATCAATGTACTCAATGACCAGCCAGGTCTTTGTCAATTGCGCGAACAGACGGCTGATGGCCTCCAGCGGCATGCAGGCAGTC
>JAKQHR010000099.1 GCA_029557905.1 Verrucomicrobiota bacterium
CGAGCCCTTCAAGGCGCCGGAACCATAATCGGCCGTGACGACTTGAGTCCAGTATCAAAACTAAAAGCAAACTGCCGCCGGCAAATGGAGCGGTGGCTTGCTTTTCTTTATTCACCTTGACAGCCGGAGCATTACTTTATAGAAAAGACCCGTAAATTCTGGGTATTCCGGGAGAGGAATTTTGCAATATAACCCGTGCATGAAGCATAAGCTGATCCGCGCCTCCACGCGCAGTTTCGCCGAAGCGGAACTGTCGCCCATTGCCGCTGAAATCGATCAGCAGAGAATTTTCCCCCGCGATGTCATCGCGAAAATGAGGGAACTCCATTACTTCGGTCTTCAGACGCCGAAAGCGTATGGCGGAGCGGAGCTGGATTCGGTCAGTTCCGCCATTGTCGTGGAAGAACTCTCCCGCGTTTGCGCGGCGGTGGGATTGTGCGTGACCGTCCACAACGGCGTGGCGGTTTATCCTTTCCTGTGTTTTGCTTCTGCCCGCCAGAAGGAAACCTATCTGCCCGGGCTGGCCTCGGGAAGCGCAATCGGTGCGTTCAGTCTGACGGAGGCCAATGCGGGCTCCGATGCGGGAAGCGTGGAGACCACCGCCCGCAAGCAGGGATCGAACTACATTTTGAACGGGACGAAAATTTTTGTGACCAACGGCGGGGTCTGCGACGTAGCGCTGATTTTTGCGCTCACTTCATCGCCGGAGCACAAACTGCAAAGCAGTGTATTCATTGTCGAAAGCAAATACCCCGGTTTTCTGAGGGGGGAGCGCGAAGATCTCTGCGGCATGCGCGCCAACCCGGTTTCCTCGCTGTTTTTCGAGGACTGCCCCGTGCCGGAAGAAAATCTGCTGGGGAAGCTCGGCGACGGCATGAAGATCGGTCTGGCCACGCTGGACAACGGCCGGCTGGGCGTGGCCGCCCAGGCGCTGGGGATTGCGCAGGGCGCGATGGAAACGGCGGTGAAATACGCGCGTGAGCGGCAGCAGTTCAAAAAGCCGATTGCGTCTTTGCAGACGATTCAGAATTATATTGCCGATATGGCCACGGAGATCATGGCAGCGCGCCGGCTGCTTTACCGCGCCTGCGATCTCAAGGACGCGGGAATGCCCTTCGGCTGCGAAGCGTCAATGGCCAAGCTGTACTGCAGCAGCGTCGCCTCCAGAGTTTCGTCGCTGGCCGTTCAGATTCACGGCGGCTACGGCTACAGCAAGGAATATGACGTGGAGCGGTACTTTCGCGACGCACGAGTGACGGAGATTTACGAGGGCACCAGCGAAATCCAGCGCATGGTCATCGCGCGCGCCATTCTGTCCCAGTCCATTTTGTGAGAAATTATGCTGAAGATTGTTGTCTGTATGAAACAGGTGCCGATGGTCACCGAACTGCCCTGGGATGAAGAAACCGGCACGCTTAGGCGCGACCTGGCGGCGGGCATGATGAATCCCGCCTGCAAACACGCGGTGGAAGCGGCGCTCCAGCTTCGGGAAAGATACGGCGCGTCCATCACGGCAATCACGATGGGGCCCCCGGCGGCCGAAGAGGTGCTGCGCGAAGCCCTGGCCATGGGCGCCGACCGCGCCGTTTTGATCTGCGACGCCGCGCTGGCCGGCTCCGACACGTATGCCACTTCGTCTGTGCTGGCCCGGGCCATCCGGAAGGAAGTTCCCGGCTGCGACCTGGTCCTGTGCGGCGCCTACACGTCCGACAGCGAAACGGCGCAGGTGGGCCCGCAACTGGCGGAAGAGCTGAAGATGCCTTCGGCGGCGTATGCCGAACATCTGGAGATTTCCGGGCGGACGCTGCGCGTGCGCCGT
>JAKQHR010000105.1 GCA_029557905.1 Verrucomicrobiota bacterium
TTATCTTGTCCGAGGCTCTGGTCCTAATGTTGCTTCGGTGGCGATGGCGGCTTGTGGAAATTCACCCGTTGTTGCTTGCACTGAGGATGCTTCCAATGGCTTGTGGCGGGTGAAAGTCCGGCAATATATCGCCGACACCGATGGTGACGGCTTGAGCGATATTCTTGAGGACGCGCAGGGATTTGACTCCGGCAGCGCGGACACGGACGACGACGGCATATCAGACTCGCTGGAATGGAACTACTACGGAACCAGCGTCACAAACGCTGACACCGACGCCGATGGCCTAACCGACGGCGATGAAATCAATGCCACCGCAACCGGCTTCTGGAGCGACCCGCTCTCCGATGACACAGACGGCGACGGGATTTTGGACGGCTGCGACTGGCTGCCCGGTTCGCCCGATGGTGACGCGGACGCGGACGGAACTCCTAATGAACTGGATAACGACGACGACAACGACGGCTGGACAGACATCTACGAGACGGGCACATCCGGCACCGATCCGCTCAATGCGGATACAGATTGTGACGGGATTCCCGATTCGCAGGACACTGGAGGACCGGATACCACGCCGCCTGTCATCATCATCATCGAACCCGTGGAAGGAGCACTGCCATGATCACCAGAACACATATTCTTCTAATCGCCGCCGCACTGATTTCGTCATCTGCATTTGCCGATCGAAATTGCGACACCTGCAAACGGACGTCGCTGAAACCGCTTGATCTCTCCCGCGCGCTCGCACACGAGGATCTCGTCCTCTCCGGCCAGTTGGGCGGCAATCTCGCGCCCACGGGGCCAGAAAGCGACTCCACGCCTGAGGACCGCCTGTCGTTTGGCCGGGCCATGGACACATGGAACCGGCACGACTACAAAACCTCCAAAGCGCTCCTGAAACGGCATATCCAGCAGTTTCCGGGCAGCCCGTGGCAGGCGGAAGCGATATTGCACCTGGGCTGTGAAGCCCGGTTCAATGGCCGGTACGCGGAGGCCGAGGATTTCTTTGCGGAAATCATGGCTGAACATGAGGACAAGCGCGGTACTGCCGAAGGGGAAATACTGCACCGCGCGGAACTGCGGCTGGCCATGCTGGCGACCATGCGCGGAGATTTCGCATTAGCCAAAGAGAAATGGGCGGAAATCCTGCGCAGCGATTCCGACCGGGTGCGCCGGGACTATGCCCGGCACTGGCTCTTCCGCGTCGGCCTTTACGAACAAAACGCCGCAACCGTGCGCCGATGCGGAACTGAGGCGCTGGCGAAACTGTTTGCTCAAATGGGCAACCATCAGGCCGCCCGTGATGTGCTTTCAATTCCCGCAAATCCTGAATACGGTTTCCGGGCCGATGAACTGGTGACGCTTGCCCGAAGGCACGGGGTGAAGCTGGAAGGGGTAATGGCGGAAAACGTAAAACATCTGCCGACGCCCTTTCTGGCGCATTATGAATTCCGGCATTTCGTGGTCGTAAACAAAACCCATGCGGATGGGAGCGTCACGCTGTTCGATCCGATCCTGAACCATGATGCCGTCATGTCGGCGGATGAATTCGCCCGCGAATGGTCGGGCGTGGCGCTGATTCCCGAAATCAAGAACGGCCTTCTGGCTGGTCTCTGGAACGGAGTGGCTCGCCTATGGCGGAATGAACCGGAAGGGCTGGCCCTGTCCGCGCTCAAGGAATATACCGGCGGCTGTTGCGGCATTGAAAACCCAAACACTGACGAGGGCGCAAACGTGTTCCGCATCGGGGGAAGCCGTTGCGAGAACAGCTATGGCATGAGCACGTGGTCTTTTGCCCCGGCCAGCGTAAATATCTTTGTGACGGACACGCCGCTTTGGTACGAACCGGCCATAGGCCCGGCCATCGCGTTTTCGATGAGCTACAACGCCATAGACGCGGACAACAACCTCACGTCTTTTGGACCGAAATGGATATTCAACTATCACAGCTATTGCGTGGAAACTCCTGCCGCCGGTGAAGGCATGGTTACGGTTTTCATGCCGGACGGCCGCAACGACGTGTATTCTCCCGACGGAACCAATACCTATATTCCGCCCGGCCGGGTGTTCAATCAGCTTGTGAAAATCGGCACCAACGCGTTTACGCTGACCATGCCGGACGGAACCATATACCATTACGGCCAGCCCACGGGGGCAACCAATGTGCAGCAGGCTCTTTTAAGCAGCATCGAGGACCGGCATTCCAATACAGTCACCCTGGTCTATGACGGCCAACCCGACCCGAAACTGATTGCCGTGGTGGATGCGCTTTCGCAAACCTCCCGGATTTCTTATGCCGAAAGCGGCATGATCACCAACATCGCGGACTCGTTTGGCCGCGAGATGAGCGTTGTTTATTCAAACGACCATGTGGCGGTAGTCCGGGACATGGGCGGCGTGGAATCGCATTACACTTTTTACACCAATGGACTTCAGCAGGATTACGTCCAGACGCTTCGTACGGACTGCGGATCGGTATCATTCGACTATGCGCTCGCGGACGGGTCCGCAATGGGCACCTGGGACCGGAGCACGCTGACCGCGACCTATGCGGACGGATCAACCGAAGTGCTGTACTATAACGGCGGAGAGTCTTATCCAGCCGCAACCTATTACACCGACCGCAACGGCCACCGGACGAAATTCGCGATTGGCCTTGGCACAGCCTTCCCGTATCAGGGCCGGATCAACAGCGCCGAATATGCGGACGGCACACAGGCGGAATACGAGTATAACGCCGCTTTGCAGGTCACAAACGTTTCCGACGAGGCCGGACAGTCATGGGGCTATGACTACAACGAACAGGGACGATTAACGGATGTGCTGACTCCCTCCGGTTATCAGCTGTCCTTTGCCTACACCAACGGCGGCTTTGACCTTGCCCGCGTGACGGAAGCCGGAAGCATCACGCTGGCCGCGATGACCTACACCGAAAAGCGCGATGTGGCGACGATCACCAATGCGCTCAATGAGGCCATTCGTTTCGGGTATGACGGATTCGGAAGGCTGACGAATGCGGTGGATTCCCTGAGCCTTGAAACGGTCATGGAATACGGATCAAACGGCTGGGTTTCCGAGGTAAAACGGGATGGCATTACACTGTCGACTTTCCAGCAGGATGATATGGGCCGCACCACGAACTCTGTCGGGCCGGAAAACATCCCGGTTGCGTTCAGCTTTGATAATCTCAACCGGCTGTCCTCGCTGGCGGTTTCCGCAACGGAACAGCCCTATTTTTGGACCTACCACACCAACAGCCTTTTGCTTGAAAAGCAGACGGACCGCTCGGGCCGCAGAACCAGCCTTGAATATGATGAACTGGAACGCGTCGAAAAAGTCCGTGGGCCGGATTCCTCGTATATATCGTTCGAATACGATTCCGCCGACAACCTTTCCGCCCTGCTTGACGGGAAGGGCAGCCGTACGCGGTTCTCTTATGATGCCCGCGACCGGCTGACGCAGAAAACGTGGCCGGGCGGCGGCGGGCTGTCCGTCGCGTATGATGCGCGGGGGCTCCCGGTTTCCCACACCGGCGGACGCGGCTTTGTGACGCTGATGGGTTACAACGGCGACGGGCTTTTGACGAACGTCGCGTATACGGCGACCAACACGCCCGGAGTAAGATATTCTTACAACTCTCGAAATCTCCTGATTTCGTCAGCGGACGGCTGGTCCACGAACAGCTACAGCTATGATCTGCTGGGCAGGCTTACTAACATGGTGGAAATCGGCATCGCGGGCACACAGCGGTTTTTCTATGTGTATGATCCGCTCGGACGCATGACCAATCTGCTCTGGCAGTGCGGCACGAATTCAATCAACACCAGCTATGCTTATGACGCGCTCGGGCGCGTGACGAATCTCGTCAGCGACAGCGGATCTTATGCTTATGCCTACTCCAACGCGGGCCTGCAGGTGTCGCGGCTGACCTATCCCAACGGGGAATATGCTGCTTCGCTGTATGATTCACTGGGCCGGCTGACGAATCTGGCCTATTCCACGGGCGGGAGCTGGACGTACGCGTATGATGCGCGGGATTTCGTGACCCGGCGCGTCAATCCCGCCGGGGAGGTTTTCACGTACATCTATGATGATGCCGGACGTTTGACGGATGCCATCGGTCTTTCGGGAACCAATGCCATCAGCGGCTATCCGCTGCGCTACCGGTACGACAAGGCGGGGAACCGCATCCGACAGACGGAGGGACAGAAGCAGCGGAATCTTGAGTACAGCGAAGACAATCAGCTTCTAAGCTCAACGCGGACCAACATTCTCACGGTGCGGGGATATGTTAACGAAGCGGGGAGCCGGGTTGAAGCTAAGAGCAATTCGGCGACGAACTGGATTGAGGGTACGGTGCGCTTTCTCAGTTCCACACAGTCGTATTTTGAGATCCATGGAATTCTGACGACGAACATCTATCCTTCCAGCAACACGGTTTGGGTGCGAGCGTTTGATGTGTCCAACAATGTGAGTACGTCTGTTGTGCATACGGCCTATTCCTCGACAAGCAAGCTGGAATATGAATACGACGCGGACGGCAACCTGGCGGAGTTTCCGGCGCCGGTTCAGTTTTACAAGACCAATGTGCAGTATTCGTGGGACGCGGAAAACCGGCTGACTTCAATGGTATGGCGCACCAAGCCGCAGATCACAAATTATTTCCTGGTGACCACGAATAAGACATTTCTGTACTATGACGGAGCCGGAAGGCTTCGCCAGATCAGCGAATACGGCACGAACTCAACGCCCACCGGCGTGGTGCGTTTTGTATGGAATGGCTGGACGCTGGCGGGTGAGCTCGACGGCAGCAACAAACTGGTGCGGACTTACACTTGTGGAGTTGATCTGTCCGGCACGGTTGGCGGAGCGGCGGGCATTGGGGGCGCTCTGGGAATCCGCAGTTATGTTTCCCCTGTCACCAATTACTATTTCCGTCAGGACGGCAAGGGCAATGTGACCGAGGTCCGGAGATACAACGGCACCACTGCGGCCAGTTATGGATATTATGAATTTGGCAGTGTTCGATACCAGACGAACACCTACATGCAGAGCATTCGCTGGCAAACCCGAATGGTGCATCCGCAGAGCGGGTTGTATTTCTGGCCTCAGCGCATTTATGATCCAGCAACTGGTCGTTGGTGTCAAAGGGACAGGATTGGAGAGGCGGGCGGTATCAACATCTATCAATATGTTGGGGGTAATCCTATTGGTAGTTTCGATCCCCTCGGTTTAGACTTTATATATATTGTAGATGCGGAAGCGGTTGCGGGACATGGTCATGCCGCAGCTATAACTGGCCCTGTTAATGGACAGTGGCGCTATGATTCGTTTGGAGTTCCTCGAGGCTTTCATAGGCACGGCCAATATCTCTTTGATACAGAACAGCGGGCGATGGAGTTTGCAAGGCGGCATGGTTATACTCGCTTTGCACGTTGGCAGACACGTCGGGATCAGGATATTGCTGCGCAAGAGCAGGCAAATCTGTGGCATGCTGGATTGGGACAGGGCTATCAAATGTTTCGAGAATACAAGGCTGATGATGAAAACTGTCAATCAATGGTTAATGATATGGCCAGAGCTGCGGAAATTCAGGAGTTTATTGTTTTAATTTTACAGCGGGGAGTTAATCATCCCAATGTGACGATGTCGAGAGTTCTTTATGGTGCTGATGAATCAGGAGTATTCGAATGAATAAGAAAATATCATTCTTTCAAAAACTGATCGTTTTGTTGTTTTGCATTATTCAGGGGGGGTGTATGACAACAGGCGGCAAGGGTATTGTACAAAAAGAAATTAATCCAGAAGAGGCGATGGATATAGTCCAGAAGTTCTATGAAATACTCTTTAGTACTACGCCCCCCCCAGATTGTCCCGACATCTTTGAGGATTCTTTTGGCGCTCAGGAGTCAAGGCGTGAAGAGGTTGAAAAGATGTGGTCTTATATAAGGGAAAATCAGAACCTTTTTATTACGGACGCCTATATAGATAGCAAATATTTTACTGTGCACGATTATTTTGAGAAGGCAAAAAAGGGAATATGGTATTTCAATCTTCCGCGAGGGGATTTGGCGCATGGAGGGCTGTTATATGTGACCGTCTCGTCTCTTCTCCCCATAGAATCTGGAGGGGTTTGGAAAGATGTTGCTATCCCTGTTCAGAAATCCGGGAAGACGGGCGATGTAGGAATTGGATTTTTTGGAATTAGAGTCAATGGGTTGTTGCTTGAGTACGATGGTCAGTATAATAGGGAATACAACCTTATAGAAGCATTGGGTTTTCGACCTCAAAAAAGTGATTGTCAGCGATAAATTATAAGGTCGCGCGGGCAGGGGCCGCCCCGTTTCGGGGCGGTATTCAGAAAAGGCAGAACCCCGCCTTCGGCGAGGCGGGAACGAAGCGGGCCGCCGCGATAAGCGGGCCGTGCAGGCCCGCGAGAGAGCTGAGCGAGCGCTTGCCACGCCGGAGCTTCTGAGCGAAGGCGGGGCCAGCGAGCGAAGCCTGAACGGCGCGGCCCAGCGCCGTCCTTGCTCCGAGCCGCGTCCAGCGGCGAGGAGTAGAAGCAAGGCGAGTCCGCGAGCCTTGCGGGGATAGCGAGGCGCGTTAGCGCCGAGCCGGGGAGGACATTGGGCGTTCCATTCCGAGCGGCGCGTCAGCGCCGCGAGGAAGAGGGGGGCGCATTGATAAATGAAAGCTGTTCTATTCTTCACCCATAACAGAGGTTCGCACGAGATTCAAAAGACACCGCCAGTCATTCAGTTGCGCGTTTTCCGGTCGTACAGCCTGCGAAGCTCTTCCTTGGCCTGCTCAAGCGTCTGTTTCCTCTCCGGCGGCAGTTTTTTCCCGGCGCGGTTGATGTAGAACACCAGCATGGACATGGCGGAGCGGAACGGCGGGGCGCTGCGGGCTGTGCTCGCCTCGGCTGATTTCATCAGAGAGCGGGCGATGCGCGCCGGATCGTCCCAGGTGAAAACGCCTTTCTCGAGCGCAAGCGCGTGGCTTTCTCTTGTGACCCGTCCGGACCAGTCTGAACTTGAAGATTTCATGTGACAGATGGATTCACCCGCACCGCCGCCTCCGCCTGCCTTCGGCAATCCGGTCCTCCATCTAAAATTGACCAATAATTAATAATAAACATTATTGACAATTAATACAAATAATCCAATAGTGTGCGCTCTTTCTTCACAAGGAGTAGCAGGTATTAAGGATTATACAAACAGATTTTCGGCTTCCGCATGGATGAGGATGCTCCTCATTACGGGCATGTTCTGTGCGGTCCCGGTCTGGGGGGCCAACAATGCCGCAGACGGGGATGGTGCCATTACGGTGTCTCCCGGCCAGACTCTTCAGGGCAGCGTCAGCAATGTTTTCACTTTCAGCTGGCGCAACACCAATGTCGGAAAGTTCTATGACGGATCACAGTGCACCATTCTTTTCCCTGCAGGCTGGACCCCTCCGCAAACCAACAGCCCCGGTTGTCCCGGCTACATAGAGCTGACCACGGTGCAGAAGGCAACGGCCGCCATTTCATCTGTTTCCGGAAACGGGCCATGGACAGTTACGATTGATTTCACCGCCAACCAGAACGGCCATGGCTTCGATCTGAAATATGCGGGCGGCGGCAACCGTGTTACGGCGCCGGCGGAAGCGGGCAGTTACACCTTTGTTACAAAAACAAAGCAGAACGGAGGCACGCTGGCCGAAATCGCCGCAAGTCCGGTGATTGTGGTGCAGGACCCGGCCGGCGGCAATCCCGGGAACAGACTGGAGACGTTCGACCATTTCACTTATACCGGCGCCGCTTATGCCAGTGGAACCTTCCTCGGGCAGGACGGGTCGGTATGGACCTATGCGCGCACGCGGGGTGATTCGAGCATCGAAGGACGCTCTCCCACGCTGGAAAAGTCCCGGGGCGCCTGCATCCGGTCCGGCACGATTCCGGGAGGGGTAGGCACACTGGCGTTGAAATACCGGAAGGCCGGACAGCAGAGACTGAACTGCAGCATTTTTGTGAACGACACCCTTGCGGGAACCCTGTCCGACGGGAGCGGCGACATCCAGACCTGGACGAGCGGCGTTTTGAATATCGAGGGTGATGTGGTGCTGCTGTTCACGAACAGCAGCAGCAGCGGAGCCGTCACGCTGGATGATGTTTCCTGGACCGGATACTCCGGGGCACCGGCGGCGTTCACTCTCAAGGTGCAGTCGGCCTGCGGCTTTTCCGAACCGGCTGCCGGTGATCATGTGTATCTTCCCGGCGCCACCATCACGAATACCGTTCAGTCGCCGTACATGGACGGGACCACGCAATACACCTGCCTGGGCTGGACCCTGTCGGGCCATGATCCGGCCACGGGATCCACCACCCGGCTTGTCATGACCATGACCAATGATGCCGTGCTGACCTGGCACTGGCAGACCAGTTTCTGGCTTGAAGCGGAGGCCGATTCATACGGAGAGGTCAGCACCGGCGCCTGCTGGCGTGCGGCCGGCTCGACGATCCGGATAGAGGCCAGAGCCAAGCCGCATTATCACTTTTCCAAATGGGATGGCGACGCGACGGGCAGCGCGACGCCGCTGGAACTTGTGATGGACGCCCCCAAAACGCTCAAGGCGCGCTTTGCCGAAAACCTTGCGGCGCACAATACGCCCGAGTGGTGGCTGGCGCGCCATTATCCGCAAGCGGACGATTTTGATGAGGCGGCGCTCTCCGATACGGATGGTGACGGCTATCCCGCATGGCAGGAGTGGGTGGCGGGAACCGACCCGACGAACGGCCTGTGCTATCTGAAATTCTGTCCGAACCATGCGGACGAGCTGACCTTCATGGCGCGAACGGGACGTCAATACAGCATCTTCTACAAGACCAGTCTGCAGGATTCGGGCTGGAACGTGTTTACAAACAGCATACCGGGCAAAGGGCAGATGGTTGTTGTCACGAACACAATGCCCAGCGCCTACTTCCGCCTTCGAGTGGACCGGGACTGAAGCCTGACCGGAAGAGAGCCGCATTCGGCCGCACACGGCCGGTCAGGCGGCCGGCGAGCCGGGAAGGAAGCGCGTGACAGCATTTCGCAGTGTTTCAGACGTGACCGGCTTGTTGATCACGCAGGCAATGCTGCCGTCCTGAATCATGGTTTCGGGAATATCCGCGCCGTAACCAGTCACGACGACCACCGGAACAGCGGGATGCTGTGCCTTGATCTCCCTCAGGGTGTTCAGTCCGTGCTGTCCGGGCATGTGCAGGTCCAGCACCACCATCCGGATATTCGGATGAAGGGTCATCAGATGCAGGGCTTGATAGCCTGTTTCGGCCTGCATCAGGGGCGCAAGATTGTTCAGCATGCGCAGGTAGAGGGCGCGAATCGAGGGCTCGTCATCCACAACCAGCACACAGGGCCCGGCTTCGGTCGGCCTTGTCTGCGGGTCGGCGGCGTCCAGCTGCCGGTCTTCCCGGGAAAGCGCCGCCAGTTCGGGGGCGACGAACATACCGTTCTGTTCCATGAATTCCACGAGATCACACGGGCGGATCAGATTGGTTCGCCCCGGCGTCTGATAGGCCCGGATTTTTTCGTTCCGGACCCAGAGGTACACCGTGTTGCGGCTTACGCCGCAAAGGCGGGCGGCATCCGGCACTGTCAGGAAATTCGGCTCTTTGATGCGCGTCTTCAATGATTTTTCCGTTTTCTATACATAGCACATGCCGATGATTTTTAAAGTCCATAATTGCGGAGAGAAGAAGCACGGTTTTGCAGGAGGGGTGGAGCGGGTGAACGGAATCGAACCGTCACAGCCAGCTTGGAAGGCTGGAGCTCTACCATTGAGCTACACCCGCATTGAAAACCGCACCCTACAATAGCCGCTTGCGGCCGCGGGTCAAGTTTTCAGCGACGAAAAACGCGCATTCAGCCCAGGACGCGCTGGATATCCTTCAGGAGGCGGGCGCTGGTGTAGGGCTTGCTGATCATGCCCTTGGCTCCCCGCTGAATAAGCTTCGCGCAGTGCTCTGCCCGTGCGAGGCCGCTGGTCAGGAGCACCGCAAGCCCGGGCTCGATTTCGCGGAGGGCATTGAAGGTTATTTCGCCGTCCATGTCGGGCATAATCATGTCCAGCAGAACCAGATCAACGGCTCCCCGGTTTTTCCGGAGCATTTCCACGCCGGCCTCGCCCGAAGAAGCGGTCAGCACACGGTAGCCTCCGGACGAGAGCACGCTGGCAACCATCTCAAGGATGATTTCGTCGTCATCAATAACCAGCAGGGTTTCGTTTCCGCCGCTGCGCGGGGGCTCTTCACTTGTTCCGGGCTGGGTTTCGGCCGTGCGGCAGGGCGGGAGATAGACCGTGAAACAGCTGCCTTTGTTTTTCTGTGATTCAACGCGGATGTCGCCGCCGTGTTTGGCCACCAGCCCGTACACAATGGAAAGGCCCAGGCCGGTTCCCCCGGATTTGCTCTTGGTGGTGTAAAACGGATCGAAGATATGCTCCACGACCTCTTCGCTCATGCCCCGGCCCGTGTCCGAAACAGACACGCAGACCAGATTTCCGGGCACATCCAGCAGCACTCCTTTTTCGCGCGGAGTCAGGGGCCGGAAGCGGGATTCAATCCGGAGGGTCCCGCCGTTTTCCTCCATGGCCTCCGATGCATTGATGCAGAGGTTCATGATGATCTGGTTGAGCTGGCCCTGATCTCCCAAGACCATTGGAAGATCCTTGTCCAGGACGGTTTCCACGCATATGGTTTTTCTAAGGGAGTGTTCGAGGATGCCGGTGACACCGCGGATCACGTTGTTGAGCGAAACGGGAATCTGCTCAAGATTTTTCTTCTGCGAGAACGCCAGGAGCTGGCGCGTCAGGTCAGCTGCATGAATGGCGGATTTTTCAATGAGGCTCAGGGGCCGGTACAACTGGGATTCCGGCTCCACCTTGGACAGGAGGAAGGAGGAGAACCCGAGAATGCTGCTCAGGATATTGTTGAAATCGTGCGCGATGCCTCCGGCCAGCATGCCGATGGCTTCCATTTTCTGCGCCTGCCGCAGATGGGCTTCCAGTTCCGCTGTGATGTGCCCGTGGCGCTCGCTCTTGAGCCAGTCCGCCACCTGCAGCCCGGCCAGCGTGAACATCTCGACATCGATGGGCTGAAAATCGCGGGCTTCGGAGTCCACCAGCCGCAGCAGCCCGTGCAGACCGCCGGAGGAATCGCGCAGCGGAACGCCCAGATAGGTCCTGAGGCCGGTGGCGTGAATCACGGGGTCATCGCAGAACGGTGCGGCGGAATCCATGTGGTTGCAATACACCGGCTTGCCCTGCAGCACCTGTTCCTCGAACGCCAGCGCCACGCGGGTCCTGCTCCGGCCCTTTGTCAAGGGGGAAGAGAATCCATCCTTTGAGCGGTAGACGAAATCTTTTGTTTCCGGAAGCCAGATGTCCAGATGAAGGGGCGTGAAGATGTCATACAGGATGCCGCAGACGCCCCGGAGGAAAGCCCCTTTTTCTTCCGGGAGGTCGGAGATGACCGTCAGGAAATGATTCAGATGCGTGAGCACGTCCTGGGCGTGGCCGTGGCGCTGGGTCATCAGTTCGGCCCGTGCCTGCAGCTGGATCTCATGCTCTTTGCGGGCCGTTATGTTGCGGCCGACCGCCAGCATGCCGCGCGCGGCGCCGTTTTCGTCGTGGATGATGCTGAAGGTCTGCTCCACCCAGCCGGAGGCTTTTCCGCCCGTGATGCGGCATTCCACGGTGCGGTCTTTCTGTTCCCGTGAACATTCCCATATGGCCGCCATGACCTGCGGCAGTTCCGCCTCGTGAATAAAGTCGGGCCAGCCTTTCTTCCCGGAAAAAAGGCTTTCTGCGGAAATCCCCGCCATGTTTTCAAAAGCCGGATTCACCAGCATGATATCGCCGGTCAGCGACAAAATGAGGATGGGATCGGAGGATTCACGGAACAGGACGCTGAACCGCTCCTCGGCGGCCTCGAGGGCATAGGCCAGACCCTTCTGAACGCGCATGTCGCCCACCAGCCCATGCACGCTGCGGATGTTTCCCTCATGGTCCTTCACCGGGTGCAGGGTGATCCAGAACGATTCGTAATGACCGTCGCCGCAGCGGAGTTTGAACTCATAGCCGTTCACCACCTCGCCGCGCATCACGCGGGTCCATGCCGCGAGGAAGAGCGGGCGCACGCTGGCGGACACCAGGGAAGAAAGCGGGGCATTCATCACCTCGCCGCAGGACTGGTGCAGGGCCTCTGCCAGCCGTTCGCCGCCAAAGACAATTTTCTGGTCGGGGGACATTTCGATCATCGCGATGGAGGAGCCGGCCAGCAGTTCCTCGTGCGGTGCGGAACGCGCCCCCTCTGTCTTCATGATAATCAGGGACACGGGGCGGGGGTGGATATTGAAAGTCTGAGCCGTGATTCTTACGGGTTCGGGGAAGATGATGCCGCGTTCCAGCGTCAGTTCAAACGGGCCGTCCCCTCTGCGCCGCAGGAGGGCCGCCAGATGATCGGAAAGCCTCCGGCCCGCATCCGGATCGAGTTTCAGCGAATCCCGCAGGGAGCTCCGGGGAATGAAGTTGTCCTTCAGAAGCATCTGGCATGCGGTTCTGTTTCCGGTCAGAAGGCAGAGACGGTCATCCACGGCTATGGCCGGATCATCCAGCATCTGCATAAAATTTGTCAGCAGTCCCAAATCCATATGTTCATTCCCCCGCCCAGTCCCGCGCAGCATTCAAACAGTTTTCAGGCTAGAGTGCAAGGTTGGGTTCCACATCCAGATCCATTCCTGCGGCGGCTGCCGGATAGCCGGGCGCTCCTGCCAGCCCGGCCACCATGGCGGCGTTGTCGGTGCAGAATTCGGGCATGGCCGCCAGGAGCGGCAGCTTGCGGGCTTCGGCGAGTTCGGTCAGTTTGTCGCGGAGCACCTGATTGCGCGCCACGCCCCCGACGCAGGCGACCGCCTTCACGTCGTGCCGGGCCAGCGCCCTCTCGAGCCGTTCCACAAGGGCGTCAATGACCGCGGCCTGATAGCTCGCCGCCACGTTCTTCAGATTCTCACCCGCGACCACATCGGGGTGATCATGCACATAGTAGCGCAGCGAGGTCTTCAGGCCGCTGAAGCTGAAGCACAGATCTCTTTCGAGGGATCCGGCCAGGCTGCTCTGGGCGCCATGCCGCAGGCCGCGCGGAAAGCGGACGAATCCGGGGTCGCCGTCCCAGGCGGCTTTTTCGATGGCCGGTCCGCCCGGATATCCCAGACCCAGCACGCTGGCGCCCTTGTCCAGCGCCTCGCCGGCCGCATCGTCAAGCGTTTGTCCCAGCAGATGACATTCATTGAGGCTGTCTGCCCGCACCAGGCAGGTGTGGCCTCCTGAGACCAGCAGGATGAGCAGGGGATAAACCTGTTTCGGGCTCAGATCCTCGCGCCCCATGAACAGTGAATAGATGTGGGCCCGCAGGTGGTTGACGGCGATCAGCGGCTTTTCCAGGCGCAGTGCGAGAGCCTTTCCTGCCGCCACCCCGACCAGAAGCGAACTGGCCAGCCCCGGACCATAGGTGACAGCCACGGCATCGATCCGGTCCCACGCAAGCCCCGAATCGGCAACGGTGTCCCGGATGAGGCCGGGAAGAATTTCCACATGGCTGCGGCAGGCGATTTCCGGGACAACCCCGCCGTACGGGCGGTGCGCGGCGATCTGGGTGTAGACGGAGTGAGCATGGATCTTGAGTCCATTTTCGACCAGTGCGACAGCGGTCTCGTCGCAGGAGGTTTCTATGCCAAGCACGATCATGGTTTCATCCGTCCGAGCGAGCCGTGAAAATGCCTTTTCGATTCTGGGTTTGGAAGATGCGGATGCCGCGAAGGACATCCACCGCGCGTTCGAGCTGCACGTCCTTCACGTCTTCCCCTCCGGTTTGCTCAGTGCTCTGCTTCCGGAGCATCAGCTTCTGCCACACCTCGTGGGGCATGGACACCCGGATATCCGGTTCAATGCCCTTTTCGTGAATGACCCGCCCGTCCGGGGTATAATATTTTGATGTGGTCAGCCGGATGGCCGAGCCGTCCTGCTGCGGGAGCACACTCTGCACGGAACCTTTTCCAAAAGTTTTTTCGCCGATGATAATGGCGCGGTTGTGGTCCTGCAGGGCCCCGCTGACAATTTCGGAAGCGCTGGCGCTGCCGGAATTCACCAGCACGGCGAGCGGCAGGTCTGCATAATGTTCCCGGCCTCGCGCCCGGAAAACCTGAGCCTCCTTTTCATCGCGTCCGCGGGTTGAAACAATGACCTTGTTCTTCTTCAGGAACTTCTGGCTCACTTCCACTGCGGAGGTCAGCAGTCCTCCGGGATTGTAGCGCAGATCGAGCACCAGCGCCTGCATTCCCTGTTCGAACAGTTCGTCCAGGGCCTTCTGCAGGGCGCCGGCCGTGGGCTCGGAAAACTGCGTGATGCGGACATAGCCGATGCCCCCGTCGAGCATGCGGGCATCCTTGACGGTTTCAACATTGATAATGGCGCGCTCGATTTCCATTTCCAGATACTCGCGTGATTCCGGACGATGGATCTTCAGCGACACCTTTGTGCCCGGAGTTCCCCGCAGTTTTTTGACGGCCTCCTGCAGGGAACTTCCCTCCATGTTTTCACCGTCAATTTCGATGATCTGGTCACCCGCCGTCAGGCCCGCGCGAAATCCCGGCGTGTCATCCATGGGAGAGACAACGGTGAGGATGCCGTTCTGGAGGCTGATCACAATGCCGAGGCCGCCAAACTGGCCGGATGTCTCCTCCTTCATCTCGGTGTACATTTCCGGATCGAGAAACTGGCTGTGTTCATCCAGCGAGGCCAGCATGCCCTCCAGCGCGCCGTAGATCAGATCCTGATATTCGGTTTTATCCTCATCCACGTACTGGATGCGGATTTCCTCGAGAACGCGGGTGAACAGGGCCAGATTCTCGTAGGCCTGATCGTCTTTTCCTGCGGCAGCCTCCTGTGAATAGATGCGGGCGCCAATCACCAGATTGGCGAGCAGCACCAGGGCTGTGCCGGCCCCGAGGGCGTGCCGTCGGGAAAATCCCTTAACCATAAATCATCTCCGTATTCACGTGAAAGCAGTCAGCAAACCCTCTCACTATACGAGAGGAGCCCGTCAATATCAACGTAAACCAAATGCCGTTTTGGACTGGCGCCGGCAAGGATACTCACCGGGGGAGTCTGCCGTTGCTAAACGTTCGTGAATGCGGTAGGTTTCGCGCATGGATGAAATCGTCCCCAGGGCAAAGGAGATTCCGCCGGCCACTCCGCCGGGGGATCTTTATTCCGTGCAGCATCAGGACACGCGGCGGGCGGAGCCCTGCCGCCTGAAGCGGCCGCCTCCGGAATACGAGGGGCGCTGGAAGCTGTTTCGACGGGCGGCTTTTTTTGCGGGCCTGATGCTTTTTGTTCTGCTGGTCCTGATGGCCGTCCTGAAACTGACGACGCGGACACGAAGAACCTCCTCATCACGGCGAGTGGGAACTCCGCCGGCGCTTCATGAGGCGGAGGAGCGGAAAAATTCCCTGCCTGGAGAAGGCCCGTGGGTTTCCGCTGCTGCGCCTGATCCCCAAATGATGATTCAGGCGGTGCAGGCCCTGCGGGACGCCGATGCCCTTGCGGTGATGGGGGGGTGGAGCGAAGCTGCTGCGGCTTACCGGCGTGTGCTTGACCTGTGGCCGGGCTATGCCGCCGCGGACGCCGGGCTGGGCCATGCCCTGCTGATGCAGGGAGAATGGGCGCTGGCGGGGCAGCATCTGCAGCGCGCGGCGGCCGCTGATCCGGGCCGCGCCCCGGTTCTGAACGACCTGGGACGCATTGAACTGATTCGGAAGAATCCGGACGGCGCCGCGATATTTTTTGGGACGGCCGCCGAACTGGATCCCGAACATGTGGAAAGCCATTTGAATCTGGCGCGCGCGGATTATGTCATGGGCTATGTGGACCGCGCCAGGAAGCACATTCACGACGCGCTTGAAATGCATCCCGGTCATCCCGAAGCGCTGCGATACCTGGCGTATCTCGAAGCCGCCGCGGGAAATTATGAGACGGCCATGAGCCTGCTGGCCGGCGCCATTCAGCACGCTCCGGACATGCCGTCGTTATACACAGATGCGGCCGCAACCTGTGCCCTGATGGGCAATACGTCAAAGGCAGTTGATTACTTGCGCAGCGCATCCGAACGGATTCCGCCCGAGCAGGTACGGCTGATTTTCGGCGAACCGGTTTTCATGGCGGCTCGAAAAACTTCCGAAGGGCAGCAGCTTGAGGCGGATCTGGTGACGGCGGTGCAGTTGAAAAAAGAAGCTGGAAATCAGGCGCTGGAAGATGCACATTCCGCCCAGCAGAAAACAGAAGAGAGCGCGGAACAGGAATGACCAGAAAGGTTTCACAGAGCATCTACGAGACAGCGGCCAGCCATGCCCCCAATGAAAAGACATGGCGCGAACCGCCTGCCGCAACCGAAGCGGCGGCCTGGCAGAAGGAACAGCGCCGCATGAAGCTGCAGAACTGGCTTTTTCTGCTGACGGTTGTTGCTTTCGGTGTGCTGATCAGTGTCGTGGCGGTTCAGTATTACATGCTGTCAAGAGTTCCGCCGGAACAGGCCCGCTCAATTTTTGACATTGAGGCTTCGGACTCCGCAGGCTACCGGATTCTGACGAGCGGCGGCCGCAGGAAGTCCGCGCCGGAAGAGCTGCTGGTGGTGGATGACGTGGCCGACTTCAATCCGATGCTGCCGCCGGCGGGCGCCGAGGTCCCGTTGTCGGCCACATGGGTCAAACAGGCGGGATATTACATCACCCGCGCGGAGAAGGCCTATCAGGACAACAATCCGGAGGAGGCCCTGGCCATGTATGACCATGTCATCTCCATCTTCCCCTCCATTCAGGGGGTGCATCACTACCGCGGCCTCTGCTATCTGCAGCTGGGCGATGCCGCGGCGGCCGCCGAGGCCTTCGCGATGGCGTCGGATCAGGACTCTCCCGGCTACGGGCTGGAAAACAATCTGGGCGTTTCCTACCTGACGCTCAAGGATTATCAAAAAGCCGAAGAGCACTTTCTGCGGGCGGTTGAGCTGAAGCCGGACTACAGCCTGGCGCTGCTGAATCTGGGCACACTCTATGTCCGAACCGACCGTCCGGAGAGGGCGGTGGAATATTATGACCGTTACCTGAAGCTGAAGCCGGGAGACCTTCAGGCCAGTCAGGCTTATGCCCATGTGCTTTTGCAGCAGCAGCTGTGGGAGCGGGCGCTGCCCGTGCTGACGGGCATTGTCAAGCAGGCCCCGGAGCTGGCCCCGGCCTATCTGCAGCTCGGTGAGGCGCTTTATCGGACCGGCAGCACCGGTGACGCGATCAAGTCGCTTCAGAAGGGCGCTTCCCTGATGGATCCTCGCAATGCTCTTGCACAGCTGGCAGATCCCCGTTTTGACGGCATCAGAAACACGGATGAATTCCGGGCGCTGGTGCGCACGCTTGGATCAGACGAATAATTCCGTCCGGCTTATTTCCGCCTGAACATGGTTTTCGTGGAGTCCAGTTCGAGAGTTTCGCTGTGTTCTTCCGGTGAAGCGGCGTTCTGCGCGCAGAGCTCCTCCAGGGCCGCGCAGGCCTCGTCGCCGTAAAGCTTCACGAGCCCGGGATTTGAATCCTTTCCGAACACCACCACCACCAGCATGTCAATGCTGGTGGTCTGCATGTAAAGACTGGTTTTCTCGCCGCGGTGAAAAATGTAGCGGAAGACCGGCTCGCCGATCAGGCGGGCCAGTTCGCGTGTGGCGTAAAATGAACCGGCGGCCAGCGCGGCAATGTTGTCTTCCTGATGATAGCGCTCAGTGGTGTTCTGCGCGACGATGTTCCCACCGCGGTCGCAAAGCAGCACGGCCTCCGCCTTGGCGCGCACCACCAGATTCAGCAGAATCTCGTCGATTTTTTTGCCCAGCTGCGGCGTCAATTTTTGCATTCCATTCATCCTGTTAAGCTACAAGCACACATCGTCCGGCACATCGGCCATGGCCATGTTGTTTTCCTTCATGAACGCGGCCAGAATCATCTTGGCCATGATATTCAGAGTTTCAAAGACCCCGAGGCAGTTGCAGGCCACGGACTCCATGGTCGGCACACGGGTTTCGCGCTGATTGAGCATGAAGTCCATGTAATGGGCCGGGGCCACGTTGGACAGGTCGCGCTTGTTGAACTGAAGCATGTAGGGGATTTTGTCAATGGAGACGCTCTGCTCCGCCAGATTGTCAATCAGGTCCTGGAAGCTTTCAGCGTTCTCCTCCATTTTTTCCCACTGCGAGTCCGCAACAAAGACGACGCCGTCCACATTGCGCAGAAC
Source organism: Verrucomicrobiota bacterium (assembly GCA_029557905.1). Taxonomy (GTDB): domain Bacteria; phylum Verrucomicrobiota; class Kiritimatiellia; order JAKQHR01; family JAKQHR01; genus JAKQHR01. The sequence goes on from JAKQHR010000105.1 coordinate 18,364, forward strand.
CAGCTTGCGGGTTTCGCGGTAGATGGTCTGGCCGGGCACCGTATAGAGCTGAAACTTGGAGGTGAAGCCTTTGATGATTTCGGATTTAAGAGGCAGGAAATCGAAAAACAGTGTGCGGTCGGCCTGCGTTGAAAGCACGGTCATTTCGCCCCGCGACTCCGGGACAATCGCGGCATGAATCTGTTCCAGATTCGTGGTTTTCCCGCACAGCGCGGGCCCGTAGTACACGATCTTGAACGCAATTTCTTTCCGTGCAAAATTGATGAACGACACTGGGCTGTTATTCCTTAATAAGAGTTTTCTTTATGTATACCCCAATTCCGCCAACTGCGCAACGGAAACTGCACCCGTTCTCAAATCGGATGCTGAAAACGATTTATGGGCTGTTCATTTACGGGTATATCTGCTTTAGTGTTCCCATCGGTGGAACAGGCGGCAGTTCAAGCGGAGGACTTTATCGTGGCATTTTTAGGCGGATTGTTCGGGAAGAAAGACAAAACACCCCCCCAGAAGGGTCCGGCGCCCAGGCCGATCATGCCTCTGAAAAAGAGCGCAGTGCCTGTCAAGAAAACCCTGAAGCCGGTGAAGAAGCCTGCCGTCCCCGTCAAGAAAACGCCTGCGCCGCCGGCGGTGAAGCCTTCTGCTCCTTCTCCGGTCGAGGAGAAGGCCAAAATGTCCGATATTGATTTCCTGCGCGAGCAGCTTCGCGAAATTCAGGAAGTCATGGGGGCGGCCGAGCCGGCCGCGGAAGCTCCCGCCAGCGACAAACGCGGTTTCCTGGATATCCCGCTCAACAAAGTGCTGAAAATCCTCCCGCCGGAATTTGTGCGCCCGGACATCGCGGCCAGCGGGCAGATGACGGTCACTGTGATTGTGGACGATCTTTTTGATCAGCTCAAGAGCGGGCGTGTCACCACCCCGCTTCGGCATATCATCAGCGAAATTCCGGATGGTTATCTCACGCCGGAAAGCCGCCAGCATATGGAGGACATGATGTCGCTTCCTCTCCCGCTGGTGGTCTCGTCCATGGAGCCGGGGGAACTCAAGCGCCGCACGGCCAGCAGGGACCGCGAACTGGGCGTGCGCGGCATGCCCAACGTCTTCAGCAGGGATCAGTTGACACCCAAAGCCGCGGATGCGATGCGCGCGGCTGCGGAACCTGCGCCGGTGGAAGCGCCTCCGCCCGCCGTCGAAGAGCCGGCTCCGGAACCGGAAATCCCGGCTGTGCCGGAAGCTGCTGTCGTGGAGGAAACTCTGCCCGAAGAGCCTGTTGCAGAGGAGCCGGCCCCCGAAGAACCCGCGGCAGAGCCGCCGGCTGTCGAAGAACCGGTCTTTGCACAAGAACCCGCCGGGGAACCCCCTGTTGCCGAGGAGCCTGTGGCCGAAGAAGCTCCTGCAGAGGAAGAGGCGGTCGAAGAGCCCGTGGCGGAAGAACCCGTGGCCGCAGAGCCGGAAGAAGAGCCGGTCGCTGTTAAGGAGCCCGCCGAGGCGGAAGAGGAAATGTCGCCTGAAGCCATGCTCCAGAAAATTTTGGAGGAAGAGACGCCTGCGCCCGAAGAGGAAGCGCCCGTGGAAATGGAAGCCCCCGCCGCAGAGGAAACGGCTGCGGAAGAGGCGGCCGTCTCAGAGGAGGAACTGCCGGAAGAGGAACTGCTCCGCGAAGTCCCGGAAGAACCGGCTGAGGCGGTGCCCGTCGAAGGCGAGCCCGAAGCCGTTTATTATGAAGAGCCGGCTCCCGTTGAGGAAGCCGCCGAACCCGTCCCGGAAGAACCGGTCCGGGAGGAAGCCCCGGCCGGGGAAGAGTCAGCTCTTCCGGCTGCCGCCGCTTCGGCAGAAGAGGTCAAGGAGGGGCTCTATCTCTACCTGCGAGGAGTGGACCTGAATCAGGCCACAGTTGAGGAACTGATGTCGGGTATCGGCGGCATCAGCCATACGCTGGCGGAAAACATCGTGGCCACGCGCCAGGCCAGCGGCCAGTATTTCTATCTCACGGACCTGCTGCGTGTGCCCGGTCTGGGCCGAAAAACCTTTGAGCGGCTCACGGGCCAGAAAGTCAGCAGTGACGCCACCCGCTACGCCGAACTTATTCACGAGATCCTCGGTCCGCCCAAGCACGGCATCCCCAGCGTTCGGGATGTTGTCCGGCGCTTCACGCTGCTGGAGGATTTCGATGGATGCATCATCACGCATTCCGACGGCTACACCATGGCCTCCAGCTGGGACCATCCGAAAGAGGAGGCGCTCGGGGCCTTCACGCCGCAGATGTTCAAGAAGGTGGCCCAGTATATCAGCCAGCTCGACATGGGGGCGTTGTCCTCCATCACCTTCACCATCGAACAGCAGCCGATCACCATCATCTGCAGCGGAAGCGTGTTCCTGATCGCGATCCACGTGCCCAGCCGCTTCAACAAGCGGTCGGTCAGCATCGCGCAGGCCATTGGCGCCGAAATCGGCCGCCGCCTGACATCAGCGAGGGACAGGGAAGAGTGACGGACCGCCGCGTTTTTTCCAATGATTGGAACTTTTTCCGGAAAAAGTTCCAATCATTGGAAGTTTTCACGCAAAAAGTTCCAATCATTGGAAGTTTATGATATTTCTGTTCCAGATTGTCTGTGTTTTGGCCCTTGTGTCCTGCGGATATTTTGCGCGCCGCGGCGGGCTGATCACCGCGCAGGGCACGACCGATCTGGCGCGCATCTGCATCGCAATCATCTATCCCGCGCTGATCTTTGTTTCTATGACCCAGCTTTCGCTGGCCGAACTGCGCGCCAATTATTCGCTTCCGCTTCTTGCCATGGTCATCGCGATTTCGGGGTTTCTTCTGGGACTGCTGGCCGCGCGAATTCTTGGGGATGTGCATCCGGCCACCACGCGCGCGTTTCTGTTCCACTGCCTGATCAATAATTATCTTTTTCTTCCCCTGCCGCTGGTGCTTTTCCGCTTTGGGGAGAAAGGGGTCGCGCTGCTGGTTTTTTCGTCGGTGGGCTATGAGGTTCTTCTGTGGTCGCTGGGAGTTGTGCTGTTCACCACCGACCTGAGCGGCTGGCAGAGGATAAAATCGCTGCTGAGTCCGCCGTTTGTGACGCTGATCACCGCCCTGCTGTTTGTGGTGCTCCGTGACTTGTTCACCTGGCCCGCGCCGCCCGGGTGGCTGGCACTGGCATGGCAGACCGTGCGCAGCGGCATGCATGCGGTGGGGCAGGCCACCATTGCCTTTTCGATGCTGGTCGCCGGAAGCCGTTTTGCGGTGATGAAGCATGAAGTCATGCTCGGCTGGCGGGTATGGCTGGTCTCTTTCATCCGGCTCGTGGCTGTTCCGCTGATCATGATTCCGGTGCTGGGTCTCATTCCGATGGACGAGACCGCGCGCGGGCTGCTGACCATCGTTGCGGTGATGCCGGCGGCGATGGCCAGTGTGCTCTTCAGTGAGCGTTTTGGAGGCGATACCGACTTCATTGCCGGCGGGCTGCTGCTGACGCACCTGTGGGCGCTGGTGACCGTGCCGCTTTTTCTGGCCTGGGCGCTGTAGAAAAAGGTTCGGGCGACCTTGACACAAATGCTGTGGAGGACGTAATCTTAAAGAAAGGTAAAGCGGTTTACCCCGATTGAATTTTGAAAGGAGCTTCCCGTGAGGCTGAAATCCCTTTTGGTTCCTGTACTCGCCGCCGGATTGCTGACCTGCGCCGCCCGCGCGGAGGTCATTCTCCAGTTTTTTAACAATACCTGGAACGAAATCGCCGACGAGATCCCGGAAATCGCCGAGGCGGGCTACACCGCGCTCTGGCTCCCGCCGCCCCAGAAGGCCAGCGGCGGTCTCTCCGTCGGATATGATCTCTGGGACCCTTTTGACCTCGGGAGTGTGGATCAGCGCAGCACGGTCAAGACCCGCTACGGCACGGAGGAGGACCTGCTTCGCCTGATCGAAACGGCTCACCGTTTTGGCCTCCGGGTCTATTTCGACAACATCATGAACCATCGCGCATTCGACATCCCCGGCTACAACGAAAACACCCCCGTGGACATATATCCCGGCATGCTCCCCGAGGATTTCCACCTGCGCGTGACCGAGGAGGGCTTCTACCGCAAGTGGGACAACACCGTGAACTGGGGCAGCACATGGGAGGTCCAGAACCGCAACCTGTCTGACCTCATTGACATCGCGCACGAAACGCCCAACGCAAACTTCGGCCCGAACGAGGGTGACACCCATCCCAAGATTTCGTTTGTCCGCCACCCGGACAATCCCGAATTCTACGACTACCACCCGACGCTCGGCTGGGTGGGATTCGGCACCACCAACATCACCACCAACACGCTGGCGGAACACGAAGACTATTACGAGGAGGACGTCGGCGGCTACCTGATGCGCTCCATCCGCTGGCTGGTGGATAAAACAAAGGTGGACGGCCTTCGGCTGGATGCCGTGAAGCATGTGCCGGGATATTTCTTCGGAGAACAGTGGGATGCCGGAAAGGATTCCAGCGATTCCGGCTACTGCGGCCAGGCCCAGTGGCAGTTCAACATGAGCCGTGGATTCAGTGACTGGGACAACCACCGCGACACCGTGTTCGACACCGAGAAATCCTATGGCCGAAACGACCTGATGATCTTCGGCGAGCACATGGGAGAGCCGCCGCCCTACAGCGACTACTGGGCGGCCGGCATGCGCCTGCTGGATGCCCGCACGCATTCAACCCTGAACGACAAGCTCGGCAATCCCTGGGCCAGCCTGGACGGGCTGCAGCATCCGTACTACATTGACGGCTTCCAGATGGGCGAGAATCTCGGCGTCTATTACGCCAAGAGTCATGACGACAATGTCGCTTTCCGCGAGGAGCTTCATTATGCGCTCAACCTGACCCGCGCGGGGCTTCCGGACATCTACACCGACGGCAACCGGCAGGCCGAAACGCTTGGCCAGAGCGGCGGCGCCTTTCCCCGCCACGCCAACACAAAATATCTGGGTCAGTGGGGCGACAACCGGATCCCCAACCTGGTCTATATCCACAATCACTTCGCGCGAAGCTGGCAGTACGGCCGCTGGGGCGACAGCGATGTGGTTGCCTATGACCGCATTGACAAGCGCGAAAACGCGGATATGACCGATGGCGACGGATGCGTGATGACTTTCATGGTCAATGACAATTATGATTCCGGATCCTACCGCGAAATCCCGACGGCCTTCCCCGAAGGCGCATATTTGTGGCAGTATTCCATTGGCGGCGGGAACTACTACGCGCAGGTGGAGGACGGAAAAATCAAGACCACCATCCCCCCCGGCGGCTACTTCGCCTTTTCCTGGCGCAGCCCGGAGGAGTCCGATCTCTGGAAGTTCGGCGGCGGCGAGCCCCTGACCATCTACGACGGAGACGGCGAAGAAGCCGGCTGGGTATCGTATGTCCGCTCGGACGGCCCCGACGGCGACCCCGGGTTCAATCCCTATGG
>JAKQHR010000106.1 GCA_029557905.1 Verrucomicrobiota bacterium
AAATAGATGATCTCAAAGGTTTTTCCGGGCGGAGAAATGCCCGGTAAACGAAATACGCCCGCACAACTGATGCGCGGCATAAATAGATGATCTCAAAGGTTTTTCCGGGCGGAGAAATGCCCGGTAAACGAAATGCGCCCGCACAACTGATGCGCGGCTATAACACATATTCCACAGGCAGGTTTGGTATGCGCTGCCGAGGGTGTTTCAATGATTTTCGCATCGATGGATCAGATCCATCGGTTATTATAGACTCAAACGAATTGCCCGCCTTCACGGTTTAGTCTCCGTTCAGATTCAAGTTTCCCAAACAGAGCCTGCGCCGGGCTCATTGCCTGCGCAGTCACTCTACCCCTGTGCGCAAATCGCACACAGGAAACTTGATAACTTAGGAGATGAAGATGGGAAACGCTATGAAGTCCATTGAGCCGGTCACTGCCACAGGAACCGATTGCAACCCTGTATCGTGCCACCGGGAAGACACATGTCAGACAGATCAATTGCTGGAATCGCTGATGGTCCCCGGAGAAATGGGCGTTATCGGGGCCGAAACCGGAAACTATAAAACCGCTTTCGGACTAAATCTGGTAGCGCATGCCCTGAGGCAGGGGAAACAGGCCTTGTGGGTCAATGCTGACATGCAGTTTCAGAAGGTCATCGACCGTTTACGGCGCATGCCCGGTCAAACGCATCCTTTCAGAAATTTTAGATATACTGATTTCAGCATGTACGACATGACATCCCAAGAATTGGTCCATGCCATCAGGGCTGCCAGACTTGAGGGCTCCGCCCCGTCCGACTTTATTTTTTTTGACGGGAGCGAACGGGTCAGCCATAAATACAGCACGCAGAAGGGCATCGACGACCTGACGACAGGCCTTAGTGAAATTGCCAACGAGTTTCATATTCCGGTATGGACGACATCTCAGGTCCGCAGGGAGGCCGTCGAACAGGAGATTATCGACGTATCCGACTTGGCTTACACAATGGGAGGGGCGCATCGGGCAGGCACAGTGGTCAATATTGGAACGCGGGTGCTCAATAAGCTTCTCACGCTGTGCGTCGTCAAGTCGCGCAACGAGAACCAGCGCCATGGCAATGTCTATCGTCTCAAAACGGATGCATATCCGCGGCTGGATATTTTGCCAACTGAGAACTATAGGCTCAAACCATGTCGCGGGCTGAATGATTCCGAAATCATATGTGTTGGTGGCGGGCCGAACGACCTGCCCTTTGATGTGGATTATTCGGATAATGATGACACCATGCCTGACAATGAGGTTTTCAGCGCAGACATATCTCAACAGCCCCTGCTGAAACCATTTCACGGCACGAAGGGTTTTATCCCAATCGGCCGAAAAATCAGCGAGTCACCGTTTTACCAGAACCACGACTGGGAGAAGATCGGCTTATTAACCGATCTCTACGCCATGGCGCAGTTCCGGCCCGGTGATCGCTATGCGCCCAAGACCACTATACCAGTTCACCTTGAGCGGGGGGAGGTAATGGTTTCTCTGGAGCTCCTTTCCAAGCGCTGGGGAATCAGTAAAAGCCGGGTTCGCGGGTTTCTAGACAGGGCCCGCAAAGACAGCCTGATCAGCATTGTAAAGGTCATGGCCGACGGCAGAAGGATTCAAGTCATTGGCTCGGTTAATGACGGGAAAACAACGTCTGGCACAACATCCAGATCAATCTGCCAAGTCATAAAATGCCTGGATTATGCAGACAAATTAGAGGGAGAGGCCGAATGAGCACCGATCAACAGCACATCATTTCGCACGAGGATCGTCATGATGCCGGCACATCAGCGGCACAACGTCGGCACACTACAGAAGAAGGTAATAATAAAGTTAGAAGAATGTATAAAAATATAAATAAAATAGGAGCGCTTCTATGATCAATTATGACAAACCTAATCATCCGGTTACGAGTAGAGCAGATTTTCTGAAACACCATCTGCAATCAGCTTACCCAGAGGTTTCGCTGGAGAAGCTTCCCGTTACATCTCCCGGGATTACGGCTGCACTGGATAACGGAATTCAACCGTTTCTCAACGATCTGGAGTTCAAAGGCCTGCGGCGCCCCATTGTGCTGCATGGCCCAACGGGCACCGGCAAGACGCTGCTGACATCCGCTCTCTGGAACCATATTGGGCTCTGGATTCCCGATCGCACTGATCTGAAATCCGCAAATAGCGCCGGCACGGCTGACAATTTGGCCTGGTACCGGGGCGATGAACTGCCCGAACTATGGAAATCTGGAAACCCCGCGATGAACCAATCTAACCTTCAGGTGGCAAATCATCAAAGCAGCTGCCTTCTCATGGTCTTAGACGACCTGGATAAGTGTCCCGGCGGAGGATGGTCTGCAAGGCTGCTGGGCATGCTGGATTGCAGGCTAAAGAATCCCGAGCTGATCACGATCGCAACCATGAACCGGACGCCCTCTGAGTTTGCCCAGAAGCACGACAAGGCCGGAGATCTCTCAGGTACAGCCATTATGGACCGGTTCAGACGAAGGGGCGCTATATTCATCTGCCTGAATGAACGGGCTCAGCCCACCCAACCACAGGAGGCGCTTATCGGCTAGCCAGACCACAACAATATTCATAGCGACTGAGTTGAATAATGATAGATGCGCCGGCTCCAGAGTGACCGGCGATTACGGAGATAAAAATATGAAAGTGACAAATATATTAATAACCAGGCCGGCATCAAGTAAGTCCGGCCATCAAAAGAGGAATAGAAGTTATGAAGAAATCAAATACAAAACCGAGGAAGAGCGTCCACGGCACCCAGGAATGGGCGGCCACAAATATTAACATTCAGTCCGGCTGCGAACATGATTGCCGATACTGTTATGCAAAAGGCAATGCGGTGCGGTTTGGCAGATTCAAAGCCAGCGACTGGCGCAAGCCGGTGATAAATGAAAAACAGGTCAGCCGAAACCACCGAAATCGGGATGGGCGGATTATGTTTCCGTCGAGCCATGATATCACGCCATCAAACATTGACAGTGTGATAGTGGTCCTCAAGAAGCTTCTGGCGGCCGGGAATCATATCCTGATCGTCAGCAAGCCTGAGCCGGGCTGCATAAAAAGGATCTGCACCGAACTGGCGGATTACAGGGATCAAATCCTGTTCCGCTTCACGATCGGATCTAGAAACAATTCCGTTCTGAAATACTGGGAGCCGAATGCTCCCTCTTTCGAGAAACGGCTTTCGGCCCTCCGATGGGCCTATAGCAAAGGGTTCCAGACCAGCGTGTCTGCGGAGCCCATGCTGGATACAAAAATAGAAAAAGTCATCAAAGCCGTCAGGCCGTACGTGACTGATGCTATTTGGCTGGGTCGGGCCAACAGGCTGAGAGTCATTCTCAGCATGACCTGCCCCGGAGACCTTGCAATACAGCAAGAGGCAGCCAAACTGTTGGGGCTTCAGGATTACAAGTGGATTCATGAGCTGTATGCGAAATACCGCAAGGATCCGATGGTCAGATGGAAAGATTCGCTCAAAAAAATCGTGGGGATTGAACTTCCATCAGAAAAGGGGCTGGACATATGAATGACATAATCGACCAGAATCCCAACTCAGCATTGTACGAGCAACGCTTGAAAGCGGAACACGCCCGCAGGGAGCAGAAACTGCGCAGGCTAGCGGATAAGCTAGGATTTCGGCTGACGAAATCCAGAGCCCGCGATCCTCAGAACCTGCTCTTCGGGGCTTACTTTCTGGCGGACAAATACTATGGCGTGCTGATTAGTCAGCCCGGATCATATCCGTCAACGCTCGATGAAGTTGAGGAGTTTCTCCGTGAAGGCTGAGACAGAATTCATGAATAGCTCAGTGCTATCGAAAGGGGTCTGCTAGCGAGGATATCTATTACAACGATGATGCTTAACCAGGCTTAACTTGGTTTTATATACAAATAATTAGCTAGGCCCGGGGGGGGCTGAAATCCCCCGGGCTGTTGAAGACGAAAGATGAAGGTATTTACAAATGATTATGAACATATTATTGGGAGTTTTAGAAAATGACAGAGGAACAAATCCCCGGTTGGCTGACGGGAAAATCAGCCATTGCAAGATATGCCGGGATAAGCACCCGACAAGTTGGACGCCTAATCGCTTCGGGCAAGCTGAAACATCTCCGCCTTTCGGGTAAGTTGATTACCTCCAGGCCGGAAGATGTGGATGCCTGCTTCGAGCTGATGGCGGAGGAGCACAGAACGCAGAACATGAGTAAGGATCGCGATGAGTTCGCAGCTTGAAATTGCGAAACTGGCCTTTGCGAGCCTCGGTAAAAAAGACCGGGCATTACTGATGAGCGAATTGCAGCCTTCGACGGCTGTAAATATTGAAGAACGACTGATTCGCAGAAAAGATGCCGCAGATATGCTGGCATGCTCTGTGAGAACGGTTGAAAATTATGCGAATGAGGGATTGATCGCCCGGGTAAAGATGCCGGGAAGAAAACGGGCGTTTGGATACAGATATTCAGACGTGCAGCGTTTAATAAGCGGGGGCAACTAAACATTGCGCCTGAGATAGAAAATGCCGCCCACCAGATGAAGGATTGGATTCCAACGACTGGTGGGCGGTTTTTACATGTTAAGGAGGCCCATCACGGGGGCGCTCGGGAAGGCCTCTGGTTTGCCCGAGGTTGAGTTTGAATCATCGAGGGATACCAGAGGAACACCCCTCCTCGAAATTATTAAAGTATACAGTCTATTTTCGTCATATCAATCTCGACCAATGAAATCAGCAGTGAAAAAGGAGTGTATACTTTCTGTATACTTTAATCCGGCCTTTTCGGGATCACTCACGGAACGCAGGCAAGCGGAAGAAAGCAAATATTCCCGGAATATCAATATTTGTTTCATGCCCGTCTTTATTGGTTAGAATAGAGTTCTCCCCTTGTGAATATTGAGGGAAAAACTGGAGCCAGCTCCCGGGGTCGAACCGGGAACCTGCTGATTACAAATCAGCTGCTCTGCCGATTGAGCTAAGCTGGCCGCTTGTTGACCCTGCCTGATATAATGCGGAGGGAGCAGACAATCAAATCTTTTCTTGGGGCTGTTACCGGCTGACCGGCACATTCAGTCCGTTGCTTTGTCCCGATGGCTTCTGCGCAGGCACAACCGGCTTCTGCAGCGACTGAGGAGCAGGAGCCGGCGCAGGCGCAGGCTTTCCCTTAAACCACAAACTGGAAGCCCTTTTTTTTGTTTCCGGCTTCGGTTCTTCCGCTTTTTTCGGAGAATCTTTCACAACAGGTTTCTTTTCAGGCATCTGAGGTTCGCCGTCCGAGGTCTTTTCTGCAGGAGGCGGCGGAACCGGCCTTGTTCCGACACCTGATTTCAGTATGAAAACAGAAGGGTCAAATTCAGGAGACTGTCCAGCCAGAGGCTTTTCAGCCGGCGACGGCATCATGTCCGAAGCGGAAAAGGCCGAGCCGGCTGCGCCCTGCGGCGTTTCCTGTCCATAGCGGGCAGCCAGTATTTCGAGGATCACGCGGCTCAAAATAGCCTGAGATGTTGTTCTCTTCTGGCGCTCCACCGTGCGGGTCGCCTCTCCAATAAGGCTCAGGAGCTTTTCCTCATATCGGGGATTCCGATTGAAGAGCTGCTGAACATCCACCCCGATATCCTCGGCATAAGAAAAATAGGCCTTGTAGGCTTCCGCAAGCAGGGCGTTCAGGGAATCATCACCGCTGCCGGCGCGCGGCAGACTGCCTGCCATGGATTCGAGAATTGCGGCCTTGTCTCCGTCAAGCGACTCAAAGGAGGCGGCAGCCCGGCGCGCAACCACATAGAAATTCCGGCTGCGCGTCAGCACGGTTCCCCGGAAAAGGTATTCCCGGTCCAGCGGGAGGACCATCAGCGCCGCCGCAAGCGGGGCATCCGCATAGCAAACCCCCAATGTGCGGGTCTGAAAGGCAACGAAGTCTTCGTTTTCGATCTGGATCTTTTTCCCGGCGGGATAAGCGGTCAGCACATCCTTGAAGATGATCCCGGTCGCCCAGTACTGCTTGGGGTTGCTTTTCAGGTCTCCGGCCGCAACGGTCCTGAAATCCTCAGCATAAAGACGTCCGTCCCCGAGTGCCAGAACACCGAGAACAATCAGCACCACATATTTGAACAATCTGCTCATGGCGAAAATAAACGATAAGCGCTTAATCGGGTCAAGATAAACCATTCGGGGGCAAAACACCACCCCATTGCACATCTTTAATTTTCAAGCTCACACGACGGGCACAGTTTCGCCAGCGGACACTGCGCACACAACGGCTTGCGGGCCTTGCAGCAGTAGCGGCCGTGGAAGACCAGGCAGTGGGACAGATCGGCCCAGTCCTTTTCCGCAAAGAGGTTTTTCAGGTCCATTTCTATCTTCTCGGGACTGAGACTGCGCGTGAGTCCCAGCCGGCGGGACACCCGTGTGCAGTGGGTATCCACGGTGACACCGGGCTTCCCGAAGGCCGAAATCAGCAGCACGTTGGCCGTCTTCCGGCCAATCCCCGGCAGAGTGATCAGTGTTTCCAGTTCAGAAGGAAGCGCCCCGCCGTAACGGTCGCACAGCGCCCGGCCCAGCGCCTTGATGTTCTTCGCCTTGTTGCGGAAAAAACCGGTGGAATGAATCTCTTTCTCCAGCACCGCCAGGTCGGCATGGGCCCAGTCTTCCGCGGTGCGGTATTTCTTGAACAGCGCGGGCGTGACCATGTTCACGCGCCGGTCCGTGCACTGCGCCGACAAGATGGCCGCCACGGCCAGTTCAAGCGGAGAACCGAACACAAGCTCGCAGTGCGCCTGCGGATAGAGCCGGCGCAGGGCTTTCAGGATCGCGGCACCCTTTTTTCTGAGCGCAGGAGTCGGTTTCATAACAGGTCTTTTAAATCGCAGGGGCTGCCCGACGGCAGCCCCTGCTCCGGTTTCAACTGTTGCGCGGCAATCAGCCTTCCTGCTGCTCTTTCAGAGCAGCCCGGCGGCTCAGTTTGATTTTGCCGCGATCATCAATTCCGATGCATTTCACCCACATGGAGTCACCCACCTTGCAGATGTCTTCAACGGTTTTGACGCGGTGATCAGCCAGTTCGCTGATGTGCACGAGGCCATCCTTGCCCGGAAGAATTTCAACGAAAGCGCCGAAATCCTTGATGCCGGTGACGGTGCCGCGGTAGATCTTGCCTTCCTCGGCTTCGGCCGTGATCAGCGAGACCTCGCGGATGGCGGCCTGCATGGACTCATTGTTGTTGCTGAAAATCCGCACGGTTCCATCATCCTCGATGTCAATCTGCGCCTTGGTTTCATCGGTGATCCGGCGGATGTTCTTTCCGCCCGGGCCGATCAGCGCACCGATCTTCTCGGGGTCGATTTTCATCGTGTGGATGCGCGGAGCATACGGAGACAGTTCTGCTCTCGGAGCCGGCAGCACGGACTCGATCAGGTCCAGGATTTTGCCGCGGGCCACGCGGGCGCGTTCCAGGGCGCCTTCGATGATGTCCCAGCGCAGGCCGGGGATCTTCAGGTCCACCTGGAAGCCCGTAATGCCCTGACGGGTACCGGCAAACTTGAAGTCCATGTCGCCGCAATGGTCTTCCGCGCCGAGAATATCGGTCAGCAGAATGGCCTTGTCGCTCTTTTCATCTGTGATGAGGCCGATGGAAATGCCCGCTACAGGCTTTTTGATGGGCACACCGGCATCCATGAGGGAAAGCGTTCCCACGCAGATGCTGGCCATGGAGGACGAGCCGTTGGATCCCATGATTTCGGAAACAACGCGCACGGTGTACGGATAATCTTCCGGAATCACCGGCGCGATGGAACGTTCCGCAAGGGCGCCGTGACCGATTTCGCGGCGCTTGGTTGTGCCGAAGCGGCCCACTTCCCCCGTGCTGTAGGGCGGGAAGTTGTAATGAAGCATGAATTTCTTCTCGGTGTCGCCGCCCGTAATGGCATCCATGCTCTGCGTGTCGGAGCTGGTGCCCAGCGTCACGACACCCATGGCCTGGGTCTCGCCGCGATTGAACAGCGCCGAACCGTGGACGCGCGGAAGCAGGCCCACCTGACCGGCCAGCGGACGAAGCTCGTCGAAGCCGCGGCCGTCAATCCGAACACCCTTTTCAACGGCGTTCTTCCGGACCGTTTCGATCTGCAGCTTGTCAAAGGTCTGCATATACTGTTCGGCCGTCATTTCCGGGAAGGCTTCGAGCATCTGGGCCTTCAGCTTTTCAAAGAACAGGCCGGACTTCTCCTGCCGGTCCAGCTTGCCCTTGATGGTGAGAACATCCGCGAGTTCCTGTCCGCCCAGTTCACGGGCCTTTGCCAGTTCCGGGGTTTCGACGGCGGCTTCTGTGATCACCTTGTCCGGGAGCCCGAGCTTTTTGCGAAGCTCCAGCTGCGCATCAATCAGCTTTACAACAAACGGATGCCCGAACTTCATGGCGGCCAGCATGTCCGCTTCCGGAATCTCCTTCGCGCTGCCTTCCACCATCAGCATGTGATCGCGGGTGCCCGCGTAGGTCAGGTCCAGATCGCTCTCCGCGAGCTGCTTCTGGGTCGGGTTTAGAACAAACTCTCCGTTGATCCGGCCGACTTTCACCGCGGCGATCGGGCCCATGAAGGGGATTTCCGAAATCACCAGCGCCGCACTGGCGGCATTGACGCTCATCGCATCCGATTCAGTGTCGCCATCGGTCGCCAGCAGGGTGTTCACAATCTGCACATCGTTGCGATAGCCTTCCGGGAACAGGGGGCGGATCGGACGGTCGGTGACTCGCGCGATCAGAATTTCCTTCTCGCTCGGCCGCGCTTCGCGCTTGAAATAGCCGCCGGGGAACCGGCCGGCCGCGTAAAACTTGTCGCGGTATTCAATCTGCAAAGGGAAAAAGTCAATCCCTTCGCGCGGGGTTTTGGTGCAGGTCACGGCCGAAAACAGCACGTTTTCGCCCTGCTGCAGGGTAATGGCTCCGGCAGCCTGCCGGGCCAGAAGACCGGTTTCAAAACGAACGATCTTCCCGCCGATATCAACTTCGACGAATGTTGTATTATTCATATTTTTTCTCCTGATTTTGAAGTCTTGCCGAGGCAGAGAACACCCCTGGACATCCGGTTTGCGCTGAACATCAGGCATGCGGGAAACCCGGGGGCAGTCAGCCCGTTTTTCGGGGACGAATTCATGACTTGGCTATAAGGCCTGCAAGCAACAGGCCTAACGGCGCAGGCTCAGGCGCTTGATCAGCTCAGCGTAGCGCTGGCTGTCCTTGCGCTTGAGATAGTCCAAAAGCCGCCGGCGGCGGCTTACCAGAATAATCATGCCCCGACGCGAGCTGTGATCCTTTTTGTTGTCCTTCAGGTGCTCGGTCAGGTCGTGAATTCGCTTCGTAAGCAGGGCCACCTGAACTTCCACGGATCCGGTGTCCCGGTCGTGCAGTTTGTAATCCTGCTTAATAACATTTTTGGTCTCTACATCCATAACTACAGCAGACCTCTTTCTTTTCCTTTTCTTTCTTTTGCTTTTTTATGGTCGGCGGACTCTATGAAACCTCTTCGGTTTTGTAAAGCCTGATATGGGGGTTTTTTCAGACCCCGGAAGAGACCTCCGGGGACAGCGCAGGCGCAGGCGGCGGAGTGGAAGCGCTTTCTTCCGCGGCAGCCCGTGCATCCTCGGCCTTGCAGCGCGCGATAACCTCTTTTGCCAGTTGAAGATACGCAACCGCCCCCGTGGACCGGCTGTCGTAGGCGATAATGGGTTTGCCGAAGCTGGGGGCCTCGCTCAGCCGCACGGTCCGGGGAATCAGCGTTTCGTAGATTTTATCTCCAAAGTGCTGGGAAACTTCCTGCACCACCGCCTGCGAAAGGTTCGTCCGCATGTCATACATGGTCATGACAATGCCCTCGATATCCAGTTCGGGATTCGCGCCGCTCTGATGGAGCTTGCGTATGATCTCCGTCATGATGGTCAGCCCTTCCAGCGCATAATATTCACACTGGATCGGGATCAGCACCGAATGGGCCGCCGTCAGGGCATTCATGGTGAGGATACCGAGCGAGGGCGGGCAGTCAATCAGAATGAAATCATACAGCCCGGCGTTTTTCAGGTCCGCAAGCGCGTTGCGAAGGCGGTGAAGATAGTTGTCGGTCCGCGCAATATCAACCTCGGCTCCGGCCAGATCCAGCTCAGAGGCGATCATGTCCAGGCGCTTGTATTCCGTGGCCTGAATTACATCCCGTGCGCGGCCGTCCTCGAGCAGGGCCTTGTAGATGCTCATCTCCGGCGTCTTCTCCAGCCCGACTCCGCTGGTCGCGTTGGCCTGCGGATCCAGATCAATCAGAAGAACATTCTTCTTGAGCACAGTCAGGCAGGCGGCCAGGTTAACGGTCGTGGTGGTTTTTCCCACTCCGCCCTTCTGATTTGCGATGGCTATTATCCGGGTTCCCATAATTCCCGGCGAGCATAGACGGACATCCGCCCGGGATCAAGACCGGATGCAGGCGGTTTGACATCCGACAGGCATTTTTCTTGCCAAAACCGGCATCCGTTAACAATAATCCGATCAACTGAATGGAGGTTTCCGGATGAACAGCAGCTGTTTCCGCAGAGCTTTGACCGGCGCGGTTTTTTGTTTTGCGTTCACCGCCGCCGCGGAAGTGAAACTTCCGGGAACCAAACCCGATACGGAAATCCGGATATGGGGGCAGGTCAACCGCGCCGTGCTCTATGCAGACAACGGGACCTATTCCGAGTGGTTCCATGTGGACAACGACAGCATGCCCTCGCGAATCGGCCTCGCCGGCGATTACAAGCCCCCGGAATGGGCCGGCTGGACCTTTGGCGGCCAGATCGAGCTGGGCTTCAAGTCCGACAATTCCTGCGATGTGGAATTCGAAAGCGACGATCCAGAGTTCAAGGTGGACGGCCGCAAAATCGAGGCATGGGCAAAAAATCCCCGCTTCGGCGCACTTTCAATCGGACAGGGCGACATGGCCTCCAACGGAACGGCCGAAGAGGATTTGTCCGGCACCTATGTCATCGCATACAGCCAGGTGCGCTTCGCGGCCGGCAGCCTGATTTTCGGAGATCAGACCAATTCTCCCGCCATCAAGGACGTGTTCAACAATTTCGACGGACTGCATCGCGACGACCGGGTTCGTTACGACACGCCGGCGTGGAAAGGATTCACGATTTCGGCCTCCGCCGGCGGGCACGACTTTTATGATGCCGCCCTTCGGCACAAGATGGAAATTGACGGGCATAAAATCGCCTCTGCTGTTTCGGTGGCGCAGAAGGACACGGCCGTTGACCAGTACTGCGGTTCTGTTTCGGTGCTGCTGAAGTGCGGACTGAACTTCACCGCAGCGGCAGGAGGCCAGAATGTCGAAGACGATTATTCCCCTCTGTCCTTTTACGGAAAAATCGGCTGGAAAATGGACCTCTTTTCCTGCGGCGTCACCTGCGTGGCGGCTGACTATTCACACAACGAGGAAATCTCGCGCGCGGATGACAAGGCGGAATCGTATGCGATTGTTCTGAACCAGCGCGTGGAGCCGATCCTCTCGGATGTCTATGTGTCGGTCCGGAACTACTCTCTCGACAGGCCCGGCGAGGATTACGATGACATCCTGACCTTCATGGCCGGCATTAAGCTTGCGTTTTGAGGGCTGCGGCCACCGCCCGCGGCTACAGCAGAGAGTGCGGGCGGTGACCGCGGTGATTCAGGATAAGACAATTTGAAAACTGTAGCCGCGGGCGGTGACCGCGGCATTGTTATTCTCTCAATCCCGACGGCGCATCAAAATTCACGAATCCCTGATACGGCCACTCTTCCCCCCGCTTCACAAGGCCCGCCCGGAGAGGATTGTCGCGAACATATATCCACTTTTCTCTGTACGATTCGCCCGACCGCATGACATGGTCAAAATATTCCTTCTGCCAGACCGGAGATGAAACTGATCCGCTTTGGCAAATAGCTTTCGAAGTCCATTCTTTCCAGCCGCGCATAAAGACAGAAAGCGAGTGCCCGGTTCCGGGACTGCTCTCTGCGCAAAAAAAATGCACATGATCCGGCATAATCATATAACGCCCGACAAGCCATCCATGCAGGTCTTTCGCGGACGACAGTTCGCGGCGGATTATTTCCGCTGTATTTTGAGAAGCCAGAATCCTTTGCCGATTATATGTGCAGGCGGTGATAAAATATACTGCATTGGGAATCCACACCCGGCTGAGACGCTTTAAATGTTTATGCTCTGTCATGTCCTGAATTTGCCGCGGTCACCGCCCGCAGCTGCAGCACTCAATCCGGGGCTTTGATCAGTACGGCACGCTGATGCGGTAGTTGAGCTGCGTGGCGACGGGACCGGTGTTGGTCCAGCTCATGGATTCGACCGAAGCCGTGACCGCGCCGGACAGATCGTTCCAGATTCCCTCGCCGGCGAGAGAACTGCGGCCGGAGATATGATAGATTTTTCCCGTGACGGCATTCCATGAGATCACCGTCCCGTTCGCGCCCGGCCTGACGATTCCACCCACCTGCAGATAATCGCCGCTGTTCACCGCATCTGTTCCGGTGACGACAACTTCTTCGTAGTCCGTGTGGGTGTCGCCGTCCGTGTCGACAAGAATGAGGGAAGTGCCGGCGGAATATTCCTCTGTGTCCGCCAGCAGATCGTTATCGTCATCGTCATCGGCCAGGTTGCGCTCGCCGTCGTTATCTGTGTCATAAACAAACCCGTCGGAGGAGTCCGGAACTCCGTCGCCGTCATCATCCGCATCCAGAGAATCGGGAATGCCGTCATAATCGGAATCAAAACCGACGGTTGAGGCCTGGTAGCCGGAATGGACTGTAAAGGACGCGCTGGTCTGAACTTCGACCAGAGAATGCTGCGACACGGAGACGGAACCCTGCAGGGATGCGCTTCCGGCGCTCAGCGAGGGATCCGCCGCATTGAGCACATCCGCTTTGACTCCGAATGTTTCGCTGGTCTGGCCCGCCGCGAACAACGCGGCCGGCAGCAGCAGTAAAAATGCAGTCAGCGTTTTCATGGTCAGAACCCGATGATGTTCCCGTAAGGCAGGGTGGTGTCGTCCACCGGCACCAGCGCAATGGCGTTGGTGTTGAATGTGACATTGCCTAGATAGCAGTCCGCCATGATGATTGCGCTGTTCGTAGCAGAACATGTCGGATTCATGTCCACGGCCGCCATGGCCGCGCCAAAAAGGGTTCGGAAAACACACCCGTTGACGACAGGCGGGATGGGCTCGCCATCGTTTTCGCACAGCAGGAGCAGCGCATTGGTGTTGCCGTCGCCCACATTGAGGAATTTCGTGTGTTCAAATATGAACAGGTCGGGCCGGGTGATTGAGACGGCGGGACCGGCTTCTGTGAGAATGATGCTTTCTTCAATGATGTTCATGCCTCCGTTCAGATCAAGTGTCGGGAATTCGCTGAAATTATCCAGCGTGCTGTGGAAGATCACCATGGGTGTTTCGGGCGTGAAATCTGTCCGTATGGCGCAGCCGGCGAGCGCCCCTTCATCTGAATCACTTCCGGTGATGTCGGAGCGGGTGATGAACAGCTCACACTCATTAGTGCCGGACCCGGCGGCAAGTATGCCGTCATTCAGTCCGCCGACAACCATGGAACTGCTCACATCCGCCATGCATTCTCCCATATAAATTCCGTATTCACTCCCTTCAATGGAAGAATGGCTGATTTCGATTTCTGAATATGCGGCCAGAATTCCTCCGCTGTTTCCTCTCACGTCTGAATGCTCGACGCTTAAGTCGGAGCTGCTGCAGTTTATGGCATAGTTTTCGAAGCTTTGCACATGCGTGTCCGAGAGCTGAACGGATGCATAATCACTGTCGATCCCCCTTCCCGAAAAAGCGGAAATTCTGCAGTTCATGAGGTTGATGGAGGCGGATCCCATGTCATTCAAAGAGGAGTTGCCGATAAATACCCCATGTCCAGGATCTCCCCCCGTATCGTAAACAGAAATGCTGCTGTTCCGCATCTGGACACCTGTGTTGTATCCCCACTCCGAGTACTGATAAATGCCGTGCGCATCCTCGGTCCAGATATTGCAGTTGTCGAAATTAAGCCATCCGCAGCCGCCGTTAATGTGAATCGCGGCATCCGCACCGTTTTCGTTACCAATGCCGCACTGGATAAAATCCCCGCCGGCCGAATTTACTCCTCCGGTAACCGAAAAATAGATTCCAGCGTGCATGCGGCAGTCCTGAACGTCGAATCTGGCGCTGCTGGGGGCGGTAACAAGCAGCGACAGGTTGTCATCACTGAAGAAGTCGCAGTTGACAGCCCTCATGACGGGGCTTTCCTTCACCAAAGCCGCGCTCCCGCCGCCGCTTCCCGACCAGAGGCTGCAGTGGGACATGGCCAAGTCCACATTTCCTCCAAGCGCCAGCGCGGGGCCCGAATTGGCGGACTGGTTCTCAATTCGGCAGTCAAAGAGAATCGCCTGCCCGTCGCCTGAAAACTCCATGGCCGGGACTTCGGGGGCACCCGCCGAATTGTTCCGGAAAACGCAGTGGTCGGCCTGCCACCAGTAGGATGCCGCCACACTCGGGTCATTGTCTGAGATCGCGGGGCTTCCGCTGACAGAGATGTTTTCCAGCCGGGCGCTCTGGAGATACATGGCCGGGCCGTTGGTGCACTCGATGTTGATTTCGTCCCGGTTGCCCCAGCCGGTGATCGAAACGAAGCGCTGCGTGCTGAAGGTCAGCGGCGTCGTGACCGGATACCAGCCGGGCAGGATGATGATGCTTTCAGCTTCGTCATTGTACACCGCATTCAGCGCATCCTGCAGATTGTTGAAGTCGGCCGAATCGCTGTCATCCACGAAGACGGTCCGGCCGGAACTGAGTTTTTCAAGAGTGGCGGGCCGGATGCTGACATCCGGCGAAAGCTGCTCATAAGCTGTGCTGTTTGTGGAAAACCATATTCTAAGGCTGCATTCAGAGTCGCGGAAAACCTTCCAGTCCATCGCGGTCATGCCGGGGATGAACGGATTGCCCAGTTCAATATTAAACAGACCGTTGTTTACTTCGATCTGCACGGAACCGGAGGGCTCTCCGGTTCCCGCGGAGCCGTCATTGGACCACAGGTTTTCATCGAGCATGGAAATGGCGCGCGCCTTGATCCATGCCGGGCCGGTGTAATCGCTCCCCCCGGCGGCGATGCGCCCCTGATAGTTGATGGATGCCCCCGTCACACACAGGGGGACAACGGACAGCACAACAAAAAAACGAAATACCGCTTTCATACCGCCTCCTTGGTTCCTGGGGACAGCCCGATGCATGTATTTAGCGGAAACGGGGGCGGATTTGTCAACAAAATTACGCCAAACGGGAGCTCAGGGCTGGCTGCGCTGGTCCATTTCGCTTTGCAGATAATTCACCAGCAGTTCGGCCTCGCGGGCATCGGCATCGCGCATGGCATGAAGAATGTCGCGAACGGTGATCAGGCCCTCGATTTTTCCCTTGTGCAGAACGGGAAGATGGCGGATTTTCTTCTTGATCATAACATCCATGGCTTCCTGGATGTTTTCCTCGGGATCCACGGTCAGCAGGTTGCGGGTCATGATGTCGCCCACAGTGACTTTGTCGAAATCGGCCCGGGCATGGCACTGCCGCATGATGTCGCGTTCGCTGACAATGCCGAGCAGATTTTCCTCCTCGTCCGCAACCAGTAGCGCGCCGATTTTCATCTCGCATGCAATCCGCACCATTTCCCGCAGAGTGCAGTTTTCGCGGATGGTGAACAGTTTGCCGCTTCCCTTGCTTTCGATAACCTGCCGCACCTTCAGATTTTCCATCGCGATAGTCTCCGGATTTCAGAAATATACTGGAAAGAGAACATTTTTCACTCCGGCGCGTCAAATTCTTTCGACCGGAAGCGGTGCGCATGGTATGGATGGCCGGCAGAAGATGAATACAGCCGATTTCGATTACAATCTCCCGGCGGAACTGATCGCGCAGGAGCCGCCGCCGTCCCGCGAGGACGCGCGGATGATGGTGGTGCGCCGCGACACCCGGACATGGGAGCACCGCCGCGTGGGTGAGTTGCCGGAATTCCTGCGCGCGGGCGACCTGCTGGTGCTGAACGACACACGGGTCATCCCCGCAAGGATTTTCGGCAGGAAGGAATCCGGCGGCCGGGTCGAATTTCTCCTCCTGGAGGAGCTGGAGAGCAATGTCTGGGATGTCCTGATGCGCTGTTCGCGGCGGCCGAAGCCGGGCGCGCGGGTCACGCTCGAATCGGGCCGGGCCGAGGCCGAAATTCTTGAAGACGGCGCAATGGGCCGCGCCCGGATCCGGATTCACTGCAACGGCCCCTTCCTGAACATTCTTGAGGAAGACGGCCACGTGCCGCTGCCGCCCTACATCACGCGACCGGACTCCCCCGCCCGCGACCGGGACCGCTATCAAACGGTTTACGCGAGAGCCCCCGGCGCCGTGGCCGCGCCGACAGCCGGACTGCACTTCACCGGCGAACTCTTCCAGGCGCTGGAAAAACGCGGGGTGGGCAGCGCCCACATCACCCTCCATGTAGGCATCGGAACATTCCGGCCCGTCGCCAGCGACCGGGTGGAGGACCATGTGATGGATGAAGAGCGCTACGAAATTTCCCCGGCGGCGGCGGATAAAATCAATGCCGCGCGAAAGGCCGGAGGACGGATTGTCGCGGTCGGAAGCACCTCGGTGCGGACCCTGGAGCACTGCGCAAACGCGGATGGAACCGTTTGCGCGGGAAGCGGACGATCGGGGCTGTTCATTCACCCCCCCTACACGTTCAGGATCGTGGATGCAATGCTCACCAACTTCCACCTGCCGCGCTCCACCCTCCTGATGATGGTCTGCGCGCTGGCGGGGAGGGATTTCATGATGAAAGTGTATGAAGAAGCGGTCAGGGAGCGCTATCGCTTTTTCAGCTACGGGGACTGCATGCTG
>JAKQHR010000127.1 GCA_029557905.1 Verrucomicrobiota bacterium
CTGAAGTATCTGCTGAAATCTCTTTCCGACAAAGACTGGAAAGTGGCGCGTGATGCGCAGCGGGACATTTTGCAGATCGGGAGCAGGGCGGTTCCTTTTCTGCTTGAAATGGCCGACGGCCGCCGAGAGGGGAATGCCGAAGCCGCAATTTCAGTTCTCGGGAAGATGGGCGATGCGCGCGTGGGTGAGCCCCTGATCCGTCTTCTGCAGACTTCGCCCGACGACAAAGTTCGAAAAGCGTCGGCCGAGGCGCTGGGCCGCCTCGGAGAAACCCGGGCGGTGGATGCGCTCATGGCCGCTGCCTCGCATTCTGAGAAATATCTCAACAACCGGTATGCCGCCATCAAGGCTCTGGGGCAGATCAAAGACCCTCGGGCGGTGACATTTCTGATGCTGATCATGAACGGTGATGCATATCTGGAATGCAGGAATTATGCCGCGGATGCGCTGGATGCAATCGCCGGAACACAGTTCGGACATGATCACCGCCGCCGCATGGAATGGATTCGGGCCAACCATCCGGAGTGGCTGGAGTTGAACGAGGAGCAGTGGTTCATCCATCCCGGTATGATCTGGATGGCCGGCGCGGTGGTCGTTTTTGCCCTCGTGGGCTTCTGGCTTATCCGATCAAC
Organism: Verrucomicrobiota bacterium; assembly: GCA_029557905.1. Classification (GTDB taxonomy): domain Bacteria; phylum Verrucomicrobiota; class Kiritimatiellia; order JAKQHR01; family JAKQHR01; genus JAKQHR01. The sequence continues at coordinate 633 of JAKQHR010000127.1, forward strand.
CTGGAATTCCTTTCGCCACGGCTAGCACAAACCTTTGATTACGGGAGAACCGGTTATGAAACCAACAGTTGCAATCATGCTGGGGATGCTGGCCGCAACGGCGGGTCGCGCAGAGGTGGTCACCCTCAAGACGGGGAAAACGCTGACGGGAGAAGTCAGCCGGGTCGGAAAGTCCATTGTTGAGGTGCGCTCCGGCAAGAGCACAAGCTATCACAGTTTGTCGGATCTGAAGCCGGATGACGCAAAACGCATCGCGCCGGATTTCAATCCGGCGGGCGGGGCAAAGCCCGTTCAGCGCAGGACCCCGTCCCGCGCCGCACGGCAGGAAACGGACCGCCCTGCGGCTCCAGAGAAACCGGATGCTCCCGCAGCAGGAAAAAGTGCCACACTGCATCAAGTTTGTGCCGCCGGAAATGTAAAGCTGGCGGCTTCGCTTATTGATAAAGGAGCGGATATCGCCGCCGTTGACGCGAAGGGTAACCAGCCTCTGCATGCGGCTGCTGCGGCCGGACAGGCCGACGTGGTCCATCTGCTGCTGGAGAAAGGCGCCAATGTGCATGCCAGGGGGGACTACGAAAGAATGCCTCTGCATTTGGCCGCCCGCGCGGGCTCCGTGGAGGTGGCAGAAATTCTTCTGTCAGCCGGGGCGGATATCAATGCGCGCAGCTATGAAAACGAGGCCCCGCTGCACCTGGCGGCCGAGGGCGGCCATGCGGAGATGATCCGGTTCCTTCTTGAGCGTGACGCTTATCCCGGCATCCTGAGCAGGGGAAACGGGACCGCGCTGCATTATGCGGCAGCAACCGGATCGCTGTCGGCCGTCGAAGCGCTGATCGGAGCCGGACTGGATGTGAATGCTCAGGATATTTCAGGCCGCACCCCCCTGCATTATGCCGCTGAGCAGAACGCGGCGGATGTGGCGGCGCTGCTCCTTGATAAAGGTGCGAAGCACAATCTTTACGGCCGCGGATACGGAATTCATTCTGACGCATGGATTCAAAGAACTCCGATGCATGTGGCGGCGCGCTTTTCCCATCCGGCGATCGTCAGGCTTCTGCTGGAAAACGGGGCTGACCCGCATGCTCCAGACTCCGATGGTTCAACTCCGCTGCATGAGGCCGCCGCGGCGGTCACCGCCGTTTATGCCGGCCGGCAGGATGAAAAGACAGAGGTGGTCCGAATGCTGGCGGCGGTGTGTGATGTCAATGCAGCGAATGATGCCGGCGAAACGCCGCTCATTTGTCTGGCGCAGAAAAGGGCCCCTCATCCTGAGAAATCAGCCGAAATCCTGATCCAGCGCGGCGCGGATGTGAACGTTGAGGATCGCACGGGACGCACCGCGCTTCATTACGCGGTTGCGGAAGGCTATGCTGCCCTGGTCAGCCGGCTGACGGCTTCGGGTGCAAATCAGGCCATACGAGATTTCGACGGCCGGCTGCCATCCGATCTGAATCCTGCAAAAAAGCCGGGAAAGCCTGCGCGTGCGCCGGGACTGGACGAACCCACTCTGCTGGAGGCCGCGCGAAAACATGATCTGCATTTGGTGCAGCATTTGATAGCCCGCGGAGCAGAGGTGAATGAACAAGACGAGGCGGGCAACACTCCGCTGCACCGGGCGATTTGGGGCGATGGCATAAACCGCGACGACATTGAGAGGCTTCTGCTTGAGGGAGGGGCCGATCCGAAGAAGACCAACGCGGCGGGACGGACCCCGCTGCACACGGCCATGGCCGTGCTCTCCGTGCTGAAAGTGGAGGCCCTCATTGCCGGAGGGGCTCCGGTCAATGCGCAGGATCGAAATGGGGATACCGCCCTGCATCTGGCGGCGGCTTACGGCAAATGGGATCTGGCTGCGGTGCTTTTGAAGGCGAAAGCCGACCCGAACATCAGGAATCGCGAAGGCAGCACACCGCTGCATCTGGCATCGGCCGGGCGGAAACCGGAAAAGGGGATTCCGCTTCTGCTCCAGCATGGCGCTGATCCCCGGATAATGAATGCGAGGGGACTGACGCCTCCGGCGCTGGCCCGGGCGAAGGGGGTTAAAGATGCCGTTGCAGCATGGGAGAAAGCGGGTGTTGCCCCCTGAATTCCCCGCGCGAAGGCCAGGGCCGGATTGACGAGTTCCCTCTTGCGGCAGGGGCCTTTGTGCCGTATGCTTTCCGCACATGAGTTTCATCAGGAGGATGCGTATGAATGACATCGAACACTCCGAGCCCCGCCGACCGGGCCCCATGCCGAAGAAACCCCGAATCCCCGATCTGTCAGCGATTTCCTGGATTCCGGTGATCGCAGTCTTTCTGCTGATCGCCCTGCCGCTGTTCATCTGGTTCGGATGCCGCATCGAGCCGCGCTCCGGCGAAATCGCGGTGCTGATCCGGAAAACCGGAAAAGACCTGCCCTCCGGTCAGATTCTCGCCATGAACCCGAAAGAGAAGGGCATCCAGCTTGAAGTGCTTCCCGAAGGCCGCTATTTCCGCAATCCCTATACATGGGGATGGAAAATCCACAGCATTCTGGATATTCCGGCCGGCAAGCTGGGCGTGAAAACCCGCCTGTACGGCGAGGCTCTTCCGGTCGGCAAGATCATTGCTCCCGACGGGTTCAAGGGTGTGGTCCGTGAAGTTCTCCGCCCCGGCAAATACCGCATCAATCCGTATGCCTACACCATTGAACTGGCCGATGCCATCACCATCCGTCCGGGTCATGTGGGCGTTGTGACCGCTCTGATCGGGGAGGACGTGCTGGATGCCGAACTTCCGGAGCCTGACCGCAACACGTTCCTCGTGAAGGAGGGGCTGAAGGGGGTGCTGACGGCGGTGCTGGATCCGGGCACATATTATCTCAACCCCTATGAGTTCAGCGTGGTCGAGGTGAATCTCCAGAGCCAGCGCTTCGAGATGAGCGGCGCCGACGTGATTACTTTCCTGACCTTCGACGGATTCACCGTCACCGTCGAGGGAACCATTGAGTATGTCCTCCAGCGCGATCAGGCCGCGCTGCTGACGCACCGCGTGGGCGACATGGATGACATCATCAAGAAGGTCATTCTGCCGCGCGCGCGCGGATTCAGCCGCATCGAGGGCAGCAAGCACCCGGCGATCAATTTCATCGTCGGCGAAACCCGCCAGAAGTTCCAGAACGACCTGGAGACTCATCTGCGCGAGAAGTGCATGGACTGGGGCGTGAGCATCAATTCCGTGCTGATCCGCAAGATTATTGTCCCGGATGAAATCGCGAGCATCATCCGCGAACGCGAAATCGCCGTTCAGAACGCCCTCAAGTTCGACCAGCAGATCGAGCAGGCCAAGTCGCAGGCCGAACTCGTGAAACAGGAAATGCTGGCCGTGCAGAACAAGGAAAAGGTTGAAGCGGACACCGCCCGCATTGCGGCTCTGATCAATGCCCGGCAGGACCAGCAGGTGCGCATCATTGCCGCGCAGCAGGAGCTGGATGTGGCAAAACTCGACAATGAGGCCGCCGCCTTCCGCGCCGAGGCGGTGCTGGCCCGCGCCGCCGGAGACAAGGACGCCATTGAAGCCCGGAACCTGGCCGAAGCCTCCGTTCTGGCTTCACAGGTCAGCGCATTCGGAAACGGCATGAACCTGGCCCGCTACCGCTTTTATGAAAAAATCGCGCCGCAGATCGGCTCTGTGCTCAGCAGCGATCAGAAGCAGGGGATGGGCGCCATCTTCGGCCCGCTGCTGCCGGAAGGGAAAGGAGGCGCCCAATGAAAGATATGATCAGATCCATCAGCACTCTGGTTCTTGTTCTGGTTGTCGCGTGGGGCGTCTGGATGTGGGGCTTCTGCCGCTTCTATGTCGAGCCGGACTCCATGGCGGTCATCACGGCGAAGGTCGGCAAAGATCTTCCGCCCGGACAGATTCTGGCCGGCAAGGGCCAGAAGGGCGTGCGCGAGGAGGTTCTTGGCGAGGGACGCCATTTCCTGAATCCCATTCTCTATGAGCATGAAATCCGTTCGGTGGAGCGCATCCCGCCCGGCCAGGTCGGGCTGGTCACCTCCAAGATCGGCGAAGAACTCCCGCAGGGCGAGTTCATCGCGGCCAGAAATCAGAAAGGCATCTGGCGCGGCGTGCTGGGCCCCGGCAAGTACCGTTTCAATCCCTACGGGTATCAGATCGATATCCTGGACGCCATCAGCATCCCGGTCGGCTATGCGGGCGTGGTCACGTCGCTTTCTGGCGAGCAGGCCCCGGAAGGAAAGTTCGCAAAACTGAACCAGAAAGGCGTGCGCGAGGATATCCTGCAGCCCGGCCTCTACTACGTAAATCCGAAGGAGTTCAAGGTGGACGTGCTGGAGATCGGCGTGAACCAGGTTTCACTGGTCGGGAAGATGGGCGGCGAGGTCATCACAAAAGGCAAGATCGAGATGCAGAACGTGGCCATGGAAAAGCTCCAGACCAAGGTGCTCGAAAAGCAGCAGCAGAAGCGCTACGACTACCTCTCTCAGGTGGCCAGCTCCGTGCGCGCCCGCAGGGCGATGGCGCCGGCGGCCATGCAGGAGCAGGCTTATGGCGATGCACGGATTCCGCAGCAGCAGATGGCGGACACAACGGCCATGATGGGACTCACTGAGTTTGTTGAGTTCCCGTCGCGCGACGGATTCCAGATCAGCCTCGACATGACCGTTGAGGTGGAACTGCTGCCGGAAAACATTGCCTTCATCTACAGCCGCTACGGCGACCTGCCGGCGGTGGTGGACAAGATCATCCTCCCGCAGATCACTTCCATCTCGCGCAACAAGGGGTCTGAATACGGCGCGAAGGATTTCATTGTGGGCGAGGGCCGCCAGAAGTTCCAGGACGACCTGACCGCCGCGCTGGCAAAGACGCTGAAGGCCAAGAACCTGATTGTCCACAACGCCCTCATCCGGCACGTGGAGGTCCCCATGCAGATTCTTGAGCCGATCCAGCTCGCCAGCATTGCCGTGCAGCAGGATCTGACCAACAAGGAAAAGCAGAACACGGCCAAAAAACAGGCCGAGCTGAACACGGAACTGACGCTGATTGAGCAGCGCCGCGAGCAGGTGGCCCGCGAAACCGAAAAGATCAAGGCGGAGATCAAGGCCGACCAGCAGAAGCAGGTGGCTACCATACGCGCCGAGGCGTCAAAATCAGTGGCCGAAATTGACAAGCAGACGGCGCTGGTCCGCGCCGATATCGTCCGCAAGATCGGCACCGCCGAGGCCGAAGCCATCAAAATGGTCGATGGGGAAAAAGCAAAGGGACTTCAGCTCAAGGCGAAGGCCTGCGGCGATCCTGTGGCCTTCACCATGCTGAACATGGCCGCCAGCCTGAACCCGGATGTCAAAATCAACATCCTGCATTCGGGCGAAGGCACGCTCTGGACCGACCTGGAGAAGGCAACCCTCGGGGATTTGGGCGGAGCCAAAATCATCAAACCCGAAAAATGAAAACCCCCGCGACCTTGTGTCGCGGGTGCATGAGAGCGGGCGGATGAGGGGAAACGGCCGGCTGGAATTTCCAGTCATTGGACCTTTTCGTCAAAATACTTCCAATGGTTGAAACTGTTTCCTGAGAAACTTCCAGGGATTGGAACTTTCAGTTCTGCGGATTCCCGGCGCACAGAGTGAGCGTCGCGAGGACGGTGGAATAGATTTGTCCGCCGGCCGACAGGCATCCATCAGATGCAGGATTCTCTTTCATCAGTTCCAGCATGCGAACGGCGTTTGACCGGTCCGCGCCGGCGAACTCGGTACTCAGAAGATACCATGGATAAAGGTCGATTCTGCTTGCCGGCTGTGAGGGCAGGCGGGCGGGCGGGCCGCTGCACGGCCAGCCCTGCGCCGCGGCGCGTTTAAGGGCCAGAAGCGCCCAGGCCGAACCGGTCGGATGGACGGATTTCCCGCTGCTGGTCTGGTATGCCCATCCTCCTGATGCGGCATGACTGGTCTGCAGATGGCGTATGGCTCCATCCAGTACGCGTTTCAGCCCGCCGGAGGGGTTGTGCCGGTACACCTCGAGCAGGGCGCACGTAGCAATGGCATGTCCGTAGCCCGAACAAATGCCGCCTTCTCCGATGATTCCCTCCCGGTCCTGATGCGCAGCCAGATAGGCGGCGGCCCGGCGGATCTGCTCGTCATAATCCGAATTCATGCCTGCCGATTTTCCCGAAGCCAGGGTCAGCAGCGCCAGACTGGTCAGTTCGATGGTGTGTTTTCCGCTTCCGCCCCACCTGGCCCCGTCCCATGCGCCGGAGGTTTCCTGCGCGGCGGCGATCCATTTGAAACCCTGCGCGGCGGCGGGGTCTTCCCTTCCGCCCGTCATGGACTGAATCACAAGCCACGCCCCGGCCAGCACAGCCAGGCAGGCGGCCGCTTTCAGCAAGCGGGGAAGCCAGGACGGGTTTCCCTGTTTTTTCTCAGATTTGATGGCCTCCAGGATTTCAGCGCTCAGGTCGCGGCTGACAGTGTCCTGCGGGAGCTCCCGCAGCTTTTTCAGCATTTCCCGTGTCTCATAGACGCGAACCCTGAGGAGAGAATTGCATTCCATCTCCTTTTCGAAAGCCTGCCGTTTTTCGGGAGGCAGTTCCTCCAGAACGTAGGGCAGAATTAATTCTTCAAAGGGCTGCTTCATTTTCAGACTTTCTTCTCCCCGGCGTCCGCATACATATAATCTCTCAGCAGGTCAAAGGCGATGGACATCCGGGATTTCACTGTCCCAACCGGGATGTCGAGTGCCTCCGCAATCTCCGCATACTTCATTCCCTGATAAATGCTCATGACCACCACCAGCCGGAGTTTTTCGGGCAGCGATTCCAGCGCGATCTGCGCATCCATTCCGCTTCCCGCCGGGCGTTCGCAATATTCGTTCAGTTCCGGCATTCCGTCTTCGTATTCGGTCAGGAAACTGCTTCGCCGCGCCTGCCGCCGGACCCAGTCTATCCAGACGCTCCTTCCAACCCTGTACAGGAACGTCGTGAACTTGGCCGTTTCCCGGTAGTTCATCCGGTTCCGGAATATCCGCAGGAAACATTCCTGCACCAGATCTTCCGCATCTGTATAAACGCCCAGCCGCCGGAAAAAGTTCAGCAGAGAATTCTGATATCTGAGGATGATGACTGAAAAGGCCTCTGTATGGCCTGCGCGGACACGCTTCATCACTTCCGCGTCTGCAAGCAGGGCGGGATCGGGTTTTTTCTGTTTTCGAATCATGGATATCCTGTATAGCAGATATCCCGTCCCTCAAAAAACAGAATTTCCAGTGAACCAAATGTTCCTCCGGTGCGTTAACAGAGAAGAACCGGAAATTTAGAAGGATTAATAACCAATGAGACTGAGGAGTATGATCATGACAAGGAATATCCTGATTGCGATGCTGCTGGCTGCCGGGGCAGTCCAGGCGGAGGAAAAGGCTGCACTTCCCGTCGAGCTTCCCGATGTGATGGTGACTGCCACTCGGTCGGAGAAGGAGGCGGCAGCTCTTCCTTTCACGACCTGTCTGGTCAGTGCCGAAGTCATGCAGATGGAGAAACTCTCACGCACGAGCCCTGAGGCGCTCAGGGAGATTCCGTCTGTCATGGTGCAGAAAACGGGTCATGGTCAGGGTTCGCCTTTCATTCGCGGATTCACCGGCTTCCACACACTGTTCCTGATTGATGGAATCCGGCTGAACAATTCCACATTCCGTGACGGGCCCAATCAGTACTGGAACACCGTGGATCCGTTCGGCATTGAATCCATGGAAATCGTGAAGGGCCCCGGATCGGTCTTGTATGGAAGCGATGCGGTGGGCGGAACCGTGAACGCGCTGACGCGCAGTGTATTTGATGATGAAGCGGACCGCGCCGTTTCCGGCCGCGCATACTACCGCTACAGCACGGCGGAAGATTCTCACACCGTGCGCGCAGAAGGACGAGGAACGGCTGGCGGCAAGGCCGGTCTTCGGGCTGGAGCCACTGTGAGGGATTTTGGGGACCTCCGCTCCGGCGGGGGGGATCAGCCCAAGACGGGTTATGATGAGGTTGACTTCGACATCAGGGCGGAATACCTGATCAATCCCAACCTGCGGCTTTCCGCGGCTCATCAGACAGTGGAGCAGGATGATGCCTGGCGCACGCACAAAACGATTTACGGGGAAAGCTTCCACGGCACCACTGTTGGCGATGAGAAAAAGCGCGTTCTGGACCAGGAACGGCACCTCTCATACATCGCATTCGATGCCGCGGATTTGTCCGGTTTCATCCGCGATCTGAACCTCACCGTTTCGCATCAGCGCCAGGAGGAGGATCAGTTCCGCATTAAGAAGGACGATACGAGCGATATTCAGGGCTATGATGTTGACACATTCGGCGTTTCGCTTCAGGCGATCAGTCCGACAAAGGCGGGTGAGTGGACTTATGGCGCGGAGTACTACCGCGACAGCGTGGATTCGTATCTCAAAAAATTCAAGGCGGACGGCTCTCTCAAGAGCATTGGCATTCAGGGCCCGGTGGGGGACGATGCCGTGTACGAAACGGTCGGCGCCTATGTTCAGGATGTTGTGCCGCTGTCGGATCGTCTGGATCTGATTGCCGGGGCGCGCTACAACTATGCGCAGGCGGATGTGGGCCGCTACGAGGATACTGCCGCAGACGGCCCCGGCTCGCTGAAAGAAGACTGGGACGAGGCGGTGGGCAGCGTGCGGCTGCTCTACAGGCTTCTTCCGGATGGCGGACTGAATCTGTTCGCGGGCGTTTCGCAAGGATTCCGTGCGCCGAATCTTTCCGACCTCACGCGGCTGGACACAGCCCGGACCGATGAACTGGAAGTCCCTTCTCCGGGGCTTGATCCCGAAACATATCTGGCGTACGAAGCCGGCATCAGGGGCGGAAGCGACAAAGCCTCCTTTGAACTGGTTTACTACTACACGGACATGAAGGACATGATCGTCCGAACACCCACCGGCCGCGTCATAGATGAATACAGCGAAGTGGTGAAGAAAAACGCCGGCGACGGTTTCATTCACGGCATCGAGCTCAGCGCACGCAGGACCTTTGCGGAAGTCTGGACCCTGTGGGGCAACTGCGCATGGATGGAAGGCGAAGTGGACACGTATCCGACATCATTGCCCGAAAAGAAGAGGGAGCCGGTCAGCCGCCTCATGCCCCTGACGGCCAACGCGGGGATTCGCTTTCAGCCTTCGGGAAAATACTGGCTTGAAGCCGTGGTCACGGCGGCTGACCGGCAGGATAAACTTTCAACCAGCGATGTCGCCGACACGCAGAGGATTCCGCCCGGCGGGACGCCGGGCTATGGTGTGTTCACCGTCCGCGGCGGATGGCATTTCACAAAGAACCTGACAATGTCCGCGGCGCTGGAAAACATCGCCGACAAGGACTATCGCATTCACGGGTCAGGCCTGAATGAACCGGGCCGGAACTTGGTTGTGGCGCTGGACTGCAAATTCTGATTCGCGCGCCTGTGCATCGGCTGCGCTTTCAGGGCCAGCGTGTTTTGCTCCGGTGCGGACATCCGGACCAGCAGCACGGCCGGCGCTTGCCTGCTTTGAGTTCTGTTTGCACCCTCTCTATTCGTTTGAGGCGTGTTCGGTTTTTCCTGGCGTCCTCGACCCAGCAGATCCACTCATTGCGGGCGAGTGGAGTGATATTCTCCCACAAGGATAAAGCATCGCTGTCCGCAAGGAGCGCCGCGCCCAGGTCCGCAGGGACATCATGAACCACTCCGGCGGATATTTTTCTCTTATGCATGTTCAGGCCTCCATCAGGGCGCGGATACGCTCGAGGACCGGCGGATGGCTGTAGCTGAGCCAGACCATGAACGGGTGCGGAGTGAGGTTGGAAAGATTGTCCGCGCTGAGCTTTTTCAGCCCCGAGATCATGGCGTCGGCCTTGCCGGTGGTTTCGGCCGCATAGCGGTCGGCGGCGTATTCATGTTTCCGGGAGATGGCGTTTTCGATGATGCTGATCAGGATTCCGATGGGCGTGTACAGGAATCCGAAGAAGATCAGGCTCCCGTAGACAGTCGGGGGCAGGGGCATTTTGAAGGCGAGGAAAAGCTGTTCGCTGCCGATGAACAGCGACAGAAGCCAGAACATAAACGCCGTTTGCAGGAACTTCCGGAACATGGCGGAGAGGATGTGCTTCTTTTTGTAGTGTCCCATCTCATGCGCGACGATGGCCACCAGTTCGTCAACGGAGTGCTTTGCGATCAGCGTGTCGTAGAGGACAATTCTCCGGCTTTTCCCGAAGCCGGTGAAGAAGGCGTTCGTTTTGGCCGACCGCTTTGAGCCGTCCATTTTGAAAACGCCCTTCATCTTGAAATTCTGCCCGCGCGCATAATTTTCGATGGCGGTTTTGAGTTCACCGTCCTCCAGCGGCTCAAACTTGTTGAAGAGCGGCATAATCACGACCGGCGCGATGAACATCAGGAGCGCCTGGATCAGCATGACCGCCAGCCAGCACCAGAGCCAGGCCCATTCGCCGGCAGCGTCAAAGAACCAGAGGATCAGCGCGAAAACCGGCGCGCCGATGATGACGGTCAGCGCCAGCGATTTGACGATGTCGAGGACGAAGGTCTTCGGAGTGGTTTTGTTGAAGTCGTATTTCGCCTCGAGGACGAAGGTGCTGTAGATGGAGGAGGGGAGATGCAGGAGCTGCGAAAGAATCATCAGGATGCCGCCGAACAGGAGTCCGGTTCCGATCATGTCCCAGCCGGCTTTGCGGGCGGCAAGCTCCACGAGCCGGAATCCGCCGAGGAGGATGAACGCGAGGATGATCAGCGTATGGGCTGAATTCACGACCGTGTCCATCCGCGTGTGGTCCTTCAGATACTGCTGGGAACGGGCATATTTTCCGGCGTCATAGACATCGCGGAATTCCTCCGGAAGCTGCTCCGAGCAATTGCGGACATTCAGGACGTCGGCCAGCAGATCCAGCAGATAATGTGCGACAAGAATTCCAACAATGAAAACCAGATAAAAATTCATGCGCGCAGTCTATCAAAAGAAAACCGGTCTGCAACACTGCCGTGCCCCGCCGAAGCTTTATGGATTGTGCGGCATGCGGCAGTTTATGTAAAATGGGCGCACTCAGACAGACACAAGGAGTGACGATGCAGAAACTGGTGGACAAGTATAAGCTGCTCCCTCATCCGGAGGGCGGGTATTACCGCGAGGTGTTCAGGTCGGGGCTGAAGGTGTCATCCGCTGCCGCCGGCGCGGAGCGCGACGCGGCCACGCACATCTATTATCTGCTGACCAGGGGCGATATCAGCAGATTCCACCGGGTGCTTCATGACGAAATCTGGAACTTCTATGAAGGGGACCCGCTGCGGCTCATCAAGTATGACGGCGAAACCATCCGCGAAGAGCGGATCAGCGGGGCTGGCGACGGTTTCGTCTGCATCATGGGGGCCGGCATATATCAGGCCGCGGAGACGTCAGGGGAGTTCAGCCTGATCGGATGCACGGTCGCCCCGGGCTTTGATTTCAGGGATTTCTCGTTCCTGAGCGACGATAAAAGCGCGAGTGAAAGAATCAAAACCCGCCATCCGGAATACGCGCGATTTATCGGCTGACTTCCTATTTCCGGTTTTTCCTGGCTTTGCGGGCCGGCTTCGGATTCTGAATTCCGAACAGGAATTTCAGCCATGAGGGGGTGTGCCGGGACCAGGATTCCTCGTTGTGCGCCGCCGGCTCATCTTCCTCCACGAGCAGATTGACTCCGTCCTTGTAACCTGCGAGGCGCAGCTGGCGGGCCATGTCGCGCATGCCGGGCATCAGCTCGCGCTCGAGCGGGTCTCCGCTGCCGCAGTAGAGATAGCATTTGATGTCGGGAACGGTCAGCGCGTTGCGCACGGCGTCCAGACAGGGTTCGCGCCCCTCGAAGCGGAAGGCCGGGGAAAGGCAGGCCGCGCCGAAAAACACATCCGGTCGCGTCCACGCCAGGTGGAACGAAATGTCGCCCCCGCGCGAAGCGCCGGCCACGGCCGTGCTTTCGCGGCCGGGCTTTGTCCGGTAGGTTTTGTCCATGAAGGGCTTGAGTTCCTCCACAATGAACTTCGCGTAGTCGCCGCCTTTTGCAGCCGGATCATATTCCACCGACCGGTCGCCGGTGGAATAAACGGCAACGACGATGATTTCCTGCATCTCGCCGGCCTTCATGAGCTCCGTGCAGTAATCATCCACATCCAGCGCATGATTCCATGTGGAGGTGTTCGGGTCGAAGACCTGCTGCCCGTCGTGCATGTAGAGCACGGGATAAGAGGCGGCGCCCTTTTTGCTCCAGGAGGGCGGGAGCCACACGATCACATCACGGGGCTCTGCGAGAAATTTCGATTTCACATTCCTGTGGATTTCATAGTTGCCTGTGATCTGCGGCGCCGGGGGGAGATGGCTGTCGCGCCAGCGGAGGACTTTGTTTTCAATGACGGAGTCGGCTCCGGGCCGGAGCGTTTTGTTGGGCGAGAAAGCCCCGGAGGGGAGCGCTTCTTCGGCCTGCCAGCTCCCGCGGGTGATTTTATACTCAATGGTGCGCCCGGCGGGCAGCACGGCGGTTCCGGTCCAGAGGCAGTCCTGCACGCGTGTCAGCGGCAGGCCGTCCGGCGCCCAGTCCCCGAGGGCCGGGTCGTTTCCGGAAATGAAAACCTGCTCGCCCGCCGGGAGCGGCGTTTCCGTGCTGATCCGAAAGGTGCATCTTCTGGTCTGGTCTGCTGATTTCCTGTTCATGGAACTGCCCCGCAACCCTTTCTGTTGATACGTCTCTCTGCGGACAGTATATCGCAAAGCCTTCGGGAGCCAAACAAAAAGAATCCGCTGTTTAATTGTTTGATTTTGGGGGTCCTCCTCTCCAATATGCCGGTAAAACACGCTGGCCGCAGGCCGGTTTCTGAAATGGGGTTGATGATGATTGATGTTTCAGTGGTGGTTCCGGTTTACAACGAGGAAGAATGCGTGGACGCGCTCTGCACGAAGCTGCACGAGTCGCTTTCGAATCTGGGCCGAAGCTATGAAATCATTCTGGTGGACGACGGCAGCCGCGACGGCACGTGGGCCCGGCTGAAAGAATGGACCGGGAAAATCCCCAATCTGCGGATCATCCGCTTCCGCCGGAATTTCGGGCAGACGGCCGCCATGAGCGCCGGCTTTCACAAATCGCGCGGCAGGATCGTGATAACGCTGGATGCGGATCTCCAGAACGATCCCTCCGACATCCCCAAACTGCTTGAGAACATGGATGACAATGTGGACGTGGTGAGCGGCTGGCGCAAGGACCGCAAGGATCCGTTCATCAACCGCCGCCTTCCGTCCATGCTGGCCAACTCGCTCATCAGCCGCATCACGGGCGTGGCGCTGCACGATTACGGGTGCACGCTGAAGGCCTACCGCCGGGAGGTGATCGAAAAGGTTCATCTTTACGGGGAAATGCACCGGTTTATCCCTGCGCTGGCCAGCTGGGTGGGCGGGGACATCAAGGAGGTGGTGGTCAATCATCACGCCCGCCAGTTTGGGAAATCTAAGTACGGGATTTCGCGGACGTTCCGCGTTGTTCTTGACCTGATCACCGTCAAGTTTCTGCTCCGCTACAGCATGGGGCCGATGCAGATCTTCGGGAAAATCGGCGGCCTGTTCGCCGTCCCGGCGCTGCTGATGATGGCCGTCGTCGCCGCCGACCGCATCTTCGGGTGGAACGATCCCTATCTGCTCAAGCGTCCATTCTGGCTGCTGACACCACTGATGCTGCTGACGTTCTGCATTCAGTTCATTGGTCTGGGGCTGCTGGCCGAAATGCAGATCCGCACCTACCATGAATCGCAGGACAAGCCTATTTATGTGATTCGTGAAGCGGCGGAATCTGCCGTGTAGGATTCCGTCTCATGGGTTGTTTTCTCATGCTGTTTCTCGCGGAAATCCCGCTCGAACTCAATCCGGAGGCACTGGCCCAGCTTCCGCATGCATGGATGGCCGGTATTTTCTATTTCTTCCTGCTTCTGGCCGGACTGGGAGCTGACGCGCTGCTGCTTTCGAATTTCCGCGGCGCTTCCTTTTCGTGGGCGGCCTGCGCCGAACGGCTCAAGGCCCGCGCCTGGCCTTCAGAGGATTTCCGGCGACTGGTGCTCTGGCTGGTTTTCCTGCATCTGGCGGGCATGATGATGGTGCAGTCCCTTTACGCGCATGACGCCGTCAGCGGCGACGGATCGCCGATGATCGTTTTGGTGCAGAGCCTTATTTTCCACTGGGCGGGCCTGGCACTCGCCGCCGCGATGCTGCTGCAGCGCGGGGCGACCGGAAAGACCGCCTTCGGCCTGGACTGGCCCGGGGCCGCCCGTTCGGCGGCGCGGGGGTTCTACTATTACCTCGCCTCGCTTCCCGTGCTGCTGACCGGAGCCGTGCTGGCCGAGTTTGTGCTGGTGCGCCTCGGGCTTGAGCCGCAGCTGCAGGACATCGCCGGGATCGTCGCCGGGGCCCATGTCTGGTGGATACGGATTTATCTGATCCTGCTGGCGGTGGTGCTGGCGCCTGTATTCGAGGAGGTGCTCTTCCGCGGGATTGCCCTGCCATGGCTCGCGCGCCGTACAGGCATGCCGGCGGCGGTGGTGCTGGTCTCGCTGGTTTTCGCCGCCATGCACGGCTATCTTTTCCAGACCATCCCGCTGTTTCTCATCGCCGCGGCATTCTCGCTGGCCTATATTCGCACGGGCAACCTGCTGGTGCCCGTTGTCATGCACGCGGTGTTCAACGGGGTCAACACCGCCATGCTGGTGGTGCTGCAGAGCGGAGCCGGGAAATAAACATGAAGGTGCTTTCCATAGAATGGATTTCCGAATCTGCCGAAGGCATGATGCCCGGATTTATCCGCATGATTGATCAGACGCGGCTTCCCGAAGAACTGGCCTATCTGAACACGACGGATATAGAGATCGTATGGGAGGCTATCAAAATGCTTCGTGTGCGCGGCGCCCCGGCCATCGGCATTGCCGCCGCCATGGGGGTGGCGGCCGCGCTGCAGGGCTCTGAAGCCTCCGGGGAGCGGCTTCTGGCCGAGGCGGAAAAGCATGCCGACTATCTGGCCACCTCGCGCCCGACCGCCGTGAATCTTTTCCAGGCGCTGGAAAGAATGAAGAGCGTCGCGCGGGCCAGCGCTTCGCTGCCGCCCGCCGCGTTCAAGGAGCGGCTGGTTCGCGAAGCGGTGGCCATACGCGACGAGGATGCGGCCATGTGCAGAGCCATCGGCGAGCATGGCCTCAAGCTGATCCGGGACGGACAGACGGTGCTGACGCACTGCAACGCGGGCGCGCTGGCTGTGTCCGAATACGGTTCGGCCCTGGCTCCCATCTATGCCGCGCAGGCGCACGGCATGAGGGTGCGTGTGTTCGCGGATGAAACCCGCCCGCTGCTGCAGGGTGCGCGGCTGACCGCATGGGAGCTGATGCAGGCCGGGATTGATGTCACGCTCATCTGTGACAACACCGCGGCCGTGGTAATGAAGGAGGGGAAGATCGACATGGTGATGGTCGGCTCGGACCGCATAGCGGCCAACGGCGACGCGGCCAACAAGATCGGAACCTACGGCGTGGCGCGACTGGCGCGCGCCCACGGCATCCCCGTGTATTTTCTCGCTCCGACCACCACGATTGACATGTCCCTGCCTTCCGGAGACTGCATTCCCATTGAAGAGCGGTCCGCAGAAGAGGTGACCTGCGGTTTCGGCCGCCGGACGGCGCCGGAGGGGGTCAAGGTGTATGCTCCGGCATTTGATGTGACACCGGCCGAATACATCACGGCCATCGTGACGGAGAAGGGTGCGGCCTATCCGCCCTTTGGCGAGACACTGCGGGAGTGGATGAAGTGAAAACACTGCGCGACATTGGTGAGTGCGAGGCGATCCGCCGACTGGCGGGAAAGCTTTTCCCGGCCGTTGCAGAGGTGGTGGGCATCGGGGATGATGCGGCCGTCATGCATGACGAGGGGTTCAATGCGGATCTCGTGCTCACATCCGATCCGGTCATCGAGGGCACGCATTTCACGATAGACGCGCCGCCGAAGGGGATCGGGAACAAGGCCGTGGGCCGGGTGCTGAGTGATATCGCCGCCATGGGGGCCGAGCCGCTCTGGCTGCTGATCAACATCGTGGCGCCGCCGGAAATGCCTTTTGACAAGCTCCAGCAGATCTACGCCGGCGCTTCGGCGCTGGCGCTCAAGTTCGGGGTGGCCATCATCGGCGGCGATGTGGCCAGCGGCGCCACGCTGGCGCTGCATGTGTTCGGGGTCGGGAAGCTTCCCCGGGGCACCGCCGTCTGCCGGGGCGGGGCGTCCGAGGGCGATATTCTGTATGTCACCGGGGAACTGGGCGGCAGTATCAGGAAGAAGCATCTCTTCTTTGAGCCGCGCGTGGCTGAAGGCATCTGGCTCCGGGAAAACCGCTGGGCCACCGCCATGATTGATCTGAGCGACGGACTCGCGACGGATCTGCGGCATTTGGTTGAGATGAGCCGCGCCGGAGCGGAACTGGAGCCGGACGCGCTTCCGGTTTCCCGCGCCGCGCGCGAGATGAACGACGGCATGTCTCCGCTTGATCATGCGCTGACGGACGGGGAGGACTTTGAGCTGCTTTTCACTGTTGCGCCCGGGAATGCGGACAGCTTTGAGCAGGCCTGGCGCGCGGAATTTGAATTATCGTGCGCCAGGATCGGGAGGATCACCGGCAGAACGGGGTCCATAGTATGCCGCACGGAACGGGGCGGCATGCTGCTGACGGGTAAACGGGGCTACGAGCATTATTCCGGCCGCGGATCCCGCGCCTAAGGGCTCTTCCCCCGCGGCGCAGTGCCGGGGCGGGCATCTTTCAGGTCCTGAAGCGAGCGGCGCACAGGCTCAAGAAAGGGGTTTACCGCGAGGGCGCGACGGTAGTATCCGGCCGCCGCCTGATCATCGCCCCGTTCCTCATGAATGTCCCCAAGATGCTCCAGGCTGGCCGCATGGCCCCATGAGGGGAAGTTGAAGGCTCTTGCGCCGGGCGGTTCCCTCTCAAAAAGCCCGGCGGCCTTCAGAAACAGTTCTTCCGCCCTGTCCGGATTTCTGAGGCGGCCGCGGCTCAGATAATATCTGAGCCCGAGGAGATAATGCACCCGCGGATTGTTCCCGCCCAGCATCAGTGCAAGTTTTTCATAGCGCCTGACCGCCGCGGTTTGCCCGCGCTGCGGGGGCCGCAGCGCGGTTACCGCCGCCAGCATGGCATAGGCTTCGGGAAATGTGCTTTGCAGCGCCGTGACTTTCATCGCGGAGTGTTCCGCCGCCCTGCTGAATACGGCCTCACCCTCCGTGTCGCGGACATCCCTGCTGTGGAGAAGCAGATGCAGTTCCGTCAGGCTTTTCATATGCCAGGCCTCATAGGAACCGGGCTCCTTCATGCAGGTATCTTCAAAGAGGCGGAGGGCCTTTTCCATGACGGCCGCATCTCTGCTGCTCTGCCCGTTCCGGAAAATTTCCATTCCTGCGGCGAGGCGGGGCACATTCTTCGGCGCGGGTCGCGGCATAAAAAGATATGCGCAGTACACGGCCACAGCCGCGAACAGCATGGCTCCCAAAATCCACTTTAATCTTCCGGGCTTCATGATCACCCCGTTAAAGATACTCGAGCAGCCGGAAAAAACACGAAAATTCACCGGCGGCACATGCGGCTGGAAGCCAGTCGAATGCGGTTGTAACGCTGTGCCAGTATGCATGGAAAATTCGCCAGAAGAAGAAAGCTCGCAACGGCCCATCCCGCCCAGGCCGGATTCCAGAGGAAAAACAGCGGGGCGCAGGCGATCTGCAGCCAGTGGGCCAGTTCTCCGCGGCAGGTTTCCATCCCGAACCGGCGATAGTATTCGGCACTGCGTTCATTCAGCCTCTTTTTCGCGAATCCTTTCTTGAACCAGGCGGCTCCGTCCGGAAGAAGAGTTTTCCATTTGCGGATGAGAAAAAGATCCTCGTAAAGGTGTCCATTCCGTTCCCATTCCCGCTTGCGGTAAAGCCATGCGTCTGGACGAAATCTGTTCGCTCTGATCTGTGTGACGCCCCAGGCGATGCCCGTTTGCAGAACAAGGCAGGCGATTACATTTAAACCGGCAATCCAGAATGGCGGCAGATGGATGATCATGATTCATTCCCCGCGGCCCCGACAGTGCGGCCTTTCCAGTTTGCCTGCTGCGGGAGGGCGCTGATCCAGAAAAAGAAAAAAAGGAAAACGGGATAGAACAGGGCGGCGGCAAACGGGAAGTTCCCAATCCGCCGGAAGTGCCACCGCATCTGGATGACAAACAGCAGATAAAGCAGAAGCCATGCAATGCCTGTTCCCGCCGTGCGCAGGGGCGCGAGCAGCAGCATCAGGGCTGTTCCCGCTGCCGCCGCAAGCCAGGCAACCATCAGGAGAAGGAGCGGCCGCGGAGTGCAGGCGGCTCCGGAACCGAACGCTTTGCGCCATCCGCCCGCGAGGCTTGCAAAACCGTCGGGATACATCCGGATCCCGAGGCTTCTCTCCCCCCCAACGCAGCGGACGGGAATTCCTTCCGCCCGGAAGAGGGGTGCCAGATGCAGGTTTTCAAGAATGTGCTGCCGCACACTTTCGTGCCCGCCGATTTTGAAGTAATCCTCTTTTGAAACCATCAGGAACTGGCCGTAAAGTCCCGCGCTGCGGTCAGTGCGCGACCAGATGGAAAACGCATTCATGGAGGCCGCCATGATGACGTTGAAGAAGACCGAAAACCATTCATAGGGTTTGCGGGTAAAATGGAAAGGAATCACGGACAGCGCGCCTTTTTTCTCTTCCCATGTGGAGGTGATTCCGGCAAGCCCGCCGTCTTCCAGCCAGGTGTCCGCATCCATGAAGATCAGTATTTTGCTCTGTGCCGCCTGCGCCCCCTGATGACAGGCCCAGGTTTTCCCGGTCCAGCCTGCCGGGAGCGGTGCGGAACCTGTCACGCGCGCCCCGGCCTGCCGGGCAATTTCAGCGGTCCGGTCAGTGGAGTGATCGTCCACGACGATAATTTCAAGCGGGCCGGGAATCTGGCGCTTCAGCGATTCCAGCAGGCGCGGGAGGTTGCGCTCTTCGTCCCGCGCGGGGATGATGACGGACGGGGCCGGCGCGGATGACGGGCGTTTGCGGCAGAGAGGGATGCGCCAGAGCATCAGAATGCCGGCAAACCAGATGCCCAGATCAAGAAGCCACAATGTTAGTTCCGGTCCCATTCGATGATTTTCTTGCAGACGTTCTGGCCGCAGAGCACCACCATCGGCATGCCGCCGCCGGGATTGACCGACCCGCCGGTGAAGAAGAGATTGTCATATCGCGTGCTCTGCTTCGGGGCCTTGAACGCGAGGTTCTTCGTCATGCTGGATACCACGCCGTAGATGGAGCCCTTGTTGGAATAGTACTGCCTTTGAATATCCAGCGGGGTCCAGACATGCTCAAAGACCGTGTGTTTTCGAAGGTCCTTCAGCCCCATGCTTTCCAGGCGGTCGATGATATGCTCCTTGAACTGGAGATAATCCTCCTGCGAGAGCGGATTGCTGTCGCTGATGTACGGGATGTGGGGGAGTATCTTCAGGCATTCGCAGCCCGGCGGAGCCACCGTCGGGTCCGTGCGGGATGCCGCCACGAGATAGATCGTCGGATTATGGGGCAGCACCTTGTCGCGGAAAACGCTTTTGAAGTGCTTCTTCTGGTTGCTGGAGAAGAAGAAATTATGATGCGCCAGCTGGTCGTATTTGCAGTCGAGGCCGAGATCAAGCACAAGTCCCGAGCACGCCGGCTCAAAGCGCTCAAGTTTCTTCATGAATGCCGCGTCCTCGTGAAGCAGTCTCTGGCAGGCCGGAATCACCTCCATATTGGAGACGATGATGCCGGCATCCACAGCCGTCCCGTCGGCCAGTGTCAGGCCTGTGACCCTGTTCCCGCTTTTCCGGATGGCGGTTACCTCGGAATTGAGGTGCACCCTGATGCCCAGCTCGTCCATCAGGCGGCCAAGCCCCCGGGCGATGCCGTAGAGTCCGCCGTCCACATACCACAGGTCATAGCGGAACTGAATGACCGGCAGGCAGTTCATAAACCCCGGCGCATCATAGGCGGATGAGCCGACATACTTGATGAAGAAATCAAAAATGTCCTGCAGATAACGGTTTGAAATCCGCTTGGCGACCCCCTGATGCATGGTGTGCCACAGGTCGAACTTGAAGAACGTCGAGCCGGTGTAGAACTTCATGAAATCGCGAATGGTGTCCAGGCCGTGCTCGAAGTAGCCCTTTTCCACAAGATCATATTGTTCAGCGGCATAGTT
Source organism: Verrucomicrobiota bacterium (assembly GCA_029557905.1). Classification (GTDB taxonomy): domain Bacteria; phylum Verrucomicrobiota; class Kiritimatiellia; order JAKQHR01; family JAKQHR01; genus JAKQHR01. The sequence continues at coordinate 20,926 of JAKQHR010000127.1, forward strand.
CAGGAACGCCTCCACCTGTTTGGCCGCACCGGGTTCAAGCTGCTCGGCTTCAGCCGCCATCCTGTCCTTTTCCATGAAGAGATTCACGACGGTCCCGTCGTCAAAGAAGTTTCTCCAATGCGGCGTCAGGGGGCGAATGGGAAAGTAATCGGACATTTTCCGTCCCGACCGGGTGAACAGGCGCTCAAAGATATGGGGCAGGGTCAGAATGGACGGCCCCATGTCAAACGTGTAGCCCTGTTTGCTTAATACGTTGAGCTTGCCTCCGATGCGGTCGTTTTTCTCGTAAATGCTGACCGGATAACCCTCCTGCGCGAGGGAGATGGCAGCGGAAATTCCCCCCAGCCCGGAACCGATGACGGCGACTTTTTTATGCCTGTTCATTTTTGTATCTCCTTCAGCAGTTTCCTGATCCCGTCCAGATGAGGGTTGACGGCGAGCGCTTCGCGATAGAACTCGGCCGCCTCCCGGTTGTTGTTCTCTTCGCGGCTGATTTCTCCAAGAAACATCAGGCAGTGCGCGTGTCCCCATGCGGGATATCTGAAAACGCGTCGGCCGGGCTGGTCGTGTTCGAAAAGTTCTGCGGCTCGAAGCAGATATTCGCGGGCTTTCTTCCGGCTGCCGAACGGACGGGGCGCAAAATGGCGGCTCATTCCCATCAGGTACCAGATGCGGGGGTTTTCGGGGTCGAGCGCAAGCGCCTCCTTCTGGAGATGCTGCAGCCGGGGCCCGCGCCAGATTGCGGTGGCCGGATGCTCCGCGATGGCCATGCCCATCAGCACCGCCTTCAGTGCGCTGGCTTCGCCGAAATCCTGCTTGAGTGCCCGGGTCCTGTCCATCGAATGCTCCGCGTCCTTTCGCAGTTTCGCCGTCAGGGCCTTGTCGGCTTCAGCCGCCCTGCTTTCATGGACAAGCATCAGATGGAACTCCGCGAGTCCCTTCAGATACCAGGGTTCAAACTGTTCAGGATTCGATGCGGTGGAGCGGCGGAAATGCTCCAGCGCCTGTTCCAGCCGGACGGGATCCCACCGGGACATGCCCTCTTCAAGAAGGGCCATTCCCTGAAGCACATGTGCCGGCGTGCGCGCGGGGGCGAACAGGGGGCAAAGCAGGGCGGCCAGCATTGCCGCCGCAAATGTCATGTTTCCTCTTTGTCGCAAGACGTGCATTTCCTCTTGCGGGAAAATAACCGCTTTTTGCGCACATGGATATTAAAAAATCTGACAACCTGCCGGATAAGCGCTATAAGTGCGACATGACAGAAAGCTTTTGCGATCTGAAAATGCGCGAATATTTCGCGGCCGGCCGCACCCGCGACCTTGCGTTTCGCCTGCAGAGCCTGTCCAGGCTCGCCCGCGCTGTTGAACAGTCCGAGGCCGAAATTCTTGATGCGCTTAAGAAAGATATGGGAAAACCGGCCATAGAAGCCTATGCGTCGGAACCAGGTTTTGTCCTGCGCGACATCCGTTATACCATGAAACACCTGCGCCGCTGGGCGCGGCCCCGCCGCGAGTCCGTGCCTCCGATGCTGTGGCCGGGTCGGGCGCGACTGATTCCCGAACCGCGCGGGGTGGTTCTCATCATGGGACCGTGGAACTATCCATTCCAGCTGGTGCTTTCTCCGCTTGTCGCGGCCGTGGCCGCTGGAAACTGTGCGGTGATCAAGCCGTCGGAATACGCCCCGCACACTTCTGCCGTGATCAGGCATGTCCTGTCGGCCGCGTTTCCCGACGACCATGTGCGTGTTGTTGAGGGCGATTACACCGCCGCGGAAACTCTTCTGCAAAACAGATTTGATTATATATTTTTCACGGGGGGCACGGAGACCGGCCGCAGGGTGATGGCGGCCGCTGCAAGGCATCTGACGCCGGTGACGCTGGAACTCGGCGGCAAGAGTCCCGCCATCGTCTGCGCCGACGCAGATATCCCGGTGGCGGCCCGCAGGATTGCGCGGGGAAAATTCATGAACGCGGGCCAGACCTGCGTGGCTCCAGATCATGTGTGGGTGGACCGGTCGGCGGCAGGGGGCTTTGTTGAGGAGATCGCAAAGGCCGTTACGGAGTTTTATGGTCCGGACCCGGAAACCAGCCCCGATTACGGCCGCATTGTGAGCGCGAAGCATGTTCAGCGGCTGGCGCGGTATCTTGAGGGTCAGACGATTGTGCATGGCGGACAGCATAATTCGGCATCGAAATATTTTGCGCCCGCCATTCTGCTGAATCCCCGGCTCGACGCTCCAGTCATGCGCGAGGAAATCTTCGGGCCGGTGCTGCCGGTCATTGAGTACAGTTCACTGGATACCGCGGTTGCGGAAATTCAGAAAATGCCCTCGCCGCTTGCGCTCTATGTCTTCTCGTCATCAAATGAGCTGGCCGAAGACCTGCTGGCGCGCATTCCCTCAGGCGGGGCGTGTGTCAACGATACAATCAGTCATCTTCTTGTTGAGGGACTCCCGTTCGGAGGCATCGGCGAAAGCGGGATAGGGGCGTATCACGGCCGTGCCGGGTTCGACGCGTTCACGCACTGGCGCGGGACAGTGAGGCGCGGAGCCCGGCCGGACATGCCGCAGGCGTACCCGCCCTATGGGATGACGCTAAAAACCTTCAAAAAGATTTACCGCTGGCTGACGGGCTGATATCGTACAGGTTCAAAATATGGGGAGGCACTGATGGCAGAGCAGGCTGAGAAGAAACATGTTGTTGTGATCGGGGCCGGGCCAGGAGGGCTGACAGCAGCCATGATTCTGGCGCATCGCGGATTCCGCGTCACCGTTTGCGAGGCGCAGCCGCACGTGGGCGGCCGCAACGGCGCCATCAGGCTTGGACCGTACACCTTCGATATCGGGCCCACCTTTCTGATGCTCAAGGATATTCTGGATGAGGTGTTCCGTGAGGCGGGCGGCGACGCGGACAAGGCCATGGACATGCGCCGCCTCGAACCGATGTACCGCCTGCAGTATCAGGACAAGTACATCGAAACCTCGACCGACCACGAGAAGATGAAAAGCGAGATCGCGCGCGTTTTCCCGGGTCATGAGAACCGCTACGACAAGTTCTTCAAGCAGGAGCAGACGCGGTTCCGCTATTTGTTCCCGTGCCTGCAGAAGTCCTATCATCGCTTCCGCACGATGTTTGCGCCGGACATGATCAAGGCCCTCCCGTACATCGCCGCCGGGAAGAGCCTTTTCGATGTCATGTACGGAATCTTCGGGAACCGGGACCTTGCCCTCACGTTCACTTTTCAGGCCAAGTATCTGGGCATGTCGCCGTGGGAATGCCCCGGTCTGTTTTCCATCATTCCCTACATCGAGCACGGCTTCGGCATCTATCATCCGATCGGCGGTCTCAGCCGCATTTCCGAAACGATGGCCGACCAGGCCCGCGCGAACGGTGCGGAAATCCGTCTCAGCGCACCCGTCGAAAAAATAATTGTAAAAGACCGCCGGGCCAAAGGCGTCCGCCTTGCCGGGGGCGAGGTCATCGAGGCCGACGATGTCGTGATCAACGCGGACTTCGGCTATGCGGCGCAGAATCTGTTTGAACCCGGGGTCCTGCGCAAGTGGACGCCGCAGAAGCTGCAGAAGATGCGGCTGTCCTGCTCCATTTTCATGATGTATCTGGGCGTGGACAAGTCATACGACCTGCCTCATCACACCGTGTTCTTCGCAAAGGACTACCGCCGCAATGTGGAGGACGTGTTCCATCTGCGCGACCCCGGAACGGACATTTCCTTCTATGTCCGCAATGCGTCGCTGACGGATCCGACGCTCGCTCCGCCGGGGCACAGCGCCCTCTATGTGCTGGTTCCGGTTGCCAACCTGCGCGCGCCCGTGGACTGGGCCGCCAAGCGCGATTCATTTCGCGAAGTGGTGCTGAAGAACATCGAGGAGCGCACGCCCATGAAGGACATCCGTTCACACATCAGGGAGGAAAAAATCATTGGCCCGCGCGAATGGCGCGATGACCTCAATGTGTACGAGGGCGCGACCTTCAACCTCGCCCACAACCTGACGCAGATGCTGTATTTCCGTCCGCGCAACAAGTTCGAGGAGGTCGGGAACTGTTATCTGGTCGGCGGCGGCACCCATCCGGGAAGCGGCCTGCCGACGATCTACGAGTCCGGCCGGATTGCCGCCAACCTGATCGCGCGTTCGCATCAGGTGCCGTTTGTTTCCGGCAACCTGGAAGTCTGACCATGATTCAGGTTCAGCGCATCCATGCTCTGAACAGCATCCCCGCCGGCGGGGGTGAATATGTCCTGTACTGGATGCAGCAGGCGCAGCGCGCAGAGTTCAATCATGCGCTGGAGCATGCGGCGTGTCAGGCGAATGCCCTGCAGCAGCCGCTGGTGGTCTGCTTTGCGCTGACCTCGTACCCGGAGGCCAATCTGCGCCACTACCGGTTCATGCTGGAAGGTCTGCGCGATGTCCGGGGTCAGCTTGCGAAAAGGGGCATTCCGTTCTGTGTCAGGCGTGGCGCGCCGGCCGATGTTGTTCAGGAACTGGCCCGCAAGGCTTCTCTGCTGGTTGCGGATGTCGGCTATACTCGCATCCAGAAGCAGTGGCGCAGGGATGCGGCCGGCCGCGCGGCCTGCCGCATGGAGGCCGTTGAGACGGATGTGATCGTTCCGGTGCAGGAGGTTTCGGATCACGAAGAGTTTGGCGCGCGAACCATTCGGCCGAAAATTCACAGAATACTTCCGCTTTATCTGGAGCCGCTCCGAAAGGTGCCCGTGAAATATCCATTTTCCGGGAAACCGCCCGCGTCGCTTTCGCTTGAAGACATTGATGCCGTTTGCGCCGGATTGAAAACGGATGCTTCCGTGAAGCCGTCATCGCGATTCGCGGGCGGCTCGCATGCCGCCCGGAAACAGCTTTCGAAATTCATTGCACAACATCTTGATGAATATCATGAAAACAGCAGCGATCCCGTGCTGGATGCCTGTTCGCACATGAGTCCGTATCTGCACTTTGGTCAAATATCGCCGCTGGACATGGCCCTGCAGATTTCAGGGTCCGATGCGCCCCGCGCGGCAAAGGACGCCTGTTTGGAGCAGCTCATTGTCCGCCGCGAACTCAGCATGAACTTCTGCTGGTACAATCCGGAATATGACAAATATGATTCGCTCCCCGCGTGGGCGCTGAAGACGATGGGGGAGCATGCGAAGGACAGGCGGGAACATGTTTACACGCGCGAGCAGTGGGAGGCGGCCGCCACACATGACCCGTACTGGAATGCCGCGCAGAGGGAACTGGCAAAGACCGGCTTCATGCACAATTACATGCGCATGTACTGGGGCAAAAAAATCCTTGAGTGGAGCCGGACGCCCGAAGACGCATTTGAAACCGCGCTGCACCTGAACAATAAATATGAACTCGACGGACGCGATCCGAACGGCTTTGCGGGGGTGTCGTGGTGCTTCGGGCGGCATGACCGCGCCTGGACCGAGCGGCCCGTCTTCGGTAAGATCCGCTGCATGAACGCCAACGGCCTCAAGCGCAAATTTGACATCGAGGCCTATGTTGAGCGCTGGTCCTGAAAAACATAAAAAACAGGCCAAAAACGCTAAAAAAGTGTCAAAAAAGCCCAAAAAATGGCCAAAAATCGCAAAAAATGGCGATTTTTCTTGATTTTTCGCGATTTTTTGCCATTTTTACCCAGATTTTCACAAAAAACTGGCGAAAGGGACAATTTCCCGCCGCCGCGCAAAAAGCTTTATTTCTTCCGCCGGAGCCTTTATGGTAGCCACGCAATTTGGGAACAGCGCATGACAAAAACAAAGACAGTCAGGGTTGGACAGGTCGGGGTGGGCGGCGGCGGTCCGCTGGTGCTGATGGCGGGCCTGTGCGTCATCGAAAGCCGCGCCATTTGTCTTGATCTTGCCCGGCGCCTGGCGAAGCTTGCGGAAAAAGAGAAAATTCCGCTGATTTTCAAGGCCTCCTACGACAAGGCCAACCGGACCTCCGGCGACGCCTTCCGCGGGCCGGGCATGGTGAAGGGTCTGGAAATCCTGCGCGAGGTCAAGGACCGCTTCGGCCTCCCGATCCTGGTGGATGTCCACAGCGAGACGGAAGTTCCGCATGCCGCCAAAGTGGCGGATGTGCTGCAGCTGCCCGCCTTTCTCTGCCGCCAGACCGATCTGGTGCTGGCGCTGGGCGAGAGCGGCAGGCCCGTGAACATCAAGAAGGGCCAGTTTCTTGCCCCGTGGGACATTGTGAACGTGATCCGCAAGGTGGAAAGCACCGGAAACCGGAAAATCATCCTGACGGAGCGTGGCGCCAGCTTCGGCTACAACAATCTGGTGGCGGACATGCGCAGCCTGCTGATCATGCGCGAAACCGGCTATCCGGTCGTCTTTGACGCCACGCACAGCGTTCAGAAGCCCGGCGGAGCCGGCGGCCGCACCGGCGGCGACGGGCAGTTTGCGCCCGCGCTGGCGCGCGCTGCTGTCGCGACAGGCTGCGACGGCGTATTCCTCGAAACCCATGTGCATCCGGAAAAAGCGCTGTCCGACCGGGACAACGCCATCCGGTTTGCCGGCATCGCAAAACTCTGGAAGCAGCTGCGGGGGATTCATGCCGTCGTCAGTTGAAAAGAAAGCGGCCGCGATCGAGGCGATCATTTTTGATGTGGACGGGGTGCTGACGTCGGGGGCGATTGTTTACGGGCCGGAAGGGGAGTGGAAAATCTTCAACGTGCAGGACGGGCACGGCTTCAAAATGGCCGCTCGGGCCGGCCTGAAACTCGGGGTGCTGACGGGGCGCTCGTCGGCGGTGGTGGACCGCCGGATGAAGGAGCTGGGGGTGGAGTTTTATGAGCAGGGCGCGATGAACAAGGGCGAGGCCCTGCCGCGCCTGCTCCGGAAAATGAAAGTGAACGCGGGGCAGACCTGCTATGTCGGAGATGATGTGATTGACCTGCCGCCGATGCGGCTGGCCGGCCTGTCGGTGGCCGTGGCCAACGCCGTGGACGAGGTGAAGGCCGCCGCGGACGCCGTCACGGCGCGGAAGGGCGGCGAAGGCGCCGCGCGCGAGGTGATTGAACTGGTGATGAGGGCCCGGGGCCTCTGGGAGGAAGCAATGAAAAGATATACCGAGGATGCAGAATGAAAAAGGGTTGGAACCTCCTGCTGATGTTTGTGTTCTGCGCCGCGGCCGCGGCGCAGGATCCCGGCGTGCAGTCGCTCGCCGGCTTTGAGCTGCCGGAATATGACGCCGATGGGAAAATCGTGCGGCACATCTTCGGGGACATGGCCGAAATGGTCCCGGGCGGGCTGATCCGCATTTCCAACCTGCGCGTGGACATCTACAACAATGAGCAGGTTGAAATGAAGGTCATCGCACCCCGCTGCGAGCTGAACCAGCAGACCAAACAGGCCGTATCCGACGGCCCCGTGCGCATCATCCGCGACAACATGGTCGTCACCGGCAGGGGGTTCGATTTCTCGAATGAGAAGGAACGCATACAAATCATGCACGACACCAAAGTGGTGCTGAAAGGTTTTCGAAGCAGAGTAAATCCGGGAGACAAAAAATGAGCAGACGACGGACCCTTTTGATTTTGGCGGCGGGAATTGCGGCCGCCTGCGCGCCGGCGGTTTTCGCGCAGGGCGGAAAAAAGGAGGTAACGGAGATCACCTCCGAGCGCCTCACCTTCGACTATAACGAGCATTATGCGCTCTTTGAGGAGAACGTGGTGGTGGTGGACCCCGAAATGAAGCTGAAAGCCGACCGGATGACCGTGCATTTCGCGGAGGACAACGAAGTCAAGTCCATCATCGCGCGCGGCAATGTGATCATTGAGCAGGAGGATCGGACGGCCACGGCGGGCCGGGCGGTCTACGATGTCGAGAGCGGCAAGATTCAGCTGGATGAGAAACCGCGCGTCACGCGCGGGAACGACGTGCTGGAGGGCACGACCATCTCCTTCTGGCGGGACCTGAACAAAATGGTTTGCGAACCGCGCGCGCGGCTGGTAATATATCCACAGAGCGGTAAAACATCGCGTGCAAAGACCGTTTCGGGAGAGTAGGATGGTGACCGACAGCACTTATCTGGTCAGCACCGAAGAGCTGGAGAAAGTCTACGGCGGCCGCAGGGTGGTCAGCGGAGTGAACATCAATGTCCGCCCCGGCGAGATCGTGGGCCTGCTGGGGCCCAACGGCGCGGGGAAGACCACGAGCTTCTACATGATTATGGGGCTCATCCGCCCCACCGCGGGCCGTGTGCATTTTGCGGGCCGCGAGGTGACCCGCACCCCGATGTACCGCCGCGCCCGCATGGGCATGGGCTATCTCTCGCAGGAGCCGTCCATTTTCCGCCGACTGACGGTGGAGGAAAATGTCATGGCCATCCTCGAGACGCTCCCCCTGAGCAAGCAGGAGCGCAGGGACCGCCTGGAGTTTCTCCTGAACGAGCTGAAAATCGCCTATCTGGCCAAACAGCGCGCCTACACCCTCAGCGGGGGCGAGCGCCGCCGGCTGGAGATCACGCGCGCGCTGGTGACCAGCCCGACGCTGATCCTGCTTGACGAGCCGTTCAGCGGCGTGGATCCGCTGGCGGTGTATGATGTCCAGCAGATCATCATGGAACTGAAGGAAAAGGGCCTGGGCATCCTGATCACCGACCACAATGTCCGCGAGACCCTCGCGGTGGTGGACCGGGCCTATCTGCTGTGCGACGGAAAAGTGCTGAGAGAAGGAACCAGGGAATTTTTGATCAATGACAAGGTGAGCCGCGATCTGTATCTGGGACCGCGGTTCAGCATGTAAACAACCAGAAAGGAGTCGTGTTGTGCAAATCACAGTGACAGGACGACATGTCGACATAACCAGTGCCATTCGCGAATATGCTGAAGACCGGGTGAACGACGCCATGGCCCTCTTCCCGCGCGTGGAGAGTGTGCACGTGATTTTGAGTGTGGAAAAATACAGGCACCGCGCAGAAATCGTGGTGCAGGGTGCCAACCATATCCGCATTGATGCGCATGATGAAAGCGATGACATGTATGCATCCATCGACAGCGCCATTGAAAAGGCCATGCGCCAGCTCCGCAAGCTTCGCGACAAGGTGCAGGATCACAAAGGCGCCGAGCCCCTGGCCGAAGCCGAAGTCAAGGTCAGTAAAAAAGAAGCCTGAAGCATCATCTCAGGGGAAAGGCATCCTGTGCCTGTCAGTGTCGGACAGTTTTATGAGGCTGGGAAGGAAAGCCTGCAGATGGAGCTGGAATTCGGCGGGGAGTATTTTCCCCGCCCGATTCCGGAATCCGCCATCAACCGGCCCGGCCTCGCGCTGACCGGCTTTTTCCGGCATTTTTCATATCGCCGGATTCAGGTGATCGGCCTGGCGGAGTTTGACTATCTGCGCAGCCTGACGGCCGCACTCAGGCTGGAACGCATCCGCGAGGTCTGCCGGCGCGATATCCCCTGCATGGTCCTCACCCGCAACCGGCATGCCATTCCCGAACTGATGTCCGCCGCGCAGGAATACCAGATTCCGGTGATGCGCTCCCCGATGATCACCAGCCGCTTCATCAATGCGGCCACCATCATCATGGAGAATCTGGCCGCTCCGCAAATCCGCGTGCAGGGGACCATGGTGGACATCATGGGCATTGGCGTGCTGCTGCAGGGCCCGCCGGGCCTCGGCAAGAGTGAAACTGCGCTGGCGCTTATCGAGCGTGGCCACAGTCTGGTGGCCGATGACGTCACCGTGCTGCGCCGCGACAGCGAGGGTTTCGTTATCGGCTCCGCGGTGCAGGTGACGCGCTATCACATGGAAATCAGGGGGCTCGGGATTATTCACGTGCCCAGTCTTTTCGGCGTGGCCTCCATGCGCAGCAACATGCGCCTGGACCTGGTGATCCAGATGCAGCCGTGGGATCCCGCGGCCGATATGGACCGCACGGGCCTGAATTCCGAAACCATGACTTTCATGGATGTTTCAGTCCCGCTGATTCGTCTCCCCGTGGCGCCCGGCCGCGACATGGCGCAGGTGATTGAGGTCGCGGCGCTGAATCAGAAACTCAAGCGGATGGGACATGATGCCGCCAAGGAACTGGATCAGAAACTGGTGAATGTTTTAACAGAAAAGAGCCGGATGTGACGGCCTCCCGGACAGATACAGTGTCTGAGCACGTCCGGAAGGTGGAAATTGTCAATCGCCTGGGAATTCATGCCCGCCCGGCGTCGCTCTTTGTAAAGAAGGCTAATGAGTTTTCCGCCGACATCACGGTGGAAAAAGACGGAACCCGTGTCTGCGCCAAAAGCATTATGGGCCTCCTGACGCTGGAGGGATACATGGGCTCGGTGCTCATACTCCGCGCCACGGGGGCGGATGCTCCGCAGGCGCTGGACGCGCTGGAAGAACTGGTGAAGAACAAATTTTTTGAGGATTAGCGGCAGATGCCTGATCCGGCTGCACATGAAGAGCTTGTCCTGAAGGGAATTGGGGTTTCCCCCGGCGTCGCCGTGGGCGAAGCCTACCTGATTGCACCCGAAGTGCTGCGACTGGTCGAGCACGATATCCGCGAGCAGGACATCCCCGGGGAAATCGCCCGCTTCGAACAGGCCCTGATCGCCACCCGCCAGCAGATCCATGAAATCCAGAAACAGGTGAACAAGGCGCTGGGCGAGCGCAAGGCCAGCATCTTCGACGCTCACCTGATGGTGGTGGATGACCACTCCTTCGTGGAGAAGGTTGTCGCCGGGCTCTCCGAGCAGAAGAAAAATGTGGAGGCTGTGGTTTACCGCGTGACCGAGGAATTCGCCGACGTGCTTTCGCGCGTGCAGGACGACTATCTGCGCGAGCGGGCCGCCGATGTGCGCGATGTGGCCCGCCGCATTCTCAGGAACCTTTCCGGGCACAAGCTTTCCGATCTCGCGGGGCTGCAGGAATCATGCATCATTGTGGCCAGCGACCTTGCCCCCTCTGATACCGCAACGCTCAACCGCGACAAAACGATTGGTTTTGCGACTGACCTCGGGAGTCACACTTCGCACACTGCCATCATGGCCCGTGCACTGGAAATCCCGGCGGTGGTCGGGCTGCACGATGCCAGCACCCGTGTCCCGGCCGGCGCCGTTGTGCTGGTGGACGGCACCCGGGGCCTGCTGATTGTCAATCCGACGGCCCAGCGCCTGACCTACTACGGGAAACTGGCGCAGGAGCAGCGGCATATCCGTTCCGAACTGGCGGCGCTTCAGGGCGAAAGCGCGGAGACACTCGATGGATACCGTGTAATTCTGTCCGCCAACATCGAACTGCCGAGCGACAGCGACGCGGTGATCCGCCACGGCGCCGCCGGCGTGGGACTGTTCCGCACAGAGTTCCTGTATCTCTCGGGGGATCATCTGCCGACGGAGGACGAGCAGGTGGAGGCCTATTCCTCGGTGGCCACCCGCACGGCCCCGCATCCGGTCATCATCCGCACCCTGGATCTGGGGGGCGACAAGTTTGTATCCCATATCAACACCCCGCTGGAGGTCAATCCGTTCATGGGCTGGCGCGCGATCCGCTTCTGCCTGGCCCAGCAGGATATTTTCAAGACGCAGCTTCGCGCCGTCCTCCGCGCCAGCCGTCACGAGAACATCCGGCTGATGTATCCGATGATCAGCAATGTGGATGAGGTGCTGCAGGCCAATGAGGTGCTGGAGAAGGCCAAGCAGGAACTCCGGGCCGAAGGCAAGCCTTTCAACGAAAACATTGAAGTCGGCATCATGATTGAAATCCCCTCCGCGGCGCTTGCGGCGGACATCCTTGCGCCCCATGTGGATTTTTTCAGCCTCGGCACCAATGATCTGGTGCAGTACACGCTGGCGGTGGACCGGGTGAATGAGCGGGTGGCCTATCTCTATGAACCCGCCCATCCGGCCATCATCCGGCTGATCAAGCACACGATAGACACCGGCCGCGAGCACGGCATCTGGACCGGCGTGTGCGGCGAAATGGCCGCCAATCTGCTGATTGTTCCGCTGCTGATCGGCCTTGGCGCCGATGAACTAAGCGTAAGCCCGGTCATGGTCCCGATGGTCAAGCGCATTATCCGCTGCCTGAAATATTCCCAGGCCCTGGAACTCGGCGAAGCCGCGCTCCAGTCCCGGTCCGCTTCCGAAATTCTCGCGCAGTGCCGGAAACTGGTTGAACAGATTGCGCCCGAATTGCTTGATTTTGTGGTCTGAGCTTGCCAAAGTGCCCCTTTGGTTTTTCAAAGAAAGGTGATGAGTATGTCAAAAAGATGTTTGTTCACTTCTGAATCGGTGACCGAAGGCCATCCCGACAAGGTTTGCGACGCCATCTCGGATGCGATTCTTGATGCAGCTTTGCGGCAGGACAAAAACAGCCGTGTGGCCTGCGAGTCGCTGGTCAAGACCGGCATGGCCATCATTGCCGGCGAAATCACAACGACCGCCTCGATCAACTATGCCGACGTGGCCCGCGGCACCATCCGCCGGATCGGATATACTGATTCCTCGATTGGTTTCGACGGAAACACCTGCGCGGTTCTGGTGGCCGTTGAAAAGCAGTCCCCGGACATTTCCCAGGGCGTTACGGCCGGGCAGGGCCTCTTCAAGGAGCAGGGCGCGGGCGATCAGGGCATGATGTTCGGCTATGCGTGTGATGAAACGCGCGAGCTGATGCCGGCGCCCATCATGTATGCCCATCGCCTGTGCCGCGAGCTTTCCAGGACCCGCAAGAGCGGCCGCCTGCCCTTCCTCCGTCCGGACGGCAAGTCGCAGGTGACCGTGGTATATGAAAACGGCCGTCCCGTCGCGGTGGACACCGTGGTGGTATCCACGCAGCATGACCCGGACATCACTCATAAGAAACTCAGCCGGGCGATCATTGATGAAGTGATCATGAAAACCATTCCAAAGAAAATGCTTAGCCGGAACACCCGCTGCCTTGTCAATCCCACCGGACGTTTTGTCATCGGCGGTCCGCAGGGCGATTGCGGCGTCACCGGCCGTAAAATCATTGTGGATACATATGGAGGCATGGGGCGGCACGGCGGCGGGGCCTTCTCCGGAAAGGATCCCTCCAAGGTGGACCGCAGCGCAGCCTACATGGCGCGCTATGTGGCCAAGAATGTCGTGGCCGCAAAACTGGCGGCGCGCTGTGAAGTGCAGCTGGCCTATGCCATTGGATTTGCCGAGCCAGTATCCGTGCTGGTGGACACGTTCGGCACCGGCCGGGTGCCTGAAGAGAAAATCGAAAAGGCTGTTCGCAGGGTGTTCGGGCTGAAGCCCGCCCAGATCATCCGTGAGCTGAATCTGCTGCGGCCGATATTCGAAGCCACTGCCGCCTATGGTCATTTCGGGCGCACCAGCGGCCTCGAAAACTTCACGTGGGAGCGGACTGATAAGGTGAAGGCTCTTCTGAACGCGCTGAAATAATCATTCGCCTTGTCGAAAAAAGAACACGGCGGCCGGAAGGCCGCCGTGTTCCTTTTGGGGTGATTATCGCCCGCAGATTGTCGTGCCTGCCGGAATGCAGACACCTTTCCGGCCCCGGTTTTTCAGCAGAAGCCGCCCCTGCAGACGAATGTGATCTTCGAAATAAATGTCGCCGGTGATGGTCAGCGATTCGCAGTCTATCAGGGACGGCGCGCCGCAGCGGAAACGCTCATCAAAGTCTTTCATCAATTTGTAATGAGACGGATCCAGCGAGATATCGATGGTTCCAAGAGTTCGCCGGGGGCTGACGACGACGTGATATTCCTGTGTCAGGTCGTAGATATCCGACCAGAGCGCGAGCAGATCATTTGTGGTTTTTACCGGGGCAAAGCGTGTCCGGGGCACGCAGACGGCCGCGGCGCCCTCAAATGCCGAGATGGCCGACCCCATGGCCGTTTCCAGTTGATAGACAGCCTCGGAGTTTTTGTCGCAGGGATCCACGGTTTTCTGATTGATGATGAGCGGCAGATCCAGGATACCCTGTGAGGCCCGTAGCGCCGCATCCAGCCTGCGCAGATTGATCCATAGGTTGTTGGTGTTGAAATACCGGTGGACGGCGATGTTCTGGAAGGCGTCCAGTTCCGCTGCCGGGCACTGCGCAATTTCCCGCAGCAGCAGCCCGCTGCGGCCCTGCGCCAGATGGCCTCCCTTGCGGTCGGCTGCTGTGCGTTCCGTCACCTCCATCATGAACGGGGATCCGCCGCTCGCGAAATAACCCAGAATGCTGAAATCGAGTGTGGCGCCGAGGTTGTCGGCATTCGACACAAAGGCATATTCGATCCCGCGTGAAAGAAGGTTTTCCAGCACACCGGAGGTGACCAGGGCGGTGTAGATGTCCCCGTGGCCGGGCGGGCACCATTCCATTTCCGGATCTGCCGGGAACGTGACAGGCAGGCCGGTGGCCTTGCTGATTTTCGGCACCTGATGCTGTAGAAAACTCAGGGGAATGTCCGGAGATCCGCTGATGAATTCCTTGTGTTTGTGCAGGGCCGCCAGAGAGTCCTCTTCGGTTGAAAAACTGTTCATCAGGACCAGCGGAATGCTGAACCCGAGTTTCCTGCGCAGCGCCGAAACCTGGCAGGCAATGATGTCCAGAAAGGACATGCCGTTCTTGACCGGCAGCAGCGACTTGGCCTTGTCCAGCCCCATGCTGGTGCCCAGCCCGCCGTTCAGCTTGATGATAACTGTTTTGCCCATCAGGCTCCGCCCCGCCGGCTCATGCTGTCCGAGGTCAAGGCTGCTGGGCAGGTCCGTCACCGGACGGATGTCCGATTCGGGAATCTCCATGCGCGCGCCCGCCCGAAGTTTCGCGTAATGATGCAGAAACGTGTCAATGGCCAGCTGCGGCATCCGGACCGCCTGCATGCGCTCGGTGATTTGACGGGAAGCCTCATTTAATGAGCTATTGTCTTTATTCATTCCGTCAGGGAGTGTATTAAACAGATCGTCATGAATCAAGTTCAGGAGATGGAATTGCAGGCCGTTATTTTTGATTTTGACGGGGTTATCGTGGATACCGAACCCCTGCACTGGCGCGCCTTCAGTGAAGCGCTTCGCGACGACGGGCTTGCGTTCACCTGGGAGGAGTATGCGGATTACTACATCGGATTCGACGACCGCGACGCGTTCCGCGAAGTCTTTCAACGGGCCGGAAAGCCTTTGACTTCCGCCCGCCTTGCCTCGCTGATCCGCCGGAAGGCCGATGCCTTCCAGCGCCTGATCTCCACAGAGCCTCCCGAACCCTATCCCGGTGTGCTGGACCGCCTGCGGGAAATCTCAGGCCGGCTTCCGCTGGGGCTCTGCAGCGGCGCTTTGCGCGGCGACATCGAACCGGTCCTTGAGCGCTTCGAGCTGGGCTCTCTGTTTGATGCGATCGTGACCGCCGAAGATGTGCAGGCCAGCAAGCCGAACCCGGCCTGTTACCGCCGTGTACTCGAACGGCTCAACGCCGGCCGCCCTTCGGCGATCCCTCCGGCCGGATGCCTTGCTGTTGAGGATACGACAGCCGGCATTGCGTCGGCACAAGGGGCGGGCATGCGTGTGCTGGCGGTTTCCAACAGCCATCCGCCGCCGGCGCTGGCTTCCGCCGATCGCGTGATGGATTCCCTGGTCAGCGTTTCACTTGACGATTTGCGAATATGGTTTGCCGGACTGAAGTGATATGAAAAAACAGCTCCAGATTTTGAGTATCCTTCTTGCTGCGCTTTTTGTGTGCGCGACCTCGCGGGGGCAGGGGGTGTTTTCTCTGGACGGCTTTGCGGTGGACACCCTTGAATCGGAAAGCCCCTTTGCGGAGCGCGACGCCTATTTTGAAGCCGAAATTCCGGCCAGCTATGAGGATTTTGAAAAATACCGGAAGGCGGAGGCGGCTGCCGGCCAGGCGCTGGCGCAGCACCGGGACCTGCTCGCTGCGGCCGAACACAGCATATCACAGGGCGATTGGGAGACCGCGCGCCGCAACATCGAAACTGTCCTTCAGGCCGCCCCTGACAACACGGATCTGCTCAAGAAGGCCTCGCTTCTGTGCGCCCTGGCAGGCGAATACAATGCGGCCGACCGGTATTTTGAGCGCTATGTGCGGCTGAAACCGGACGATGTGGCGCATGTGGCTGCCTGGGCGGCCGTGGCGGTCCGTCAGCGGGCATGGCCGAAGGCTGAAGCCCTGCTGAACCGCGCCTTTGAGTTGTCTCCGCGAAATCTGTCCGCTCATTTTCAGGCTGTTGTCCTGCGCATTGCCACCGGCCGGACCAAGCCCCTGCGGAACTACAACTGGCATCATCTGACTCTGGCAGAAATGTATATCCTGGCAAACTGGATGGAGGCGGACCGTCAGGCGTATGAAAAGATTCTCGGCGAAAAGGGCTTTGACCAGCTGATTTCTGAAACGCTGGGGCCAGTGCCGGTGTCCGCCCTGAGCGAGGTCCGGCTGGCCGCCCAGCGCGCCTACGCGGCCAAAAGGCGGAATCAGTGGCAGCCGTTTCGCGACATCCTGCTGCGGCTTCAGGATCTGGGCGCGCAAAGTTACTGGGTGCCCCTACATCTCTCGGAGGCGCATTATGCGCTGGGAAGCGCCGCGGAGGCGCTCAATTATCTCCAGCTGGTTCAGCAGCAGCATCCGCAGGTGGTGGACGCCTGGCGGAACGCCGCGTTTGTGCGAATCAAAACGGGTGACTTCGAAGGAGCCATCGCGGATGCGCGTCGCGCCCGCCGCCTTGCTCCGAATGATCCCGATGTGGAATTCACATTGATCTCCGCGCTGGCCGGCGCGCGCCGCATCAGCGAACTGTGGCCGCTTCTCGAACAATGGGCGCGCGGGAACCCCCGGCGCTTCAGGGAGGCGATGCGAAGCGAAGATCCGCTGCTGCAGATCATTCGCGAAGATCCGCGGTTTGGAGCGCTGCAGCGATCTTTGCAGTGACCGGCGCTTTTTCTCCTGTGCATGAAAAGCAGACTTGCACTCACCGGACCTGCCCGCTAGCATAGTCTCCGGATTTATAGAGTGCTGTGCTTTAATTGAAAATCAGGAGCAGTATGGCAGGCGGAAAAGAAGACCTAATACAAGTGGAAGGAGAAGTTGTGAAAGTTCTCCCGGCTACAATGTATCGGGTGAAGCTGGCCAATGGTCACGAAATCCTTGCGCACATCTCCGGGAAAATGCGGAAACACTTCATCCGCATCACGACGGGAGACAAGGTCACGGTTGAGATTTCCCCCTACGATCTCAAAAAGGGCCGCATCACCTTCCGCCACAAAGATTAGGCTTTTCCCGGGCCGTTTGTGCATGCTGTTCCCGCAGGAGAGGTGATCATGAGTGCCACGGGTCAACCGCGCGAACACTGGAACAGTTCTGTCGGCTTTATTCTGGCGGCGGCCGGTTCGGCTGTTGGACTGGGCAATATCTGGAAGTTCCCCTATATCACCGGCGAAAACGGCGGCGGTGCGTTTGTTATCGTTTATCTCCTCTGCATTGCCGTGATCGGCATTCCTGTGATGCTGTGTGAAATCTGCCTCGGTCGGCACACGCAGCGCAATCCGGTCGGCGCCTTCAAACTGCTCAATCCGCCCACCTCCCGCCTGGCGCATTTCATCGGGTCCATGATCATTCTGGCCGGAATCATTCTGCTGTGCATGAGAAACTGGGGCTGGGGCCTGATGATGATCATCCTCGGCTTTTCCATTTTCAAATTCCGCTGGACTGTGGTGGGTGCCATGGGGGTGATTGCCGGATTTGTGATCCTTTCCTACTACAGTGTTGTGGCCGGCTGGACCATCGGCTATTTCATCGAAGCCGTATTGCACCGGCTGGATTTCAGCAATGTAACGGCCGCCGGTGACCACTTCGGCTCGTTCATCGGAAATCCGGATCTTTCCATCGGCTGCCATTTCCTCTTCATGTTTTCCTGCGTGTTTATTGTATACAAGGGAGTCAAATCCGGCATTGAGCGGGCCTCCAAAATCCTGATGCCCGTGCTTTTTCTGCTGCTGGTCCTTTTGATTATCCGGGGACTGACCCTTCCCGGCGCCATGAAGGGAGTGCAGTTCTATCTCAGTCCCGATTTCAGCAAGATCACGGCATCCAGTGTCCTGATTGCCCTCGGCCATGCCTTCTTTTCTCTCAGCCTGGGCATGGGCGCTATTATCACCTATGGGAGTTACGTCCAGCGGGAACAGAATCTGTTCATGTCGACGCTGTCCATCGTCGCGCTTGATACACTTGTCGCGCTGATGGCGGGCCTTGCCATGTTCCCCGCGGTGT
The DNA here is from genome assembly GCA_029557905.1 of Verrucomicrobiota bacterium. Taxonomy (GTDB): domain Bacteria; phylum Verrucomicrobiota; class Kiritimatiellia; order JAKQHR01; family JAKQHR01; genus JAKQHR01. Next base: position 39,134 of record JAKQHR010000127.1, read on the forward strand.
TCGCGATGGGATTCTCGCCCGATGTCGGCCCCGGGCTTGTCTTTCAGGTGCTGCCGACGGTATTCAACCAGATTCCCCTCGGGATGTTATGGGCGGCCCTGTTTTTCCTGCTTCTGTTTGTCGCGGCGCTTACGTCAGGCATAAGCCTGCTGGAGGTGGTTACCGCCTATTTCGTGGATGAGCGCAACTGGACCCGCAAGCAGGCTTCTATCGTGTTCGGCCTGATGATTTTCATGCTCGGCGCGCTCTGCGCCCTGAGTGTCGGTGACTGGAATTCGCTGGCTTCGGTTCATGCGGCGCTGCTGAAGGCTTTCGGTCACACCAAAAATTCGTTTTTCGAACTGATGGATTATCTTTCGTCCAGCTGGATGCTCCCGCTTGGCGGGCTGTTTATCTCGCTCTTTGTCGGCTGGATATGGGGAGTTCAAAAGGCGGTGGATGAGATTCGCCACGGGTCACACAATTTCGCCGATGTGCATCTGATTTCTCTTCTGGCGGGACTGAAGGACGATCCTTCTCACAATTCAAATGTTCATGTCATCACGTTGGCCGCCCTGTGGGGCATTTTCATCCGTTTCATCAGCCCCGTGGCCGTGATGATCGCCTTCCTGAACATCATTGGATGGGTGGATTTCAGCCCGAAGGAGCCTGCGGAAGCGCCGCCGGCGGTTGAGGCCGTTAGCGAGCAGGGGTCGAACTGAGCCCGAGGACCCGCAGGGCGCTTTTAAAGTCCTGCGGGAGCAGCGCTTCACAGCTCACTTCCGCTCCTGTCACAGGTGATGTGAAGCGCAGTTTTTCGGCGTGCAGCATCTGGCGCGGCATTGCCCGCAGCGCATCATCTTCAGACCGCCCTCCGCCGTAGGTCCGTTCTCCGGCCAGAGGATGACCGATGTGCGCAAGATGTTTGCGAATCTGATGCGTCCGGCCGGTTACCAGCTTCACGGAAATATAACTGGCCGTCTGGTTTGCCGCCAGCACCCGCAGACGCGTTTCCGCCGGTTGCCCCTCGAGCGGCTCGCTGATGGTCAGCTCCTTCTTCTGAATCAGTCCGGAGGCAATCGCCTTGTAAACCTTGATGACTCCATGCTCCCTGAACAGGGGAATCATGGCGTCAAATGCCTCAGGATGCTTTGCGAAGATCAGGCATCCGGTGGTGCCGCGGTCCAGACGGTGCACCGCCCGCAGCCCGGGAACAAGCAGTTCCCGCCTGAGCCGGTCTTCAAGGCTTTCGGGGCCGTTTGACAAAAGGCCCGCGGGCTTGTCTGCCACCAGATAGTCTTCATCCTGAAAGAGAATCTGCGCGTGGCCGCCGGCCAGACCTGTTTGCTGAACTTCCACAATGTCGCCCGCTTTCAGCCGATGCTGGGCCATCCAGATCCGTCGGCGGTTGACATGCACGTTGCGCGCGTCCAGAAGCGCTTTTGCCTTGCGCTTCGACAGATTCATCCGGTCTGCGATGAAGTCCAGCAAAGAGGAATCCTTTTTCCCGGGCGGCACGGTGAAACATGTCAGATCTTTGTTCATGGGCGCATTATAGCCGCTGCGAGGCAGGCATTCAGCAAATAAATAGACCCTGAACTGTTCCTATTTGCGCGGTTTGTGCTATGTTTTCACGCGAATGAGCTTTTTCTTCACAGGTTCCGGTCCGGCGCTGGGCTACATCGGTCCCGGCGCCGGGTTTGCGTTTGTCGGCTCTTTTTTCATTCTGCTCACCGCCCTGCTGCTGGTTGCGGCCGCTGTCCTGAGCTGGCCTTTTCGCGTGCTGCTGTCGCTTCTTCTTCGGCGGGGGCGCAAGCGCCGGAAAACCGGGGTTCACCGGGTGGTAATTGTGGGTTTGGACGGTTTGGACGCAAAACGCACAGAGCGCATGATGGAGGCGGGCCGTCTTCCGCAACTGAGGACCCTGAAGGAGCAGGGATGCTTCAAGCCGCTTCTTTCGACCTGCCCGCCGATTTCGCCCGTGGCCTGGTCCACGTTCATGACCGGCGTTAATCCCGGCAAGCACAATATCTATGATTTTCTCAACCGCAGTCTCCGCACGTATCTTCCGGAACTGTCGTCCAGCCGCATCGGTTCCGGTCGCAAATCCTACGCCAAACTGCTCCGCCGCAGCCGGCCCTTCTGGCAGGTCGCCGGGGAGTATGGAATATTCAGCACCATCCTTCGCGTACCGATCACTTTTCCTCCGGAGAAATTCAACGGGGTCTGCCTTTCGGGCATGTGCGTGCCTGATCTGCGCGGCACACAGGGTTCTTTTACCTGCTTCACCGACTCTGTGCAGGATTCGCCGCTCGAGGGCGGCATGCAGGTTCGCGTGGATTTTATCGGCGGTCGCGCGAAAACATTCCTGCCGGGTCCGGAATTTCAGCCCGGCGCGCCGCTTCAAGTCCCGCTCGCAATAGAACGGGAGGAGGATGATGCCGCCGTCCGCATCGCGGTCTGCGGACAGAAATTCCGGCTTCTCAGGGGCCGGACCTCGGACTGGGTGTCTGTGCGCTTCAGGGCCGGCCTGTTCCGTTCGGCGTACGGCATCTGCAGATTCTATTTCGCGTCGGACGAAAAGGGTTTCAGGCTTTATGTGTCCCCGCTCAACATAGATCCGGCCCGCCCGGCTCTCCCGGTTTCACATCCCCCGTTTTATTCCGTTTACCTGGCCCGACTGATAGGGCCGTTTGCGACACTGGGTCTGGCCGAGGACACCTGGGCGCTCAACGAAGGCGTGATAGGCGACGATACCTTCGTGGAGCAGGTGTACTCCATTCACGAAGAGCGGAAGGCGATGCTGATGGAATCGCTGAAGCGCGTGAAGAAAGGTATCGTGGCGTGCGTGTTTGACGCTTCGGACCGCATTCAGCACATGTTCACGAGAGACGGGGGAGAAGGGGAGGCCGTTGTCGAAACCATGTATGAGAAGATGGATGAACTGGTGGGCGAAGTGTCCGCCCGGATGCGCGACGGCGATTTGCTCATTGTCATGTCCGATCACGGCTTCACCTCGTTCCGGCAGGGCTTCAATCTGAACGCCTGGCTTCTCCGCGAGGGATGGCTTCACCTGCGGCCTGGTGCGAAAGAGGATAAATATCTGCAGGCGGTGGACTGGTCAAAGACACAGGCCTATTCCTTCGGGCTGAGCGGAATTTACCTCAACCGCAGGGGTCGCGAGTCGCAGGGGATTGTGGACGATGCCGGGGTCCGGCGGCTGAAGGAGGATATCGCAGCCCGATTGAAGCTGGAAGACGCCGTGCTGCAGGTCTACGATGCGGATGCCGTTTATCGGGGCCCCTATGTCAAGAACGGGCCTGATCTGATTGTCGGTTTCCGAGAGGGCTGGCGCGCTTCATGGGAATCCGCGGTGGGCACGGTCCGGACGGAGGTCGTGACGCAGAACACAAAGGTTTGGCAGGGCGACCACTGCGTGGATCAGTCGCTGGTTCCCGGCGTATTCTTCTGCAGCCGGCGCCTGGCTGACGATCGGCCGCTGTCTATTGCGGATGTTGCGCCGACGGTCCTGGAGGCCCTGGGGGTGCCCGTTCCGGCCTATATGGATGGATGCGCCGTCACCTTGAAATCGGGGCGGCAGTGAATTAGTGTAATCAGATGAGCAGCAGGCAGAACAAAGGTCTATATACGCGCCGCGATTTTCTGAAAACAGCCGGCGCGGCAGCGCTTGCGATGGGCGTCGCGGGCTGTCCTGCTGTGGTGCGGCCCTCCAAGGGCAGGAACCGGATCATTGTTCTGGCCGTGGACGGAATGGACCCGCGCCTGATGCTGGACTTTATCCGTGCCGGGGGGATGAAGAACTGCAAAGCCCTGATGGAGCAGGGCTGCTTTTATCCGCTCCGCTCGAGCGACCCTCCGCAGAGCCCGGTGGCCTGGTCCAATTTCATATCGGGAACCAATCCCGGCGGCCACGGCATTTTTGATTTCATCGCGCGCGATGCTCCCACTCTGAAACCTTTTCTTTCGACCTCGCGGATTTCCCCGCCCGACCGTACTTTGCGCCTTGGGAAATTCAGCATACCCGTCTCCGGCGGCGAGGCGGAGCAGCTGCGCAAGGGGCCTGCCGTCTGGGATATTATTGCACAGGCCGGCATTGATTCGACCGCCATCCGCGCCCCGGTCAACTTCCCGCCCGTTCAGTCCGGCGCGCGCACAATTTCAGGTCTGGCCACGCCCGATATTCACGGGAGCTACGGCATTTTCTCCTTTTTCACCGACAGTCCGGAATACCGGGACGGGCCGGTGTCCGGCGGACAGATTCAGAAAACCTATGCGTCCGCCGGCAGGTACCCGTGCGTGTTGAAGGGCCCCGCCAACACCTTCCGCCGGGACGGGGCGGGGGTGGATATTCCCTTTGAAGTTCAGACCGACGCTGGCCGGACCATGGCGCAGATTGTGCTGGGTGAAGACCGCATCATTCTTCGTCCGGGCGAGTGGAGCGAATGGGTCCGCATAAAATTCCCGATGCTGCCCGTGCTGGCTTCGGCATCAGGCATCTGCCGGTTTTATCTGAAGCGCACAGAGCCGCATCTTGAACTGTATGCCTCGCCCGTCAACATTGACCCTTCGGAGCCGGCGCTCCCGGTTTCTTCGCCGGAGGATTTTTCGCGCAGGCTCGTTCGGGAGGTCGGCTCGTTCTATACGCAGGGCATGCCCGAGGACACCTCGGCCCTGTCCGCAAAGGTGTTCGGCGATGATGACTACCGTGTTCAGGCCACCCTGGTGCATGAGGAAACCCTGCGGCTTTTCGATCACGCGCTTCACACGTACAACCGCGGTTTCCTGTATTTCTATTTTTCGTCGCTGGACCTCAATTCACATGCTTTCTGGCGCACACTGGACGCGGAGCATCCGCTGCACGACCCGGAGGTTGTAAAACGGCACGGGGATTTCCTCCCGTGGCTCTATGAGAGCATAGACTCCGCCGTGGGCCGGGCTGCGGGTCTGGTGGACGAACATACGACTCTTTATGTGATCTCTGATCACGGATTCACTTCGTTCCGCCGGCAATTCAATCTGAACTCGTGGCTGATGGACAACGGCTATGCGCGCGCCCGCAGCCGCTTTGACCGGGGGCATGCGTCTTTCTTCGGGGATACGGACTGGTCCGGAACCAAGGCCTACGGGCTGGGAATCAACAGCCTGTATTTGAATCTGCGCGGCCGCGAGCCGGAGGGGACCGTGGGTCCCGGTGCTGAGGCTGAAGCCTTGAAGGATGAACTGATTGCCCGGCTGAAAGCGGAGCGCGATCCGGCCACCGGCCAGCCTCCGGTCACCAATGTGTTCCGGCCGGAAGAAATCTACAGCGGACCCTTTGTAAGCCTCGCCCCGGACCTGATTGTTTGCTACAACATGAATTATCGGGCGTCGTGGGACACCGTGCTCGGGAAGTATCCGCGCGAAGTGTTTCTCGACAATCTGGATCCCTGGAGCGGAGATCACTGCATGGATGCGCAGTTCCTTCCCGGGGTGTTCCTGTGCAGCCGTCCGTCCGGGCTGCGCGATCCGGCGCTGACGGATCTGGCGCCTTCTATTTTATCGAGTTGCGGCATTCCGGTTCCGCGTGAAATGACCGGAAGGGATCTGTTCGCATAGGCGGGAATCATGTTTCTGATCTGCGGTTTTAATAGAGTCGTCAGTGCGGTCTGTGCCGCGGTCATTGGCCCGCTGATCGGGGTGTCCGGCTGGCTTGCTCTCGGAGCTGTCTCGCTGCTGACGGCACTCATTGCCCTGCTCGTGTTTAAATACGGATCGAGCCAGAGCAGAATCAGGCGGGCAAAGGATATCGCCCTGGCGCGCATTCTCGAAATCAGGATATACAAGGACGACCTGTCCGGCATCTTCGGGGCCTTCGGGAGAATTCTGCTTGCGACCGCCCGCTATCTTTCGCTCTGCCTGTTTCCGCTGCTCGGCATGATGATTCCGATCGGCCTGATGCTGATTCACATGGCTGCCTGGTTTGAATGGCGCCCTCTGCGGAATGGCGACACTGTTCTTGTGACGGCGGCCATGGACGGAGAATCCCTCCCTGTGCTGGAGTCTTCATCCGGAATCCGGATCGAAACGGAAGCCTTTGTTGTGCCGGACCAGCCGGCCACATGGCGCATTTCCGTCGTGGATGATGCAGAGCCGCAGTGGATAGCGGTGACGGCCGGAGGGGAGCGGTTTGTCAAGCAGGCGCATGCGGGCGAGGCCGGGCCGGTTTATCCGTTTCTTGATGCATTTTTTCCCGGAAAACTTGCAAACCCTGTCGAACCGCCGCTGCCGCCGTCGGGCGCGGTTCATCGTCTGGAAGTGCAGCATCCGAAAAGCGGGCGGCACTGGATTGCGGGCTGGCTCGTGCTGTCCATGGCGGCGGGTCTCATTTTGAAATATCCTCTGCGCGTGGAAATCTGATAAGGTGAATTGATGATGTTTAAGAAAAAAATAGCACTGGATCCGGAGCTGTACGCGAAACTGTCAAAACTTTCCGAAGCGCAGGGATGCGCGTCGGTGGAGGAATTTGCGCTGCACATTCTTGAGGATGCCGTGAAGGGCCTTGGGGATGATGCTTCTGAGGAAGAAGTCAAAAAACGTCTCCGGGGTCTGGGATATCTCGAATGACCGGAGCCTCCGCCAGAACAGTGGTGGTGGTGTCCGGGCTTCCGCGTTCCGGCACTTCGCTGATGATGCAGATGCTTCAGGCCGGCGGCCTGCCGCTGCTTTGCGACGGGCAGAGGGCCTCGGATGAGGATAATCCACAGGGGTATTTCGAATTCGAGAAGGTGAAAACCCTGAAAAGCGATTCCTCGTGGATGGCAGAAGCCGCTGGCCATGCCGTCAAGATTGTCACCACGCATCTTTATGATCTTCCCGCTGGATATGATTACAAAATCATATTCATGGAGCGCGACCTGCGTGAAATTCTGCTCTCCCAGAAAAAAATGCTTCGCCGCCGGGGCGCGTCTGATGAAGGGCCGCCTGACGAAGCGATGTCCGGCCATTTCCGGCGTCATGTCGGTCGGCTGAAGGAATGGCTGTATGAGCAGCCGCACATCGCGGTGATGTTTTGCAGGTACCGGGACATCATCGAGGATCCGTCGCCGCTGTGCAGTCAAATTGCCGCATTCGTCGGCCGTCCTTTGAATGTTCCGGCCATGCTTGGCGCGGTGGATGAAAAACTTTACAGGAACAGGGCATGAAAAAATTCGCGGGGCTGACACTGATCCTGATTCTGATCGCGGCCGGGGCCTGGCTTGTTCTGCGCCCGGCGCCGATCAGCCTGCTGATCATCACGCTGGACACTACGCGGGCCGACCACCTTGGATGCTACGGGAAGAGCGATGCCGCCACCCCCAATCTGGACCGCCTTGCCCGCGAGGGCGCGCTGTTCGAATACGCGTATTCGGGCGTTCCGCTGACGCTTCCATCGCACACCACCATGATGACCGGCCTGCGTCCGCCGGAGCACGGCCTGCACATTAACGGGGAAAACGCGGTCAATCCGGAGATCGTGACGCTGGCGGAAATCCTGGACGGGAGGAAATATCGCACCGGCGCGTTTATCGCCTCGTTTGTGCTCGATTCCCGCTTTGGCCTTGCGCAGGGCTTTCAGGAATACAACGATGACGTCGGAAGCGGCGATCCGTCGGAGGAGGGCCTGCGGGCCTATCGAAACGGGCGGGACGTCACTGATGCCGCAATCCCGTGGCTGCAGTCCGCCGGCGGGAAGCCTTTTTTCTGCTGGGTGCATTACTTTGATCCCCACAAACCCTATCATGAGCATCGTGAGCTTTTCGGGGACCGCTATGCCGGCCGGCCCTATGAAGCTGAAATCGAATACATGGATCAGCAGATAGGTCGTATCCTGAAGACCCTTGAAGAAGCGGGCCGACTGGACGACACGCTCATTGTCGCCGTGGGTGATCACGGCGAAAGCCTCGGCGAGCACAATGAACTCTACCATGGCAACACGCTTTACAATTCGGGACTGCATGTGCCGCTGATCTTCCGACTGCCAGGAAGGATTTTCGCCGGGAAACGCTTTGCGGAAAGGGTGTCGCTGGAGCGGATATTCCCAACCGTGCTGGAACTCATGGAGATCAGGAACAGGGAGAATCCATTGAGTCTGGCCGGCCCCGTTTCGGGCGCGGAACAGGTTCTTCCGGCCCCGATTCATTTGGAAACCGATGAACCCTGGCGGCAGTACGGCTGGCATCCGCTGCGGGGGCTGATCGAGGGCGATTTGAAGTACATCCGTTCGCCGCACGCTGAGCTGTATAATGTCCGGTCTGATCCCCGGGAACTGAACAATCTGGCCGGGGAGCGTCCGGATGAAACGGCCCGAATGGAAACAGCGCTGCTGGAACTGGAATCCGGAATGACCGAACTCACCGCGGTTAGCGCAGTCCTGTCCGCGTCCGATGAGCAGATCCTGACCAGTCTCGGCTATACGGCCGGAGCGTCCAGCGCTTCGCCGACCGCTCCGCCGGAGAATCTGCCGGATGTCAAGGACATGCTCCCGCTGCTCGGAAAAACCATGC
>JAKQHR010000195.1 GCA_029557905.1 Verrucomicrobiota bacterium
GCTCATGGTGCCCGGATCCACATTGAGATACGGATCCATCTTCAGCATCCGGACATTCAGGCCGCGGCTGATCAGAAGCCGACCCAGCGATGCCGCCGTGATCCCCTTCCCAAGAGATGAAACCACACCGCCAGTTATAAAAATGTATTTCGTCATCACAGCCATCCGTGGCCAATCACGGCTTTCGCCGCGGAAAGCGTTGTCAGCAGCGAAATCTGGTTTTCATAAGCCCACCGCCGGATCCAGTACCCGTCCGACATGCCCCTTTTGCCCGTAGGGGTGTTCAAAATCAGATCCACCTGCCGGCTTTTAATCAGTTTCTCGACATCAAATTCACCCTTGCCGATTTTTGCCACCGGGGTTGCGGGAACGCCATGCGCCTGCAGGAAGCGGGCGGTGCCCGGTGTGGCATAAACTTTATAGCGCAGCGCATAGGCCCGCATCAGCGGCAGCAGGGAATCATCGTCCTCCTTCGAGGAGCGATTCAGACTGATCAGTATTGACCCGAACCGGGGTATCCGGCATCCCGCGGCCACCTGCGCCTTGTAATAGGCCTCCGGAAAACTTTTTGCGCGGCCCATGACCTCGCCGGTGGATTTCATCTCCGGGCCCAGCACGGGATCAACACCCGCGAAACGCAGGAACGGGAGCACAACCTCCTTCACGCAGTAATCCGTCTCCTCATAATGAAGATTCAGTTCCTTCAGTTTCTTCCCCATCATGATCTGCGTTGCAGCACGGGCCACGGGAAGGCCAACGGCCTTGGCGATGAACGGCACTGTGCGCGACGCGCGCGGGTTCACCTCCAGAATATATGCCCGGCCATTCTTCACCGCGCACTGCACGTTCATCAGGCCTTTGATCTGCAGTTTCAGGGCGATTGCCCTGATGGCCTCGCGGATGGCGGTTTCCATTTTTGCCGAAAGGGTGACCGGTGGAGTGACGCAGGCGCTGTCGCCGGAATGAATGCCGGCCCGCTCAATGTGCTCCATCAGGGGGAGAATGATAACATCTTCGCCGTCGGCCAGGCAGTCCACATCAATCTCAAGCGCGTTTTCGAGATAACGGTCTATCAGAACCGGCGCGCCGGGATTCACCTCGGCGGCCGTCTGGAGATATTTCGTCACGTCGTCATCTGAATACGCAATTTCCATCGCGCGGCCGCCCAGCACATAGGAGGGCCGAAGCATGACAGGATAACCGATATCCGACGCAATGCGGATGGCTTCCGGCAGGCTCTTGGCCGCACCCCAGGCCGGATGCGGAATGCCCATCTCCTTCAGCAGGGCGGAGAACCGCTCGCGGTCCTCCGCGCAGTCAATGGCGTCGGGCGATGTGCCGAGCACGGGGACATGTTCCTTGATGGCGTTCAGCAGATTGAGGGGCGTTTGCCCGCCAAGCTGCACAATCACCCCAAGCGGCTTTTCCTTTTCAATGATCTGCAGAACATCTTCCGGCGTCAGCGGATCAAAATAGAGCCGGTCGGAGGTGTCGTAGTCGGTTGAAACCGTCTCCGGATTGGAATTCACAATGATCGGAAAATATCCATCCGCGCGCACGGCGGCCGAAGCATGGCAAATGCAGTAGTCGAACTCGATGCCCTGCCCGATCCGGTTCGGCCCGCCGCCAAGGATCAGAACCTTGCGCAGATCCTTTCCATCAAGAGGAACTTCATCCTCGTCATCGTAGCAGGAATAAAAATAGGGTGTGGTGGATTCAAACTCGGCCGAGCAGGTGTCCACCGCCTTCCAGACCGGCATGATCTTTTCCTGTTTTCGCCGCGCGCAGACAGCTTCTTCCGTGCTGCCCGTCAAATATGCAATCTGCACATCGGAAAACCCGAACTGCTTGGCCCTGCGGAGAAGCGCCGGCGTGAGCGGTTCCCGCTGCAGGCGTTTTTCGACTGCAATGATTTCCTCAATCTGATCAAGAAACCAGCGGTCAATACCGGACAGTTTGTGGATGTCATCAGCGCTCAGGCCCAGAAGGAAACCGTAGCGGATGTTGAAAATCCGGTCGCAGTTGGGAACCGAAAGTTTGTGCTTTGTTTCATCCAGAAAAGCAATCCAGTCCGCGGAGTCCGGCGAAGACTTCCGGAGAATATTCTGCAGGCGGTCTTCCTGCCCCTTTCCGTCGGCGCCAAGCCCCGAACGGCCGACCTCAAGACCGCGCAGGGCCTTTTGGAGCGATTCGGGGAACGACCGGCCCATGGCCATGACCTCGCCCACCGAGCGCATGCTGGAACCAAGCGTCTGATCCGCTCCCTTGAATTTTTCAAATGCGAACCGGGGTATCTTGGTGACCACATAATCGAGCACCGGCTCAAAGCAGGACGGTGTCTTCTTCGTGATATCGTTGGGGATTTCATCCAGCGTGTAGCCCACGGCCAGTTTGGCGGCGATCTTGGCAATCGGAAATCCCGTGGCCTTGCTGGCGAGCGCCGAGGAGCGCGACACGCGGGGGTTCATTTCAATTACATAAACGGTGCCGTCCTTCGGACTCACAGCGAACTGGATATTGCTCCCGCCCGTGTCCACACCCATCGCGCGCATGACCGCAAAAGACAGGTCGCGAAGTTTTTGATACTCCTTGTCGGTCAGTGTCTGCGCAGGCGCAACCGTTATGCTGTCGCCGGTGTGCACTCCCATCGGATCAAGATTCTCAATCGAGCAGATCACCACGCAGTTGTCCTTCCGGTCACGCATGACCTCCATTTCAAACTCTTTCCAGCCGGCCAGCGATTCCTCGACCAATATCTCGTGGACGGGCGAGGCATTCAGCGCGTTTCCCGCGATAGCCGGATAGTCCGCCGGATTGTTCACAACTGCGCCGCCGGTTCCGCCAAGAGTGAACGCAGGCCGGATAATGAGCGGAAAACCGATTTCATCGGCAACGGCCTTGGCTTCATCCGTGTTTCTGGCGATGCCGCTTCGCGGAACCTGCGCGCCGATCTCAATCATGCACTGCTTGAACAGATCGCGCGATTCCGCGCGTTTAATGCTTTCGATTCCCGCGCCAATGAGTTCCACGCCGCATTCTTCCAGCACTCCGCTTTCGGCCAGTTCGAGCGCAAGGTTCAGAGCCGTCTGCCCGCCCAGCGTGGGCAGCAGCGCATCGGGCCGTTCGCGGCGAATGATGCCGGCAATGCAGTCCACAGTCAGCGGTTCGATGTAAACCTTCCAGGCCATTTCGGGGTCGGTCATGATGGTTGCCGGATTGGAATTGACCAAAATAACCTTGAAGCCTTCTTCTTTCAGCGCCTTGAGGGCCTGCGTGCCCGAATAGTCAAACTCGCAGGCCTGGCCGATCACAATCGGCCCCGATCCGATCACCAGAATTTTTTCGATGTCAGTGCGCCTGGGCATGGATCAGTTCCTTGAAACTCGAAAACAGATAATGCGAATCATGCGGGCCGGGCGCGGACTCCGGATGATACTGAACGCTGAATATTGGATATTTTCTGTGCCGCATGCCCTCGATGGTCTGGTCGTTCAGATTGATGTGCGTGATTTCAAAACCGCCGCTGATCTGTTCCACGTTCACGCTGTAGTTGTGATTCTGTGAAGTGATTTCTATCTGCCCGGTCCGAAGATTCCTGACCGGCTGATTGGCTCCGTGATGCCCGAACTTCAGCTTGAAAGTTTCCGCCCCGGCCCCAAGGCCAAGAAGCTGATGTCCGAGGCAGATGCCCATAACCGGAAGACAGTGTTTCTCATTGTACCCGATCAGCTCCCGGGCCAGACGGATTCCGCTCGTGACCATGGCCGGATCGCCGGGGCCGTTGGAAAGAACCACGCCGCTCACGCCCTTCTGCAGCACATCAGACAGCGTCGCGGCCGAGGTAAGCACGACAACATTCAAGCCCTCCCGCTCAAGGCAGCGCAGGATGTTCAGCTTTGTTCCGTAATCAACCACGGCTACCTTTTTTGCACCCGGTTTTTTCTCTGGAACAAAGGTTCTGGATGCGCTCGTTTTGGAATCACTGAACCGCTGAACCAGATTGACGGACGAGATATCGGGAACGGCATTCAATTTTTCCCGCAGCTCCTCGACTTTTATTTCGCCGTTTGAAATAAATCCGCGCATCGCGCCTCGGGTACGCAGCCGGCGCACAAGGGCGCGGGTGTCAATGCCCTCCATGCCCGGAATTCTGCTGCGCTTCAGATATTCCGACAGTGTTTCTTTAGCGCGGTGGCTGGAGGCCAGCGCGGAGGCCTGCCTCACAATCAGGGCTTCGGCCCAGATTTTCTTCGACTCGGCATCCTCCAGCGTGATGCCGTAATTCCCGATATGAGGGCAGCACATCACGACCATCTGGCCGCAGTAGGAGGGATCGGTGAGAATCTCCTCGTAGCCCGTCATCGCCGTGTTGAAAACCACTTCGCCGGAGGATTCGCCCTCCCAGCCGAAATGGGTTCCGCGGAACACCGTTCCGTCCTCCAGCATCAGGATGGCGGGCTTCGCTTCAGTCATGGGCAAGCCAGTCCTTCAAAATAATAGTGTCATCTCTCGCCGGGCCCAACGACAGAAGAACGGTTTCTGCTCCGGTCATCTCCTCCACGCGGCGCACGAAGCGGCGGGCCGCGGACGGAAGTTTGGCGAAAGATTTAATGCCCGATGTGGATTTCCGCCAGCCCGGCAAAGCCTCATAAACGGGTGTCACCTTTTCAATCACAGTGCGCGAGGCCGGAAACTCGCGAAGGATTTTTCCGCGGTAGCGGTAGCCGGTGCAGATCTTGATTTCCTTCAGCGAATCCAGCACATCCATCTTCATCAGCGCAATGTGCGAAGCGCCGTTGATGCGGACAGCCATGCGAAGCTGAACCATGTCCAGCCATCCGATGCGGCGGGGGCGGCCGGTTGTGGCACCAAACTCTGAACCGGTTTTGCGAATCTCCTCGGCCAGCGGCCCCTCAATCTCCGTCGGAAACGGCCCGAGTCCCACGCGCGTGGTATAGGCTTTTGTGATGCCGATAATTTTCGAAATGCGCGTGGGGGCAATGCCGCATCCCGTGCACGCGCCGCCGGACACGGGACTGGACGAGGTCACAAAGGGATAGGTGCCGTAATCGCAGTCCAGCATCGCGCCCTGCGCGCCCTCAAAAAGAACATGGCGGCCGCGATCCAGCTCGTTTGCGAGAAACAGCGAAACGTCCGCGACGAAATTTCTGATTCGGGGCAAAATGCGCTTCCGGTCTTTCACAATTTTCTTCTCCAGCGCCCGCTGACTGATGCGGCCCTTCAGATAAGGCGCTTTTTCCTTCAGGTTGTTCCGGAGAAGTTCGCGGAAAACATCCTCTTCAAGATAGTCGGCCATGCGGATGCCGATGCGCGCGGCCTTGTCGCCGTAGGCGGGGCCGATGCCGCGCTTTGTGGTGCCGATCCGGGTTTTCAGATCCTCGCGGCAGGCGTCCATGTACTGGTGATACGGGAAAATCAGGTGGCATTGCGGCGCGATGAACAGCCGTCCCTTGACCTTAATGCCTTTCTCGCACAGCAAATCCAGCTCCTCAACCAGCGCGACGGGATCCACCACCACTCCGCTGCAGATGGCGCATTTTTTGCGCGGATAGAGAATGCCGCCGGGCACCAGATGCAGGACATATTTCTTTCCGTCGGACACAATCGTGTGCCCTGCGTTGTGCCCGCCCTGGAACCGCGCAATCCAGTCCATCTGGCCGGAAAGCAAATGGCAGACCTTGCCCTTTCCCTCATCACCCCACTGCAAACCAACCAGAACAGTTGCCGGCATCTACAACCCCATTCTCTTGAAGATATCGTCCACGTGTTTCACATATTCCTTCGGATCCAGCGCGCGGCTCACCGCTTCGGCGCTCAGCGAAGTTTTCTCCCCCAGCAGTTTCCTGACCGCGGCAGGGTCATCGCCCGACTGGAAAATCTGCTTCGTGACCGCGTACGCCTCGTCGCGGGACATTTCTGTTTCAAGCAGCGCCTTGAGGATGCCGGACGAAAATATGCGCACACCGGCCCGCTCAAGATTGTTCCTGATGTTGTCCTCATAAACCTCCAGACGCTGAACAACGGGAAGAAGTTTCTCCAGAATGTAGAGCGTAAGGGATGAGGACTCCTCCAGAATGATGCGCTCGTTCGAGGAGTGCGAAATGTCGCGCTCGTTCCAGAGCGCGATATTGCCGATTCCCACCTCCACATGGGACCGCACCAGCCGGGCCAGCCCGCAGATGCGCTCGCAGATGACGGGATTCTTCTTGTGCGGCATGGCCGACGATCCGGTCTGGCGCGAGGCAAAGGGCTCGGCGGCCTCGCGAATGCCGTCCTGCCCCATCAGGCGGATTCCCAGCGCAATTTCCTCCGCAAACGCGCAGACCATCGCCAGCGCATACAAATAATCGGAAAACAGATCGCGCGGAATGATCTGGCTGGTGACCGGCAGGGGCTTCAGGCCCAGGCGCGCCAGCACGCGCGCCTCCTCGTCGGGCGAAATCAGCGAATAAGTTCCCACGGCGCCCGTGATTTTGCCCACGGCGATTTTCGCGGAAACATTCTCCAGCCGGGCGGCTGCCCGCTGGCCGGAACTCAGGAATCGCGCGAATTTCAGGCCCAGCGTCGTCGGCTCCGCCCACTGGCCGTGCGTGCGGCCGCAGATGATCAGATGTTTGTATTTTACCGCCTTGTCTTTCAGTGCCGAAAGCACGGGATCAAGCGTCTTTTGAATCAAGGTCAGGCTCCGGTTCAATTGAAGCATGCGCGCGGTGTCCATGACATCGGACGATGTCAGCCCCCGGTGCATCAGCTGCACCGCACCGCCGCCAAGCTGTTCCTCAAGGAGCGCCAGGCAGGCGTTCAGTTCGTGGCCGTTAATCGCCTCACGCGCGCGCACGGCCTCCGGTTCAAGAGATGCCCCGGCAAGTTTTGCAGCCAGCTCATCTTGTCCCCGGGTGCGAAGCACGGCCTGCCAGACAGACTTCCAGAAGCCGTAGTAGGCGGCTTCGTCCCAGATTTCCTTCATGCCCGCGGGATAATAGCGTTCAATCATTGGCCGGCTCCTTTACTTCTGGCCCGCCACCGCCTCGGCGATGTTCAGGGCGTGATCCTTGATGCGGCGGTAGGCATAGAGCATGTCGGTGAAGATCAGGCTCACCAGCGGCGACACCTTTTCCTGAGACACGCGCGCGAGGTGCTCGTCGCGGTACTGCTTGGCCTGAATGGTGATGGCCGTGCCCTCCGCGTAGGCGTGGGCCAGAATGTCCGAACTGGATTCCCTGCAGGCCCTGCTCACCATTTCCACATACTCCGCGACCCGGTCATGCAGGCTTAACAGCTCCGTGCGGCCCTCGGCCGACAGCTCCAGCTTCTTGTCGCGCAGTTTTTTGATCAGCTTGAGCAGGGAGGCGGCATAATCACTGATGCTCTCGAACTCGTCTGCGACGCGGAACTGGATGTGGCTTTCCCGGCCGATC
The DNA here is from genome assembly GCA_029557905.1 of Verrucomicrobiota bacterium. GTDB lineage: Bacteria > Verrucomicrobiota > Kiritimatiellia > JAKQHR01 > JAKQHR01 > JAKQHR01. The sequence continues at coordinate 7,440 of JAKQHR010000195.1, forward strand.
TCGTGCGTGACGCGCGCGGCAATCAGCTTTCCGAGAAACTCGGTCACCTCCTTCTGCACATTGTCCAGGATTTCCTCGCGGTGGAACAGCTTGCGCTCCAGCTCCGGATCAGGTTTCGGCGCTGTCCAGATTTCCCGCAGCCAGCGCATCATTTTCCGCGCGCTTTCGGCCATGAAAAGCACCTCGCGGCGCGACTGCTCGATGCCCAGCGCGGGGGAGTCCAGCATGCGGACATCCAGGTGCGTCAGGTGCGGAATTTCCTGCGCGCCTTTCTCCGGCACCAGCCGGGACACCAGCCTCGCCAGCAGCGGCATGAAGGGAATGAACACCAGCGTGTTGATCAGGTTGAATCCCGTATGCACGGCGGCGATCCCCGTCATGACATGGGGGTAGGTGCAGAGTCCCTCGTGAAGGATCATCGTGGAAGGATCATTGGGCAGCAGCGCGAGAATCAGTTTCAGGTAGTACGGGAAGGCGGCCGTGATCCACACCACCCCGATCACATTGAAGATCATATGGGCGCAGGCCGCGCGCCGCGCGCTGGTGCCGGTTCCCAGCGAGGCAAGAATGGCCGTGACGGTGGTGCCGATATTCTCCCCGAGCACCAGCGCGGCCGCCGTCTGGAAGGAAATGATGCCGGTGCAGGCCAGCCCCATGGTGACGCCCAGCATCGCGGAAGAGGACTGAACAATCATGGTCAGCAGACATCCGACGAATGCGCATTTCAGGACACCGAAATAACTGTCGGCCTGAAAGGCTGCAACCCATGAGGAGAATTCGGGGATCGCGCGCAGGGGTTTGAATCCGCTGCTCATGAGCTCCAGCCCGAAAAAAATCATGCCGATGCCCACGAGAGCCATGGCGGTGTAGCGCACCCGTTCTTTTTTTGAGAACAGATAGAAGAGCGCGGCCACGCCGAGAATGGGGAGGCCGTATTTTCCGATCTTGAGGGTCAGGATCCAGCCGGTGATCGTGGTGCCGATGTTCGCGCCGAAAATGACGCCGATGGCCTGCATGAGCGTCATATAGCTGCTGTTGACGAGACCGACCACCATCACGGTGGTGACGGAGCTGGACTGAATAATGCAGGTGACGAGAGTGCCCACCGCGACGGCCATGAGGCGATTATTGGTCACGGCCGCAATCAGCTTTCTGAGGCTGCTGCCGGAGACGGCCTGCATGCCTTCGGACATATGCTTCATGCCGAGCAGGAAGACTCCGAGCCCGCCCAGCACCTGAAACAGGATTCCCACACACAAACTCAAGTTCATGCCCCTGGCCTTTCATGTTTCCGTCCCCGCAGACTTCCGGGAACATTCGTTAATAAAACTCCTCGGGCAAACTTTCGGCGTAATGCTTAACCGCAACCGCCGGGACGAAGCAAGGGAAATCGCAAAGTATTTTTGATCAGGTTAAGCGCTTTTTCTTTAAATGTTAAGCGCTTGATCTTACTGGGGAAGCTACCGGTATTTTCGGCTCGATTCCAGGCCAAAAGTGCCGCTTTTTGATTTTCCTGCCGTTTTTCACGCTTTTTAATGAAATCAATCGATTTTTTCCCCTTTTTATTGATTTTTGGCATGTTTTTGCACTTTTCTGCTGATTTTTCGCGATTTTTCGCGATTTTTCGCGGTTCGGGACCTCTTATGCGCTGATTTTGGGGGATCCATGCCGCAAAATGACAAAAATTGCGCATGAACGATTTTCGCGCCCAAAATCAAAAAACGCGGCGATTTTCACGAAAATCAAGCAAATTTGATCATTTTGGAACGCTTTTTCGCGTTTTTTGCGATTTCAAGGGATTGCATGAAGGAAGAAAGACTACAGCCCGCAGGACTGCTTTTGACTGGATGCGGGCGGCATTTTTCTTTCGATCAGGCCGGACGAGGCCGCAAAACCAAACCAGACCCAGTTGCGATCATAGTAGCGGTCTTTCTTTTTCAT
>JAKQHR010000154.1 GCA_029557905.1 Verrucomicrobiota bacterium
CCTGTAGCTTCCCTGGTGCTGAAAGGCAAAACACAGCCCCTCAACGTCTATGAACCCCTCGCGGCACAGGAAGCGAACGGCCGGAAGCCGGAACGGGACACGGCTTACGAGAAGGCTTTTGAACTCCTCAAAAGGCGGGATCCGCTCGCCCTCGAAGCGTTCGAGCGGCTGGCCGCGGAAAGGCCGACTGACGCGCTGGTCCGTCTTCACCGGGACCGGTTGCGCTCAGGTCAAAAGGGTGATACGATTATTCTGGAAGAAAAATAAACGAATCCTTTGTCAAGGAGGAAAAGCCATGAAACAATGCGCAGCGGTATTCATGATGTTGCTTTGGGCTCTGTCGCCCGCCTGGGCCGCGGAAACCATCGGCTACGTCAAAACTGTGTCGGGCAGCGCGGAAGTGATCGACTCCGGAAAGGCCGTGGCCGCCCGCGTCGGCACGCCGATTCAGATGGGGAACCAATTGAAAACCGGGTCCGACGGAACGCTGGGCGTCACCTTCAAGGACAACACCGTGATGTCGTTCGGGCCGGATACGGAACTGACGGTGGACGAATACCTGTATGAACCGGGGAAGGACCGGCTGAAATTCGGCACCAGCATGACAAAAGGCTCCCTGCAGGTCATTTCGGGCGTGATCGCCAAACTCAAGCCGCAGGCCGTCCAGATGAAGACGCCGGCCGCCGTGATCGGATGCCGCGGAACCCGCTTTCTGGTCAAAGTGGAACCCTGAAATCAGGAGGATCATCGCATGAAGGCTCTTGTCAAGGCAGGCGTGGTGTTTCTTGCCGCGTCGCTGGCGCTGGCCGGCTGTTCAGCGCCCAAATCTTATGTTGTTCTGATGGAAAACGCGGATGGTACGACGGGAAAAATAGCCGTCAGCGGCGCAAAGACCGAAACCCTCCTGAGCCAGCCCCGAACCGCCGCGGGGCTTTCCGGCAAATCGGAAAAGCCCTTTCGGGTAGAGGAACAGAAAATCCAGCAGGACTTCGCCGGGGCGCTGGCCGCTCAACCGCCGCTGCCGGTCAGTTTCATGCTTTACTTCAAATCCGGCAGCGCGGTGCTGACAGACGAGTCGCAGGCCCTGATCCCGTCCATCGTGGAGACGGCAAGGAAATACCCGGCTCCTGACGTTTCCGTCATCGGCCATACGGACACGATGGGAGACAGCGATTACAATGAACAGATCGCTTTGCAGCGGGCGCGGTCCGTGGCGGAAATCATCCGCAACGCCGGGATTCAAGTACAGGCTCTGACGATCGAATCTCACGGCGAAAGGAATCTGCTCGTCCCCACACCGGACAACACGCCGGAACCGAGAAACCGCAGGGTGGAAATCACCGTCCGGTAATCCGGCAAACCGAAGCCGGTCGATCAATCCTGGGGGAGTTGCACGCTGAAGCAACTCCCGATGCCCGAAAGACCCTCTTCAACCCATATGGAACCGCCGTGGGCTTCCACAGCCATGCGGCAGAAGGTCAGGCCCAGACCCATGCCGCTGTAAGACCCGCGCTCCGTATCTTTGATCCGCGTGAACTTTTCAAAAATTCTTTCGCGCTCGCCTTCCGGAATGCCCGGCCCGGCATCTATCACGTTGATACGCAGAGTCTTGTCTTTCAGGCGTTGCGCCGTGACCTCGATTCTGCTGGAGGCAGGCGCAAATTTAAGGGCATTGCCGATCAGATTGGACACCACGCGCCAGAGCACTTCGCGGTCGGCTTTCACCATCAAGCCCGGGGATGTCGGCGCAACCATCTCGACAGGCTTCGTCACGGACGCTTGTTCCATTTCGATCACTTCTCCCAACAGCGGGACCAGATCAAATTCCGTAATGTTCAGCGCCAGCTTCCCGGCCTCCAGCCGGGCAATGTCCAGCAGCGTGGCAATCAGCTTGTTCATGCGGTTCGCGGCCCCTTTGGCCAGTCGCATGGCCAGCGTAAAGGTTTCGGGGTCCCTGACGTCGTCCTTCATGCGCTCCACGAGGCCGAGAGCCATGATGACGGTGTTGAGGGGATTGCGCAAATCATGCACCACCATGGCTTCCAACTCTTCGCGCAACTGCAGGAGCTCCTGCAGTTGC
>JAKQHR010000161.1 GCA_029557905.1 Verrucomicrobiota bacterium
GAAAGCGGAAGCCGGGAGGGGAATCTCCCGCTGCGGTCCGGAGCCCCGTGAGGACAAGTTTGGAGACGCCCATGCACTATTGATTTACTTTGCGGGGCAACTGTCATAAAAATCGGAGGCGGGAAGTAAAATATGATCACATTTGAACAATATGCTGCGCCAGAATGGGCCGCCGGCCTTTCATCGGCGCCCGAGCGCGTGATGCGTCTGGCAATGCGGCCCACCCCGCTCGAAAAATGGAAGCTGCCGGCGGCAGATATCTGGATCAAGCGCGATGATCTCACGGGCTGCGCGCTGTCAGGAAACAAGGTCCGGAAACTTGAATTTCTGCTGGCAGAAGCCTTGAGCACCGGTTGCGACACGGTGATCACCTGCGGGGGCATTCAGTCGAATCACTGTCGCGCCACGGCCGCAGCGGCCGTGGCTGCGGGAATGACACCGCATCTGTTTTTGAGCACGGATTGTCCATCGGCAGATCCGGGCCTGGAGGGAAACTTGCTGCTGGACCGTCTGGTCGGAGCGGAAATCCATCTGATCACGCCGGAGGAGTATCTCCGGAGGGATGATGTCATGCGGGAACTGGCGGAGACTCTGCGATCTGCGGGTCACAGGCCGTATATCATTCCCGAGGGCGGGTCCAATGCGCTCGGCGCATGGGGCTATCTGGACGCATGGGAGGAGATGCGTCTTCAAATAGAGGGGGCGCATCTGGAAATCACAGATGCGGTGGTCGCATGCGGAAGCGGGGGAACCGCGGCGGGCCTCGCGCTTGGTGCGGCGCTTTCAGAATCGCCGGTGAGAATTCATGCCGTGAGCGTCAATCGTGTTGCGCAGTATTTCTACACTGCGATAGGAGGCATTCTCAAAGACCTGGGATCCTCGCAGAAGGCAGAAGACGTTATGGATGTTATCGACGGATACGTTGGAGAGGGCTATGCCAGGAGCACGGATGATGAGCTTCGGCTGATCGCTGAAACGGCCTCCTCAACCGGCATCATTTTGGATCCGGTCTATACGGGAAAGGCTTTTCGCGGGATGTTGACCGAGTTGGAGAAAAAGTCTTCCCGTTTTCGGGGAGGCAAACTTCTATTTATCCATACAGGAGGAATGCTTGGGCTGTATGAAAAAATCCCGCAGTTTTCAGAAGTCCTGGCCGGAAGACGTTCAGTCTAGAATTTCAAGGCCCAGTATGGTGCAGTCATCGCTGTAGTATTTTTCGGCGGAAAATTGTATGCCCAGGTTGTAAAGCGATTCAACGATTTCGTTCAGCGGTTTGGAGGCGTTTTCTGCAAGGTGGTCAAGCATGCCTTCAAGCTGCAGCATTTGTCCTCTTGAATTCATGGATTCCGGTATGGCATCCGTGAAAAAAATGACCTTGTCGCCTTTCATCAGGTTGACCGCTTTTTCATGATAATTCATATCTTCCACGGCACCCACCAGAAAACTGGTTGTGAGAAGCGGCAGGGCGGAAAGATTGGCGCGGGAAACGAGTACGGCAGGAGGATTGCCGGCCTGTGTATATCTGAATTCATGTGAATGACTGTCGTAGATGGCGTAAAACATGGTCACAAAGGTTCCCGGCTGCATATGGGGCAGAAGCTGTTCATTCACTCTTGCGATTGTCTCGGATGGGGATAATGAGGTGAGGGCCGAGTTTCTGAAGCTTTCAAGAGTCATAAAGGAAAGAAGCGCGGCGGAGATTCCATGGCCGGTAACGTCTGCCACAAGCAGGCCGTAAACGCCGGGGCGCAGCTCCAGAACATCATAGAAATCTCCTCCGATTTCATCTGCCGGGGTGAATTTGGCGCAGAGATGGAAAGCCCTGCTGCATGGAAGTTCCTGCGGGAGAAGGTACTTCTGGGCCTGCCGGGCGCGCTCG
>JAKQHR010000174.1 GCA_029557905.1 Verrucomicrobiota bacterium
CTGCGATCCTGCATGGCGCAGAATTATTTGCCGCTGGAAATCCTTGTGTATGATGACGCATCTGCAGACCAAACTCCGGCTGTGGTTCGCTCCGAGTTCCCCGGAGTGCATCTGGCCGTGGCGGACAAAAGAGTCGGCCTCATCGTTCTTCGCAACCGGGGTTTTCGGGATGCACGGGGCGAAATTGTGTTTTCTCTTGATGATGATGCGTATTTCGCGGATTCGGGCACGGTGTCGCGAACGGTGGAAGATTTTGCAGGGAACGCGTGCGTGGCCGCCGTGGCGATTCCCTTTATGGAAATATTCGGAGCGGATGCCGGTGCGAAACCGTCTGATGGAGGCGATATGATCCCCGGCCAGCGTGTATCCAGCTATCGCGGCTGTGCTTATGCCATCCGGCGTCGGGTCGCACTGGCCGTCGGGGGATATCGAGACTATCTGGTTCATCAGGGGGAAGAGCGCGATCTCTGCATCCGGCTGAGGGAAGCCGGTTATGAGATTATTATGGGCTCGGCGCCTCCGATAGTGCATGATTTCAGCATGGCGCGCACTCCAATGCGAATGCGGTTCTACGGGATCCGAAACACACTGCTGTTTGATGTGCTTAATATCCCGGCCCCGTATGTCTGGGGGCGTTTCATCAAGGACTGTCTGGGGCTCTGCTTCTATATGCGGCGGAACGTTCTCCTTAGGCTTGCGCTTGTGCCTGTGGCTGCGATTATCGCTGTCTTTCACGTCGGACACAGGAAACCGGTTTCGCGCGAAACGTACAGGGCGTTTCGCGGATTGCCCGGCCATGCGCCCCGGCTGATCAACACTGTACTGCCCGCACCTTTGACATGAGCAGCGAAGTACAGGTAGAAGTCTTCGGCCGTCCGGTTTATCGCAACGGCATTCTTTCCCCCGAGATCCTGAAAGAAATATCTGATGTCGAGAGCCTTGCGGGCCTTGCCCGGATGTTTCGCGGGCAGTATGCGTTGATCCGGCGCGCCCCCGACTGTGTTTTGGCGGTTACGGACCCGCTTGGAACCTATCCGCTTTATTACAGCACAACCGAAGTGTCGCCCGTGGCCCGGAAGGTTTCCGCGTCGGGACGCGTGAGCCGGGAAGCGATATTCAGTTATGCCGCGCTTGGGAAGAATGCGACATCCGGCGGGATGTACGAGGATGCTGTGCGTGTTCCGCCGGGTTCGGTTTTGTTGATGGGGGCTGGCGGAGCAGCCCGGGTGAAACCGTATTTCCGTCTGGCGGATCTGCTGGGTCTTCCGATTCTACGGGCGGAAGATGCGCATGACGAATTCCTTAATCTGGCGGGAAGCTACCTTCAGGCTGTGGCTGGCGGAGAACCTTCCGCCGCGTCTTTGTTCTCCTCCGGAATAGATTCCGCACTGATTGTCATGCTGCTGAAGCGCTGCTGCCCGAACCTTCCTTTGGCGGGATGGTCGGTTGACTATCCCCGGTGTTTCAGCCCCCGGTATTCAGAGTATACTCAGGCGGCCATCAACGCGGAGAAGTTATCCCTGCCCCTGAAAAAAGCCTTCTGCTGCGCCGCGGATTTTTATAATGCCTTGGAGCAGCTGCTGGCTGATCACCCGGATATCCCTCCCTGCGACCGGGCAATGCCGATTCAGTATATTTCCCTGAAGCGCGCGGGGAATGAACGTCCCGGGGTATATTTCACCGGATTCAATGCGGATCGTCCGTACTGCGGACACGGACATTGGGCGGACATGGCGCGCAGATATTCGCGCGCCTTGAATCCTTCCGCGGCATCGCTCCCTGCTGCCAGGATAGCGGAGATGCTTTGTTATGCGCAGCCCCGCCGTGTAAAGCTGATGGAGCAGGTGGTCCTTGCTGCGGGATATTCATTAGACG
>JAKQHR010000002.1 GCA_029557905.1 Verrucomicrobiota bacterium
TGAATTGGGGCATTGGAGAAGGGTTTACAGGTTCAAGGTTGAAGGTTACAGGTTAAAAGTTGCAGGTTGAAGGCTTAACAGCATCTGACGCTTTCCGCTTTGCGCTTACCGCTGTCCGTTTTGCACGTCTGCCGCGCTTCGGTGATAATCCTTCCACGCCGTCCATAACGAAGATGCGGTAGCGCCCACAACCAGCAGATAAATGTTCCAGGGATTGGTGTTGAAGTATCCCCCCACGAGCATGGCCGGGGCAAGAAGAATAAACGGCCAGCCCATGTCGGAAACGGCCGGCCAGATTTTGCGGCTTTTCATCATCACATTGAATCCGGAAACAAACATGATCAGGAAGAAGCCGAAATACAGGCCCATGCCCACAAAACCCATCTGCTTCCCGGCCGAAAGCGGTTCACAATGGACTCGACCGGCGGCCCAGCCGTACTCATCATGGACCAGTTCCGGATCAGGATTTATCCCCACCCCGAAGAACGGATAATCCTTGATGAGTCGCCAGGTGTCCCTGTTTTTCCATGCCCGCGAAAGAGCGCTGATTTCATCATTGTTCAACTGTGAAATATCGCCGTCATATTCGCCCAGAAAAAACATCCTGTAGGACGGACCAATGGTTTTGAAGCGAGCAATGTTGGACGGATCCACCCCGATGAAAATCAAATAGATGACCACAGCCCCAAAAATAATGGATTTCTTCTGGCGACCGCCATACTTCAGAAGAATCAGGATACCCACTGTTATGAGCGTCAGCAGGCCGGTACGGCTTCCCGTGCTGAAAACTGAATACACCCCCACGAAGATCATGGTCAGCAGCCCTATGCGAGCCCATTTGTTCCTGCTCTGCTGATAGAAGTACATATAGATCAAAAGCGTCACCGACATGAAACAGGCAAAGGCATTTGGATTTTCCACCAGTCCAACAGCCGGCCCCATGATACGGGAACCCACCAGGAATCCTCCCGCCATCGTCAGCCGGAAGCCGGCTTTAAGCCACCACAGGGTTGAAATCATGATGGTGGCCAGAATGGCCCACACCCTTTTCACATTATATGCCATGGCTTCAATGAGAATCACAATCAGGCTGTTCTTCATCAGTTCGTCAATGATCCCGTTCCATGCTGTATCGGGCTGCATCACCCCGGCATACTGGGCAAGCAGACCGCAAATCATCAGCAGCATGGCCAGAATGGTCGCGGGGCCGAACCGAATAACGGGCTTGCCCTCATGACCCGCTGACAGCACATGCAGCACCATGGCAGAGATCGCCGAAATGTTGGCAATCTGCAGCGGCCAGAGAAAACGAAAACGCACCTGCGGCATCACAAAAGCAATTGTGATGTAGAACAGCAGCATTCTGAAGGCCAGAAGGGACATAGGATCAGTTAAAAGTTACAGGTTAAAAGTTGCAGGCAAGAATAGACTGGAGACTCGAGACTCAAATTATTAGGTTCAAGGTTGAAGGTTACAGGTTCAAGGTGACGGATTCGTTCGCCAATCCGCTTTCTTGTTGAGGCTCTTGATTAAACCCCATATTCTCTTGGAGCAACGAACTGACAAAACAGCAATATCCTTGAACTGCTGTTCGTTAAAATAGTTGAGATCAAGACCGGCATAGGTCATACCGCGCACTTCGCCCGCCGAAGCTTTCGCAATGAAGAGAAAACGGACAAAGTCCGTATTAGTGTCGCGCTCAAAACCTTCCGCGATGTTATTCATCACCGAAATAGAAGCACGACGCATTTGGTCCGAAAAACCGAAATCTTTAGCCGTCACTGCTGCTGCAGTACAGAGATAAACCAGCTTTGTTAACTCGCATCCGAATTGCCATCACTCCAAATCCTCAAATGTCTTTGCGGCACCTTTAACCCTCAACCTTGAACCTTCAAACCGCCTTCTGCAAACAGGCTTCGCCCCGGTCAATTCCCGGGAGAGAATCTACGTCGCTGAATATGTATTTCACTCGCCAAGGTTTTCTTCCCCGGCAGCCGGCTGCCGGTCTACGGCGCAAATATATGCTTCAGTATCGGATTATTAAGCAGTTTTGCGGCTTTTGAACGGTATTTTTCCGCTTCGACCAGTTTCCTTCTCAAAAATTCCTTGTTTTCGCCGCCAGCCTTGTCGTCATTAAGCAGTTCGATGCTGCGCTGGATCTGAATTTCAGCAGTATCCAGCTTCTTGTTGACGGCGGAAAGCAGGCCGTTGTTGATGATGGTACTGAGATCAGACTGGGCCTGATAGTAGTCTTTCCGGTCACCCTTGACCCACACCCGCTTAACCGCGCCCCAGCTCTCGAGCTGGCGGCAGGTTATACTGACACTGGCCTTGCTGACGCCCAGCGACGCGGCCATTTCATCCAGACTGCGGGGGTCGGGGCTTAAATACAGGAGGATGTAAATCTGTCCGAACAGACGACTCACGCCAAACGACTGCGCCGTCCTTCCTCCCGCATCCACCATTTCTGCAACAGACCGATGCATACCTGCTCCACCTTGTTTGCGTTTAGAATATTCTAAACGATTTCAATAGTCAATTCGGCGCCGAAAAGTTTTTTGGCAATAATCCGGCCGCCATCACGTTATGCGGACTGATGATCGGGCTTGCGAACCCGGGAAAGTTACTGTAGTTATGTGCCTTGGGATGACGGATGATGACTAAAACCTTGAGGAGGGTGCTATGAAGTGGTTTGTTTCTTTGTTTGCTGCGGTTTTGACGGTTTCGCTGATGTCCGGGTGCGCGATGTTCCGCGCGTCCACATCGGATGTGGATTTGAGCGACACGTCCAAGCATTTCGACGCGGATTTTGACGCGACCGACATGCGGGGCATCACCGAAAGCGTGGCCGCGGAACTGCTGGCCGGCCCCTTCCTGCAGGGTCAGACAGCGCCTCCGATCACTATGATCGCCGGCATCCAGAACCGCACCAGCAACTATGTGGACACCAAGAACCTGACCGACCGCATGCGCACGATCCTTCTGAAGAGCGGCAAAATGCAGTTTGTCAACGAGGCCCGCCGCGAAGAACTGCTCGCCGAGCAGGGCTATCAGGCCGCGCACGCGACCGCAGACACCCAGGTGGGCGTCGGGAAACAGCTTGGAGCCAAATTCATGATCACCGGATCCCTGACCGAGATGAGGAAGGAATCCCCGAAGCAGGTCCGCATTTCCAAGCAGGAATGGAATTACTACAAGCTGACGATGGAAGTCACCGATCTGGAAACCGGCCTGATTGCGTGGACGACCGAGAAGGAGTTCGCGCGCCAGGCCAGCAAGCCGCTCATCGGCTGGTAAATTCATGGCCCCCGGGCGGCAATTCACTTTGCGGCTTCTGCGCAAAGCAGGCGTTCTGGTCCTGCTTTGCGCGGGGCTCGCGGGGTGCGCCACACGCTCGCTTGATGCCGCCCGCTATCATTTCTACCGCGGCATGCTGGATTCCGCCAGCGAGCGCATGGTCGAGGCCAAGCCCAGCGAGAAGGATCTGGCCCTCTACTTGATGGAACGCGGCACGGTGGAGCAGGCCCGCGGAAACTATGAAACCAGTTCCTCTGATTTCATCCGGGCCGCCGACGAGCTGGAGCGCCTCGAAACCTACAGCCTGTCCAAGGGCACCGCCAGCATGGTGATCAATGATCAGGTGCAGAGCTTCATCGGAACCCCGTACGAACGAAGCCTGCTTCACACGTTCACGGCCCTGAACCACCTCTCGCGGGGTGACTGGGACAATGCCGCCGTCGAGGCGCGGCGGATCATTCAGCGTCTGGATCCGGGTAAAACCGAGGGCTATCCGCTTGATGCGTATTCGCGCTATATGGCGGGCTTCTGTCTTGAAATGATAGACGATCCTTCCAACGCCGCGCTGCAGTACCGCCTGGCCAACAACGCCCTTCCCCGCATCGAGATCAATGAGAACACGGGCCGCATCCGGCCGCTGGATGATGACGAGAAGAAGACCCGGGTGGAAGGCACGCCAGAGCCCAATCCCTGGCCGGAGGAAAAATGGGAAAATGAACTGATCTGTTTCATCCTTCTTGATCGGGGGCCGGGAGCCCAGGTGGGATGGGGCCCCGCATGGACCTCCGGCAGCGCGCCTTATGCGGAGATTCATGCCGACGGGAAGCTGCTGGGCCGGAGCTACAACTTTGCCGACACCCATGATCTGGCCTTCAAGACGGCCGAAAAGCAGGCTCTGGGCGAAGCCCTGAAAACCGGCACCCGCGTGGTGCTGAAGGAGGCCGCGGCTCAGGCGGTGGCGTCGGCAACAGATAATGAAGCGGCTGGAGACCTGGTGCGGCTGATTCTGATCGGGCTGCTGGAACGGCCGGATGTACGGCGGTGGGAAACGCTCCCGCGCTGGCTGCAGGTCGCGCGGGTTCCCTGCCCTCCCGATCTGAAGGAATATGACGTCATCGTCCGAACTCCGGGCGGACTGCAGCAGTGCTATCACATCACGCAGCCCATAGCGCGACGGCGCGGAAAGTATTTTTCTTTTTTCCGCGACCTGCCGCTGCCCTCCACGCTCCCGCAGGCCTCCGGCCTCCGCTGATCCACCCCGCGCACACGGCTTATTTTCCCTTTGCAAAACGGGCGGAACCGGGTAGTCTATCCATAGTATGGCAAGAGTACTCATAGTGGACGACGAAACAGATGTTCTTGAGACACTGAGCGTGCTTCTGCGCAGCGAAGGCCACGAGGTGGTGGCCGTTTCCGAAGGCATGGAAGCCATGAAGAAGGTCCGCTCCATGGAGCACTTCGATCTTCTGGTTTCAGACATCCGGATGGCGCCCATAGACGGGCTGGAGCTGCTGGAATATGCGAGGAAAGACCGGCCGGCGCTGGCCATCGTCGTCATCTCCGCATACCTGGACGACGAGGTGATCCGCCGGGCTGAGGAACTCGGCTGCTCACAGTTCATCCGAAAGCCGTTCAAGCTGGAGGATGTGATCTTTGCCATACACAAGGCGCTGCGCTGAACCGCGCCGCGGAATGAGGCTGATCTGCAGGGATTGAGGATATGGCACGCGTACTGATAGTTGACGATGAAGAAACGGTCCTGGAAACCCTTCGCATTCTTGTCGAATGCGACGGGCATGAGGTCATTGGCGTGACCGACGGATCCAAAGCCATTGACATCATTCGCGACGATCCGATGCTGGACCTGGTGCTGACCGACCTGCGCATGAGCCCCGTCAGCGGGATGGATGTCATGCGGGAGGCAAAAAAAATCAAGCCGGATCTCCGCATCATCGTCATCTCCGCATTCTGCGACACCCAGACCATCGGCGAAGCCCAGAACCTGGGCTGCACAACCTATCTGAAGAAGCCCTTCAACATCTCCCAGGTCCAGGAAGCCATCAAATCCGCCCTGAGCTGACCGGCAGAAAAGTTCCAGCCATTGGAACTTTTGCGGGAAAAACTTCCAATCATTGGAACTTTTTTATAGGCTCTTTCCAATGATTGGAACTTTTTATGAACGCTGAAGACATTGCCGGGATAAGGGAAGAAGCACTGCGGGAGGCCGCGGAGATCACGGACATCGCCGCGCTGGAGGCTTTCCGCATCAAATACGCCGGGCGCAAGGGGGTTTTGCAGGACCTGATGCAGAACCTCAAAACAGCGGATCCTGCGGACCGGCCTGTGCTCGGCAAGGTCATCAATGAGGTGAAACGCGATCTCCTCGCGCTTCTGGATGAGCGCAAAAAAGCATTCGAGAGCGCCGCGCAGGCGCAGGTGGCGGCCTTTGACATCACACTGCCCGGCCAGTGGCCGCGGCCCGGCTCGCGGCATCCCATCAGCCAGATCATTGAGCGCGTGGTGGATATTTTCCATTCACTCGGCTTCACGGTGGCCGAAGGGCCGGACATCGAAACGGTCTATCACAACTTCGACGCGCTCAACACCCCGCCGCACCATCCGTCGCGCGATCCGCAGGATACATTCTATCTCGATAACGGAGATCTCCTCCGCTGTCACACATCGCCGGTGCAGGTGCGCTACATGGAAGCCCACGAGCCGCCCGTCCGCATCGTGGTGCCCGGCCGCTGCTACCGCCGCGACACGCCGGACGCGACCCACTCCGCGAATTTTCACCAGATTGAAGGCCTGTATGTGGACCGGAAGGTTTCACTGGCCGACCTGAAGGGCGACCTTTCCCACTTCGCGCGCGAACTGATGGGCCCGGATGTGAAGGTCCGTTTCCGCCCGCATTTCTTCCCGTTCACCGAACCCAGTGTGGAGGTGGACTTCACCTGTCATGTCTGCGGCGGAAAAGGATGCCGCGTCTGCAAGCAGAGCGGCTGGATCGAAATCGCCGGCGCGGGCATGGTGGATCCGAATGTGTTCAAGGCAGTCGGCTATGACCGGCACCAGGTTGTCGGCTATGCCTTTGGCATGGGCATCGAGCGCATCGCGATGATACTTTACGGCATCCATGACATCCGCCACCTGTACGAAAATGATGTTCGCTTCCTGCAGCAGTTCTGAAATCCATGAGCATTGACCGATTCAAAACAGCCGTCAGTGTGCTGTTTCGTCATCCGCCGGCCTGGAAATACGACAGAAACCGCGATCATGCCTTTGCGGAGATTGACCGGTTTCTCGAGGAGTACGTCCGGCCCGGGCGGCCCTGCGACCTGAAAAAACGACCCAACGAGGTATGGGAGTGCGTGGAGTCCCATCTGGTGCGGGCGGTTGGCGAGATCGAGAAAACCATCACGCTGCGCGCGGCGCCGCAGGGGGTGACGGTCTGGCAGATGTACAACTCGGGCGTGATTGTTCAACTCGCCGGAAGAACCGTCGCGCTGGATCTTCTGCCGATTATACGCGACTTCGACTGGGTCGAACCGCCCGGATTCACCCGGCGCATTGCCGGCATGGTGGACATGCTGCTCGTTACGCACCGGCATAAAGACCACTGCGACGCCGCGCTGGTGCGCAGCTGCCTGCGCAGCGGGAAGCCGGTCATGATGCCCAGGCCGCTGGCCGAAACATTCGGGAGCGACCCGCTCCTCATCCCGGTGGACGGCACGCTCGAAACCGAATTGCAGAACCTGAAAATCACGGCCCGAACGGGCTGCCATGTCTGGAAGGAAACCGTGGCGGAGCTGCCTGTGGCCTATTACGAAATCACGGCCCCCGACGGATTCAGTTTCATTTTTGCAGGTGACACCGATTACACAAAAGAGTTTGAAAAGACCCCGGGCAGGGACATCCACCTGCTCTTCATTCCATGGCGGAATCCCAACGCGCAGTATGAACAGGGGCATCCGCTTTGCAGGGGCACCACGTTGGACGCAGTAAACATCGCGCTCAGGCGGATCCGGCCGCGCGCACTGATCTACGAGCACTACGGAGAGCTGAAGCACGTCTACGACGGCTTTGCCCCCTCCTACGGCATGGCCGCATGGCTGAAGAAGTCGCTCAAAGTCCCATCGGAGCGGATGTTCTGGGGTGAGCACATCACTATGCGCGGCCTGCAGAGAATCAGCAGCCGTTCAGCGCGGCCCAGATCATGAACGCGGCCAGCGCCATTTCTGCCGCATAGATCAGGCGAATGGCGGAGGGCGACCGGTTCACAATCAGCAGTTCCGCCAGGACCCTGAATGCATTTTTCTTCAGGCAGGCGATACCCATGGTTGCCGTAAACAGCACCACCACAAGCAGAAGCCATGAAGACAGGTCCGCGGTGCGGGGAACCGCCAGCCAGAGCAGCAGCGCCAGCGAAAGGAAGAATACTCCCATGCCCGGCTGCCGCGGGGGCATGCCGGGAAGCAGCCGGCCGATCGTCTCTTTGATTTCGCGCGGATTGATCAGCCCCCACAGCGATTCAAGCGCCATGATTCCCGCCGCCAGCAGCAGAATGATCTGCACCCGGCTCACGGACGCCCCCAGTCGCGGGGCTCAATCGAAAGATTCTGAATCGCTACGGTGATGCGCTCATCAAACGGCTTGAGGACAACAAACCGCACCCCGCTGATTCCGGTCCAGTCCAGCATCGCGCCGGCGACGGGAACGTAATAAACGCCCCGGTTGTTCAGCTCGGAATGACGATATTCTGACAAGGCCTTCACATCGGAGGCATTCCCCCGCCGGTCTTCAATCACGATGCCGATCCGGTCATCCATGTCTGCGGGGGCCAGCGCAAAGGTCAGCACCGAATCAGATTTAAGGCCGCTCATGTCCCGGGGACGGGTGAAACTGAAAGCCGCCCACCCGATTCTGCCCGGAGCCGGCGTCACATGCCACGCGGCCTGCTGCCCCATGTATTTGAAGGCCTGACGGGCAATACCCGGCGGCTCCGTTTTTTCATCTCCGATCATTTCGGAATTCAGCAGGCGGATTCTCACCAGCGGGACAAAGGGCTGATCATTCAATGCCCCGGATTCGCGCGCGGAAACGGCGGACGACAACAGCAACAGCACCCCCCCGAGCATCTGTATAGCGGTTTTCACTAAAGCCATGCTAGCACAAAGATTGGAAAACGCAAAACCGCAAAAAAGGGGCGGGCGTCCGAGGACGCCCGCCCGTTGCCGCACACGCCGGGGATTATTTTCCGCCGCGGCGCGGAATTGCGTCGTCGAGGAATTTCTTCAAAAGTCCCGCCGGATCTTTAAAGCGGTTGTTCAGAATCATTCCCGCCATGACATAGGGCTTGTGCTCTGCTTCTTTGTAGGTGCGGAGCCGGTAGCGCTCAAATACGGAGGCCGCCACTTCACCCTGCTTGCAGCTCACCCCGGTGATGTCCGCCGGGAGGCAGTGCATATAAAGCGCTTTGCCGTCTTTCGTCTTCTTCATCAGCTCTTCCGTGCACTCCCAGTCCTTATGCTGGAGGTTGTTGGCAAGGCACTGCTTCTCGAGATCGCCAAGTTTGGCAGATTCGCCCGAGCGCAGCAGCTTCGTGCGTTCCTCCATGATGCTGAAGGGCGCCCAGCTCTTCGGATAGACGATGTCTGCATCCGCGAACGCGTCTTCCATGCTGTTGACCACCTCGAACTTCCCTCCGGAAGCCTTGGCAAACTCGCCGGCCTTTTTCACGATGTCCGGCATCAGGTCATAGCCCTTCGGATACGCCAGCGAAACATTCATGCCGAAGCGGCTCATCAGTCCGATAATGCCCTGCGGCACCGACAGCGGTTTCCCGTAGGAGGGGCTGTAGGCCCAGGTCATGGCGATTTTCTTCCCTCGCAGATTCTCCAGCGACCCGAAGGTCTTCTGCAGGTGCATCAGGTCGGCCATGGACTGCGTCGGATGGTCGCGGTCGCACTGCAGATTCAGGATGGCCGGCTTCTGGGGAAGCACGCCCTCGCGCAGGCCTTCCTTCACGGATTCGGAAACTTCCTTCATGTACTCGTGACCTTCACCGATGAACATGTCGTCGCGAATGCCGATCACTTCCGTCAGGAACGAAATCATGTTGGCCGTTTCACGGATGGTTTCTCCGTGGGCCACCTGTGACTTCTTCTCGTCCATATCCATCAGCGTCAGGCCCATCAGGCTCGCGGCGCTCGCGAACGAGAAGCGTGTGCGGGTGGACTGGTCACGGAAGATGGACACGGCGAGGCCGTTTCTGAACGCCGGGGTCTGAATGCCCTCGCGGTACAGCTCTTCCACAATTTCGGCGGCCAGCAGTACGGCCCGGAGGTCCGCATCCGACTGTTCCCACGTCAGCAGGAAATCGTCCTCATGCAAACCCGTCTTGAGACTGCTCAGCTGGTCAATCAGCGATTTGATCTTCTTGCTCATTCAATATCTCCTTACAATTGCATAATTCCAGGGATTAGAGTGCCTTGAGCAGACCGGTTCCCTCGTTAAATTCGTTAATCAGCCTGTCCCACTCCTCCACCTGCTCGGGGGCAAACAGCTCTTTCCAAAAATCCTCGTCCCAGAGGGCGCGAAGCTCTTCCGAGTCCTTGCCCTGCTGCTCAACCCATGTGAAATACTTGAAGTTGTGCAAAGCTTTCTGGTCAAAGTAGGTCAGCTCGCGCAGGTTGTCAGTGCGGATGCCTTCGAGATAGCGCCCGAAATGATTGCTGGCCGTCACGGCGTCATATTTCCCGTGCTGCTCGGTCATTTCGGTTTGGCGGGAACCGTACAGCTCCATGGAATCCGTCGCCGGGAAGAAGATGACATCGCGAGAATCCATCTCATAATATTTCGCGGCCTTGATGGCGGCCGTGAAATTGCAGATGGAGGATATGCCCAGCAGACTGAGCTGATTGATGAAATCCTCTTTCAGCCCCTGCTTCTTCAAGAATTCCTTGCCCGCCGGCTCATTGAAGAGACGCAGCAGCTGCATGGTTTTCTCATCGTCCACAGCGGCAATCATGTTTGTGTTGCGAACGTTGTGGATCCACGGCACATGCTTGTCGCCAATCCCCTCGATCCGGTGCGCGCCGAAACCGAACTGGTAGAGCGTCGGGCACTGGAGCGCCTCGGTCGCCACCACGCGGATGCCCGGGTGGTATTCGCGGAGATAATCGCCTGCGGCGATCGTCCCGGCTGAACCTGTCGCGCTGACATAAGCGGCCAGGCGGCTTCTGTCGGTCTTGTAGTGATTGTTGTAGATTTCCTCAATCACGCTGCCGGTCATGTTGTAGTGCCAGATCGCATTGCCGAACTCATCGAACTGGTTGAATATCACGATTTTGTCGCCGCGTTCGCGCCGGAGCTCCCAGCACTTGTCGTAAATCTCTTTCACATTGGACTCGGTTCCCGGGGTTGGGATGACTTCGTCGGTTCCGATCTCATGCAGCCAGTCAAAGCGCTCGCGGCTCATGCCCTCGGGCAGAATGGCGACAGCCGGGCAGGCCAGCAGCGCGCAGTCATAGGCGCCGCCGCGGCAGTAGTTCCCGGTGGACGGCCAGACGGCCTTCTGCGTGGTCGGGTCGAAATTTCCGGATACAAGACGGGGCACCAGACACCCGTAGGCCGCACCGACCTTGTGCGCACCGGTCGGGAACCATTTGCCTACAAGGCCGACAATCTTTGCGTCCACCCCGGTCAGTTCAGAGGGAAACTCGATCCAGTTGCCTTCGCCAAAGCCGCCGCCACTGGGCCTGGCTTCATTTTTCCAGGTAATGCGAAAGAGGTTAATGGGATTGATGTCCCACAGACCGACATCCTTCAGCTTCTTGACGATCTTGGCGGGAATCTTGGAGGGGTCTTTCTGCTGGGCAAATGTGGGCAGAATGATGTTGCGCTCTTTCGCCCGCTGGATGGCGCGCGCGAGAACTTCCTTATTGATGGACTCTATTATCTTCATGACAGTTTTTCTCCTTCGGTCATTACAAACAAGCGGATAGACCATATACAAAAAAGCCCTGATGACAACCAAATCTTTTCAACTCAACCTGATTTTCAGGGTTCAGCCGGCACGCCAATGTGATCGGAATAGGGCTCGCTCTCAGGCACAGGGGCGGCCTCCTCCACATTCCGGACGCGCAAAAGGGTCTTGTGACGCGACGGAAAGCTTTCCACATCAATATCCTGTATGGTCCACAGGCCTTCGATCTTCTTGAAACTTTTGATTTCCATGCGGCGGATCCGCTCATTGGCGAGGTTATAGCCCTCGGCCTGCAGCAGCAGTCCAATTTCGGGGTCAATCCACAGGCGCATTCCGGCATATTCCCCGTTTTCAGGATCGGGGGCCATGACATCCACAACGCGGCAGAGACGGCCCTTCTTCTTCTCCATTCCCGCGAGACGAGCATCCTTCCACCAGAGGAATGAGAAGCTGAGGTCGGCCCAGCTGAAGTCCATTCCGGGCACCGGCGCGGTCGGATCCGGCTGCCCGACTGCTGCCGGAGGACTTCCGGTCGAAAGAGCAAAGGAAGCCGTGCCGTTCATATCCCACGCGATTTCAAACCGCTGCTGCTCCTCCCCAAAAAGATCCCGAAGCACATACCGGGCGGAGGGCGGAGACCCGCCCCACTCCGTATGGATGTCCACACGGCCCTCGGATTCAATGACCCCCCGGCGCGATTTCGACTGATAACGAGCCTGCACATCCATCGGAGCGGAGGGCAGCGCCTCGCGAACGCGAGCGAGAATCTCCCGAGCCGATAGATCTTCTCCCCGGGCGGAAGTCAGACACAGGGCAATCAGAAACCAGGCGGTTTTTCTCATGACTTCTTCCTGCGGGACGATACGTTCAGGGCGGCGCGAACAACCTGGTCCATGTTCTCGACTCCCCTGAACTTCAGCTTCCGGCGGATTTCCGCGGGAACCTCGTGAAGATCCTTCAGGTTGCGCTTCGGCAGGATAACGGTTCGGATGCCCGCCGCGGCCGCGGCAAGAACCTTCTCCTTGATCCCGCCGACGGGCATCACCTTCCCGCGCAGCGTGATTTCGCCGGTCATGGCGATGTCGGCCGGAAGGGGGCGGCCAGTCATCAGGGTGATCAGCGCCATGGTCATGGCCACTCCGGCCGACGGCCCGTCTTTTGGGATGGCACCAGCCGGCACATGGATATGAATGTCTTTTCCCGACTCTTCGGGCACTTCGATTTTCAGCTTCTTTGAATTCGCCTGGACATAACTCAGGGCGGCGCGCGCGGACTCCTTCATAATGTTGCCCAGTGATCCCGTCAGGATCAGCTGTCCCTTCCCGGACATCTGCGTGGCCTCGATGAAAAGAATGCGCCCTCCAACCGGAGTCCATGCCAGGCCGGTAACAATGCCCGGTTCGGTTCGCGCCTCCGCCACTTCGCTCTCATACTTCTCCGGTCCCAGCATCTGGGAAATTCTCTGGGGGGTGATCACTGTCCGGTCCTTCTTCCCCTCGGCCACGCTGCGCGCCACCTTGCGGCACACATTGGCCACCTCGCGTTCCAGATTGCGAACACCAGCCTCCCGGGTATAATCGCTGATGATCTTTTCCAGGGCCGCCTTTTCAAAGGCAATCTGTCCGGACTTCAGGCCATGCGCGGCAATCTCCTTTCTGATCAGGAATTTCTGAGCAATATGCAGTTTCTCGTTCATCGTATAACCGCTCAGCTCCAGCACCTCCATTCGGTCCCGCAGGGGCGGAGGGATGGTATCCATGGTGTTGGCCGTGGTGATGAAAAGCACGTGCGACAAATCAAAGGGCACGTTGAGATAATGATCGGAGAACGAATAATTCTGCTCGGGATCCAGCACTTCCAGCAGGGCGGACGAGGGATCTCCCCGGAAATCAGCGCCCACCTTGTCGATCTCATCAAGCATGAACACCGGATTGCGCGTGCCGGCGCGCTTCAGCCCCTGGATGATCCTGCCCGGCAGGGCTCCAATATAGGTCCGGCGGTGCCCCCGGATTTCCGCCTCGTCATGTACGCCGCCGAGAGACATCCGGATAAACCGGCGTCCCAGCGCGCGGGCAATAGACTTGCCCAGCGAGGTTTTTCCCACGCCCGGCGGGCCCGCAAAGCATAGAATCGGGCCTTTCATGTCTTTCTTGAGCTTCAGCACCGAAAGATATTCGAGGATCCGGTCCTTGATGCGCGCCAGATCATAGTGATCCGCATCCAGCACCTTCTTCGCCGCGGCAATATCCAGCCGGTCCACCGTCTCCACCGCCCAGGGCAGCTCCGTGAGCCAGTCCAGATAGGTTCGGATCACCGCATATTCCGGGGAGGCGGACGGAATGGACTCCAGCCTCTTTCTTTCCTTGTCCGCAATTTCCGCCACATCGGGCGGGAGCTTCGCGGCCTTGATTTTCCCGCTGATCTCCTTCATCTCGGTCTGCTGGGGATTATCCTCGCCCAGTTCGCTCTGAATGGCCTTGAGCTGTTCCCGGAGATAATAGTCGCGCTGCGATTTGGAGAGGGTTTCGCTGACTTTACTCTGTATCTGTGTTCCAAGCTGAAGAATTTCCAGCTCGCGATTCAACTGCGTGGTCAGTTTCTCAAGACGCCTTCGGGGACGATATTCCTCCAGAAGCCGCTGGCGGTCTTCAAGGGGGATGTTCACGTTGGAGGCAATCAGATCCGCCAGTTTCCCGGCATCCGCCATGTTCACCGCGGCCACCTTCAGTTCTTCCGGCATGGCGGGCGACATCGTAATGATGTCCTGGAAGCGCTGCGAAGCGTTGCGCGCCAGCGCATCAAGCTCAATGCTGTCCTCCATTTCGTCCTGAAGCAGGGTGTAGCGGGCCTTCAGATAGCCGTTCTCGGGCAGATAGCTGCGGATCTGGCACCGCACAATGCCCTGCACCAGAACACGCACCGTCTCGTCCGGGAATTTGATCATTTTCAGCACGCGGGCAAGGCAGCCAAACTCGTGCAGATCAGGCGGCTCCACCTTGTCATCGTCCAGCTTGCGGTCACGCTGCAGGACGGCCAGGAAATGGCGGCTTCCGGCCACCACGTCATCAATCAGCCGGATGGAGCGCTGCGTGGACACCGCCAGCGGAATAATCATCGTGGGAAACAGCACCAGATCATTCAGGGGCAGCACGGGCAGCACCACCGGCGCGTCACGACCGGGCATATCGGAGTTTGCCGGAAGCGTGGATCTGACATTCTTTTTCTGATCAGCCATAACCTATCTTTTCCCCGTTTTCGAAATTGTTTTCTTTGCCGCACGCGGTGCGCGCACCCGGATTTCCAGCATGCCGTTCTTCATGGTTGCCCGGGTGTGCGCCGGATCGGTTTCATAGGGCAGTGTCACCGACCGGTGAAACGGTCCGTACTCGATTTCCAGCTGGCGGAAGCGAAATCCGGCAAGGGTTTCTGCGCCAAAGGATTCACAGCGCACCCCGCTGATATTCAGCACACGGCCTTCGCAGGTGATCTCCAGCCTGTCCAGCGGCACCCCCGCCAGTTCCATGCGGATGATCACGCCATCCGCGCTTTCAAAAACATCCGCGTTGGGAGTCCAGATGTCCGGGACATTGCTGTCCAGCGAATGACCCGTCAGACCCCCGACTTTTCTCCGTATCTGGCACCACTGCAGAAATACTTTATTCGTCATGGTTCCGCCTCTTTGTGATTCACCGTCTGCTTCAGTATAGAGCCGCCGGGCCGGAATCCAAGTTCCGATTTGACGGATTTAGTTGTCGAACATCAGGCCCCGGTCCGCTAGACTGCGGCCTAATGTAACTGCGGAGAACATTCATGGCATCAGAAAACAAAATGGAAATCGCCACGCTCGGGGGCTGCCGCTTCCGCTCCCCGCTGAGCCTGTCCACTGTTCCCGGCGACGGGATCGGAGACTTCATTCCCGACACTGCCCGTGTCCGCTATCAGGTGGAGTTCAACACACCTTACGACAATCCCGATATTCTCTTTGAAAAAGCCGGGCCAAGGGAAAAAATCTTCTTTGATGCCCCGAAGGTCCGCGCAGCCATCGTATCCTGCGGAGGACTCTGTCCCGGCATCAACGATGTGATCCGTTCAATTTGCTTTGAGCTGAAGCAGAACTATCACGCGAAGGAAGTGCTCGGCATCCGCTACGGCTATCAGGGGTTGAATCCCGCGGCCGGCCGGCCGCCGCTTGTCTTGACCGAGGAGGCCGTGGACGGTATTCATCTTCAGGGCGGCACAGTGCTGGGCTCTTCCCGCGGCGCACAACCCGTTGAGGTGATGACGGATTTCCTCGAATCCCGCGACATTGACGTTCTTTTCTGCATCGGAGGTGACGGCACGCAGAGGGGAGCCCATGCCATTGCGGGGGAAGTGACCCGGCGCGGCCTGAAAAAGGCGATTGTCGGAATTCCAAAAACCATCGACAACGACATCCCCTATGTCCAGCAGACCTTTGGCTATCTCACATCGATTGAACGCGCGCATGAGGTTCTCAACTGCGCGCATATTGAGGCAAAAGCCGCAATCAACGGCATTGGACTTGTTAAAGTCATGGGGCGCGACTCCGGATTCATTGCAGCCGGTGCATCGCTGGCGAGCCAGGATGTGGATTTCACACTGATTCCCGAAGTGAAATTCGCACTGGGCGGAGAAAATGGGCTGCTCAGTCATCTGGAAAGGCGGCTGGCCCGAAAACCGCATGCCCTGATCGTTGTGGCTGAGGGGGCCGGACAGGAACTCATGCCGAAGGATGAATGCCGCCGGGATGCCTCCGGGAACATCCTGCACAACGACATCGGCCCGTTCCTGCTGGCGGAGATCAAAAAATACTTCAGGGAGAAGAATATTGAGGCAAATCCAAAGTATATTGATCCGAGCTACATCATCCGGAGTGTGCCCGCCAACTGTGCTGACAGCATCCGCTGCGATCAGTTCGCGCGCCATGCGGTGCATGCCGCCATGGCCGG
>JAKQHR010000013.1 GCA_029557905.1 Verrucomicrobiota bacterium
GGAGAATTTCCCGGCGGCTGAACTCGGTGTTGGTGAACACCAGATCGGCATGGCGCAGGGTCTGCCTGCAGGTCAGATCAAAATACCGATACTGCGACCGGGACACCACGCCGGGATAACGCTCGGGATAAATCAGGATAATGATGTCGTGCAGATAAACCGCCAGCTTCACCGGGCAGCGCTGAATAAAGGATCCGAAGCCTTTCGGCAGAAACAGCCAGGGATTTCCGCTGCGCCGGGCTACCCGATAGCAGCCGACCTGATCCCATGCGATGCGACCCCATCGGCCGCGAAGGGGCGTATCCACAATCCGTGTTTCCGACCGGGCCGAAGACAGCATGCCCGCCGGAAGGGTCGAGTTGATCAGACAGGTCAGATGCTCAAGCGCCGGATGCTGCGCCAGCGCCCGGCCAAGCCCCAGCGATATGTTGTAGATGCCGATGGACTTGGCTGCCAGCCAGTTCTGATCAGCCATGGAATAGGTTATTCGCATGCGGATACTTTCCGTCAGGGCTGCGTAAAAAACCGGGAGTTTTCAGATATCCAGGACCAGAGACGCTCCAGCCCCTCCTCAAAGTTTGTGCGGGGCTTCCAGCCCAGCACCGTTTCGGCTTTCCGGATGTCACTGCAGTAGATGCGCTGATCTCCCGGCCGCCACGGTCCCCGGCGAACCTCCAGCGGCTTGCCGGCCAGCTTTTCGAGCATGGGCCCGAATTCTCTCCAAACTGAGATGGTATTAAGCGAACCCCCGCCCACGTTGAAAACCTCGCCGGCCGCGCGATCAATGTTCTGCGCCGCGCATTCATAGGCGTTGACCAGATCATCAATCCACAGGACGTCCCGCACCTGCTTCCCGTCTCCATATATGTTAATGGGACGGCCGAAGCGGGCGGCAATGCAGAAATGAGCCACCCATCCCTGGTCTTCCACGCCGAACTGACGGATGCCGTAAATGCAGGACTGGCGCAGCACCACCGTGCGCAGCCCGTATATGCGGGCGTAATCCCTCACGTACTGGTCTCCGCAGCCTTTTGAGCAGCCGTAGGGAGAATGAAAATCAAGGGGCTGCTCTTCGGAAATGCCCTGAGGCAGGCTCCGGTAGGCGTAACGCGTCTCGCCCTCGACCACCTGCGCATCCGTCATCTCTCCATACACCTTGTTGGTTGAGGAAAAGAAGACGATGGCCTCCGGCGCGCGCGCGCGGACGGCCTCAAGAAGATTGAAAGTGCCCAGCGCATTGCATTCAAAATCGTCGCGCGGATCCTCCACGGATGTGGTCACGGCGACCTGTCCGGCCAGATGATACACCCTCTCCGCATTCGCTGGAAGAGCCTCCGCCAGAGCCTCCGCGCTGCGGATATCCCCCTGAACAAATTGAAGCCGTCCGCCGGATATTTCGCGCAGCCACTCAAGATTCACCGGCGCGCCCCGTCGCGAAAGATTGTCGAATACGATAACCTCGTCGCCCCGTTCAAGATGATGCCGCGCCACATTGCAGCCGATGAAACCGGCTCCGCCCGTGATGAACACTCTCATGTCTCCTCCTGCTCATTTTTTGACCAGATCGGGCGCCGGCCCGCAATGGTTAATATATCTTCACTATATTTCATATATAGTCCAGGTGACCGCAAAAGGAAGTTCCGCCACCGTCTCTATCCTAAACAGAGACGATGGCCGA
>JAKQHR010000051.1 GCA_029557905.1 Verrucomicrobiota bacterium
CCTCAGCAGAGCGGCGACATCTATTGCGACTCGATCGAGGTGACGCGTCATGCCGCCCCGGCGGCCGGCGAAACCCTCATCTGGGATCAGAATTCCACCACGGATTTCAATCCATGGACCACTTTCGGGGCGCCTGGGATCCTGGACCAGGCTTCCAGCGGGAGGGGGGATGGCTCCCTCTGGCTGGAAACACCCGGTCCCGCCGGTTCATACAGTCTGTATTATGGCGGTTGGAGCAGCGTCATGGGCGCGGGTTCGCCCAGGTTCGAGGCCGGTTATCTTTACAAGGCCGTGTTCACCCTGCGAAGTGAAAGCGAGGCTGCACGCCAGAACCTGCCCACGATCCGTCTGCGTGTGTCCAACCAGACCTTCAACTGGTCCGCGATGAAGAGCGTGCGGCAGATTCCAGGAACCGTCTCGCACATGCCCGGCACGGCGGGAACAGACTATTTCATCTACCTGCCCGCCCCCACAACGCTGATAGGCGGCGCAACGGAACCGAACGACCTGATGGTCATGAATTTCGACCTTGTGGACAGCGGCGCGGCGGAATATGGTCGTGTTTATCTGGACCGTGTTCGCATCTACCGTTACACGATGCCGTGACGTCCTCCGGTCCCTCATCACCGGCCCCCGCTTGATTCAGCCGATCCGTCAATTCTGACCGACCGGACGGATCGCGGCTGCGTGTTGCGGGATGTATTTGCCCCTTGACCGCCTTTGATATTTTCGCGGATGTTTCCCGCAAATCTACCGGAGGTGGCGTGTTGAAAACTGTTGGCCTGCTGTTTGCGTCTGCAGGGGTCATTGCCCTGCTTGTTGCCGTTTCAGCGGCTGGATGCCGGAGGGGACCGGCTGCGTTGGGCAATCGTCAGGAAGGATATCAGGATGAGACCCTCCGACGGCTGGCCGGGCCGTCCGTGGCGATTGACCCGGCATTTGATTTCTACAAGGACAAATCATGGGAGCAATGGGCGGCAGAGATTCAGGAGCACGGATTTTCCGCTGTGCACATCATCACGGTCGGCGGCATTCCCCTCGATACTCAAAGCGAGATGGTGAAGGCCTTTCATGACCGGGACATGGCGTGCGCCCTCCGGCTCTATCCCACAACGGATTTCAAAGCTTACGAGGCTCATCCCGAATGGCGGCAGAAAGCCCTGGACGGCACTAGCAGGCACGACTGGCGCGTCTATCTCTGCCCCAGCGCGCCGGGCTTTACGGAGCATGTCCGCGACGGGATCAGGGAAACACTTCAGGCTGTGCCCTACGACGCCATCGAACTTTCCGAACCCTGGTTCGAAGTCTGGGGTGGGCCATACGAAAAGAATCCGCAGCATGGAAAATATGCCTGCATCTGCGATCATTGTTCCCGTATATTCAAGGAAAGAACCGGAACGTCACCCGGGGATTTTCTTTTCGATTCTGAAAAGCTCAAGACGGACAATGCGCTGATTTACAGGCAATGGCAGGACTTCCGCGTCGAGACCATCATTGAATTTTCCCGGCAGCTTGCCGATGAGGCAAAGGCGGTCCGGCCCGGAATCAGGATCATCCACATGCATCTTTCCGACTGCACAGTGGAACCGGATGCATGCCGG
>JAKQHR010000064.1 GCA_029557905.1 Verrucomicrobiota bacterium
GGGATGACTATCGGGCAGACCGGCGATTCCCGAAAGCGGTTGGTCGTCGCGGGAGCAGACGTCGATGCAGCCGGTGGACAGGCAGGCGGTCGGTTCGCCGGCGGTGACCAGCGCAACGCGCAATTTCTGTTCGGCGAGCCAGGCGGTTGCGGTCAGACCCGCCGTGCCCGCGCCGATGACAATGACATCGTACTCAATGACGCTCACGGGTTTTCTCCATGGCCAGAATGCCCAGATAAATATATTCGACCAGCTGCTCCTCCCGCAGCTGGTCTCCCCACAGAGCGTAGCGGATTCCGCGAAAACGTCTTTGCAGAAATTCCCGGAGCGACTGCACGGACTGCCGGGCCGTCAGAATCTCCATGTCATGCATTACGCCCAGCGCGCGAAAGGTGCAGAAGCCTCCCTGGCAGGGGCCCATGCCCAGGCGGGTGCGGTGGGAAATGTCGCCCACATGGCGGGTGCCGGTTTCCTGGATAATTTTTTCCACGCTGCCGCGGCTCACGAGCTCGCATTCGCACAGAATGTTTTTCATGTCCGCGAGGCGCTTGGAGAGCGGATATCCGCTAAGCTCCTCCTGGCCGTCCAGCGGTTGATCGGCCGTTTCGCAGTCGCGCTTCAGATTGAAGGCGTTCATAATCGCATCGACCATTTTTTCCGCCATCAGCCGGAAGGTGGTGAGCTTGCCGCCGACGATGCTGTACAGGCCGTTCTGGTGGTCGATGATCTGAAAGCCGCGCGAGATTTCCCGGCTGTCCAATTTTTGCGACTTGAGCAGGGGACGGACCCCCGAAAATGCCCGGATAATGCGGGCCTGATTGAAATGCGGAATCATCCGGCCGGCTTCGCCGATGATGGTGTCCACCTCCGCGGACTGGGTCGAGAGAGCGTCCGGGTCATCCACTGCCAGCGACGTGGTGCCGGCCAGGCAGACCGCTTCGTTGGGAACGATGATGTCCCCGTCCGAAGAAGGCCGCAGGCGGTTGATGACCATATCGGTCAGGCGGTGATTGGTGATGACCAGGCTGCCTTTGGAAAGGGTGAGGGGCACTTCGCAGCCGGCCAGCCGGGCCACGAGGTCGGCCCAGGCGCCCGAGGCATTGACCAGGATGTTGCCGTGGATTTCCTTCACTTCGCCCGTGGCCGCGTCGGTGGCTTTGACGCCGATGCAGCGGCCGTGGGACTGGACGATTTCCGTCACCCGGTGGCGGATGAAACTCAGGCCTCCCTTCATCTGCGAGGTTTTCATGTTGAGCAGGCACAGGCGGAAAGGATCGATTGAACAGTCGGGAACCCGGATCGCTTCCTCGATGTCCGGATTCAGACTGGGCACGAGTTCCAGTGCTTTGGTGGAAGAGAGAATATCCGTCGGGATGCCGATGTCGTCGCAGCTTCGCAAAAACCTTTCCCGAAAGAGCTTGGAATCGCCGGGCAGCCTCACGAATAATCCGCCGGTGCGCTCCACGCATTTTTCGCCGATGCGCCGCAGAATCATATTTTCATCGAAACATTCTTTGGCCGCAACGGGATCGGACACGGCGTAGCGGCCGCCGCTGTGCAGCAGTCCGTGGCAGGCGCCGGTGGCCCCCGCCGCGAAATCGCCTTTTTCAATCAGGCAGTGAGGGATGCCTCGAAG
>JAKQHR010000141.1 GCA_029557905.1 Verrucomicrobiota bacterium
CACACGGCTCAATGGCGACGTGGGTACAGTCGAATATACTAATAACGCAACGGGCACTGCTACGGCCCACAGCGAAGAGATGAGTATTACCATTGGAGGAACCACCGTCACCACCCAGGGTGCAACGGCTGGTGCTGCAGCCGCAGCACTTGAGACAGAACTTGGAGCCTTACAGGATGTGGCCAGTGCAAGGGTCACCACCAGAGGCGCTGTGACGGTCACTTATGATCCTGAAGCCAATGAGGAATTCACGGCGCTGGTGAACCGCTACAACGAGATCCGCAACCAGCTTGACACAATCGCACGAGACTCGGGCTATAAGGGGAAAAACCTGCTCGCCTCCGACATCATGACCGTTAAATTCGAGGGCAGCCACAGCCTGGAGGTGGTGGGCTTTGATGCCTCGACCACGGGCCTGGGAATTTCCGCCGCCGCCTGGGCCAATGAAGCGGCCATTGACGCATCCATCGTCGAGCTTGACAATGCGGCTGTAACGCTTCGTTCAGAAGCATCGAAGCTGTCCGGAAACCTGAGCATCATCACCGTGCGGCAGGATTTCTCGACGAATATGATCAACACCCTCACCGAAGGCGCGGATAAGCTGACGCTTGCCGATGCCAACGAGGAGGGAGCGAACATGCTGATGCTGCAGACCAGGCAGTCACTGTCCACCACAGCGCTCAGTCTGTCGGCGCAGGCGGCCCAGTCCGTGCTGAGGCTGTTCCAGTAACATGATATAACCTGATACAGGGGGGGGAAGAATTCCCCCCCCTTAATAGAAAAGGTTTCAGGTGATGTATATTACAGCAACCAACCCGTATCAGGGGCTGCAGAACGCGATTCGCCCCGGCGGTTCAGATACCCCCGGTGTAGATAAGCGGGAGGCTCCTCCGGCCGGGCGGGCCGGGCCCGCCCCGATGGCCGTGTACAAACAAAATAATCCGGTGCATTTCGACATCGGCGAGAGGATAAATGCGCTTGTGAGAAATCTGGATCTGACGCTGGTACATTTTCCTCCTTTCTTCCCGATTGCCACTTACCAGAGGATGGATCTGATCTACGAGATGAAGTCAATTGCGGCGGATATCCCCGCAGATGATACGCGCCCGGAATTTGCCGTTGCGGCACAGGCGGGCGCCTCTCTCGGGCCCGAAGCGGATGATGCACAGATAGCAGAAGCGCTCGCCAAGCTCATCGCGGTCAGGGACACTCTGGCCCGCGACAGGGCAGGGGCCGGTCATGAGGTGAGGCCCGGCTCACTTTTCGAGCTGGAGATCTGATTGACATGGCCTTGAAAATAACACTCAAGCCGCATGAGAAGTTCATTTTGGGCGGTGCGGCAATCACCAACGGCGAGGCCCGCAGCACCTTTGTGCTGGAAAACGATGTGCCGGTTTTGCGCGAAAAGGACATCATGACGCTCAAATCGGCCGACACACCCTGCAAGAAGATTTATTTCGCCGTGCAGCTCATGTATGTTGACGGTAAAAATCTTTCGGAGCACCACAGGACGTACTGGGAGCTGGTGAGACAAGTCGCCGGCGCCGCTCCCAGCCAGACGGAACTTTTACAGGAGATCAGCACCAACATTCTTCAGGACCGTTTTTATCAGGCGCTGAAACTGACAA
>JAKQHR010000160.1 GCA_029557905.1 Verrucomicrobiota bacterium
CCAACCGCCGACGGAGTAACGTGACATACAGGCGGGATTTCGTGTTGTGAATCTGGATAATGTCAGGAGCTGTTTTCTGCACTATGCGGAAGAGATGCCTTATCGCAGACGGATCGTACCGGAAGCGCTCCCGAATCACATGAACTGGCAGCCCGGCGCTGCGGACGGCCTCAATGAATGCCGAGCTTTCTGCGCTTCCGCGAAGAAAGGTTGCCACTTCAAAATGCACTTCATCGCGAAGCAGTTTCAGGGTCTCCAGCAGATTCTTCGCCGGTCCGCTGAAGGCCTCTGTTTCCATCAGGATCAGGATTTTCATGGTTTCAGTTGAAAGTTAAAGGTTCCAAGTTGCAAGTTGCAGCTTTGGAATGCCGGAATCATGGAATATCGGATTTCTTTTCCTGGCTGCAGCCTAATCATCCAGCAGCATTTCACAAACCTTTTTCACAAACGTGGCGCGACGGGCGGCATAAAAGGAAAATCTTTCGGTCAGCCGGGCCCGGATATCCGCAGCGGCAGACCTTGCTTCATCCAGCGCGCCCAGAATGGAAGTTTCCGACAGATGATTTGTCTGCAGCGTGCAGGCCTGCATGTTTACGGACTCCATGTATTGCGTGCACTTGGGCTGATATGCGAGCATCACGGCCGGAGTGAGGGCGCAATGCGCAAGAATCACCGAATGGAGCTTAACTCCAATAAACATATCCTGCTCCGAACAGGCGGCAATATAAGCCGCCCGATTCAGATAATGGCGGAAGACTTTAATCCGCGGCCCCAGTTCACGGGCAAGCCGGACCGTTCCGGGTATTTCATCCGCGGACAGAGGGAACAGCGTGATCTCCCAGCCGTCGTCCAGCAGCGCGAGCAGAACCGGACGAAGGGCAGACACGATATTTTCCCAACGCCCCCACATCTGCGCACCATAATCATTGCCCACATTAACCCCAATACGCCGGCCGCCGGCATAGGGCCTGGAATCCAGTGCAAATGCCAGAACGGGATCGCCAATTACATCTATTTCCGCCCTGAGCCCCTGCTCAAGAAGCGTGCGTTTTGAAGCTTCGTCCCGGACGGATACCAGTTGAAGCCTCTGCAGTATGCCGATTTGCCGCTTGAATTTCCGGCCGTATTCAGGATCGCATTCAAGACCAAACTGCATGGGATGGCATCCGGTGCCGAAAGAAAACACCGGCAGTCCCGCATCCAGCGCCGATTCGAGCCGATACACTGAAGTCTGTCCCATGAGTGTGCCTCCGCCCAGGCAAACCAGGTCGAAAGCCGGTCCTCTTCTCGCCGCGGATACCAGCCGGGCCAACATATCCGTCCGGTGCGAAGCAAAGGTCATGTGATGCCGGAAAATCAGCTGAATGGCCTCGTAAAGCGCCCGATCACCCAGATTGGCGTAACCGAGGCATCCAACATAGCCACACCGGCGGCGGCGCGTAAACAGAAGCCGGACGTATTCATTGATCCGAACAAGTTTCTCGTCCAGACAAAGCCCGTCCAGCGCAGCGCGAAGTTTCCATTCAAGAGATTTCACGTTTTGCCGCCCCCGCCGTGTCCCGCGATTTCTTCCGCGGAGGCCAGCACACGCTGCATGCATACGGTGGTGGAATATTTCTCACAGGCCTCCCGGGCGCGCGCTCCCATCTGATGGGCGTACTCGGGATCATCCAGCAGGGACTTGATAGCTGATCTCATGGCCTCCACATCACCCGAGGGGACGACAATCCCGTCATTGCCGCTGTCTATATAATCACGCGCTCCTTTGTCATCAGCAACCACCACCGGCTTCCCCATGGCCATGGCATTCAGAAACGTCTGCTGGCCGCCTGAATGCAGAAATCCGCCCCTCATGGGAAGCACAACCATTTTTGCCCCCGCCATGAGTTTGCGGAAGTCTTCCGGGGTAACACCGCCAGCCTCCACACCGGGTGGAATATCGGCCCCTTCGTTCCAATCCCGCAGACGCGTGGCAATCCGCACCTTAACGTCCAGCCCGCGCACCGCGTCAATCAGGCAGCGGTAATCCCGATTGCCATCCCCTCCGCTAAAAATGTAGTCGCCGTTTCCGGCAACAAAGTCAAAACCTTCAAGGGTATGATGAAAAGGGATGTATTCGAATTTTTCCTCCGGCAATTGGAACATGCGGGCATAGTCCTTAACCTCATGCGACGCCCAAACCACGAACTTTCGCACTGTCCGGGCCTGAAGCCGGAACTGCAGGCGCTTAAGCCACAGTTTCAACCGGCTGCGCGGTTCATACCAAAGGCAGTCAATCATCAGGATCGGCACCCGGCGGGGAATGAATGCCGACAGCAAAGCCACCATGTTGCCCAGCATCTCTGAATCGAAAACCATCACATCGTACCGGTGACGGATTCGCAGAATCTTGGAGGCTTGAAACAGGTTGTGAAAAAATCGCCGGTCATTGCGCTTCTTGGGCCACAAGTCCGTCTCTTGATGCCAGAAGTCGGCGACGCGGGGTTCCTCAACATCGGTCAGGATTCGGATTCTTGATTCAGAGGACATAACGGTTACAGGTTAAAGGTTAAAGGTTACAGGTTACAGGAAATATGAAGACCGGAGACTTGAATCCAACATTCCATCATTCCAATATTCCATTACAGTCTCTGGTCTATTTCTCCGGAACGATCATATGCCACATTTTGCGCGGCAAGTCATAACGCACGTCAACTTTACGCGAAAATGCCTTCAGGGTCGTTGAGCAGAGAATCTGCTCGCGCTTCATTTCGAATGGATTTGTCCAGCTCGTGTTGCTGAGGATGCTGCCGAAGGTCAGCGCCAGATCATAGCCGGCCGCCTTCGCCGCAGCAGCCGCCCGCCGGTCATAATATCCGTAGGGATAGGCCAGCGGATGAAACGACAAACCAAGCTCAGAGGCCAGAATTCTGCGGGATTCGACCAGTTCATGCCGGAGATCCTCATTACTCAATTCCAGAAGGCTTCTGTGGTTCATGGTGTGAGAACCAAACGCGATGCCGCCCCTCGCTGCTTCCTTCATGTCAGCCCAGCTCAACAGCTCGGATGATTCGTATCGCCCGCCAATGTGCGCCACAGGAACAAAGACGGTCGCCGGCCAGCCACGCCTGTTAAGACCGGGAATTGCATGATCCACCAGTGTTTTGTATCCGTCATCGAAGGTTATGACCACAGCCTTCGAGTCTATACTTCCGGACTGCATGGCCCGGAGGGCATCCTGCAAAGCGACCACACGATACCCAGCGGCGGCGAGATGCTCCATCTGCTGTTCAAAATTCTCCGCGGCAATCTCATAGCGGCTCCGGCTTATCGGGGCAACAGAATGATATGCCAAGATCTTGAACCGGAGCACAGAACAGCTTTGGAAGCCGGCCCAAGCCCTCTGAAGTGCATTCAACACAGTTGCAAAGACTCCATGTCAAAACTCAAAAGATTCCATCATTCCAGTATTCCATATGCATTTGATCCGGCTATAATCACGCCAAATGAATCAAGTGCTTTCGATTATTGTGGTGGCGCTCAACGAAGAGGGCCCCCTGCCAAGACTCAAACAGGCCATTGACGCTCTGCTGTGCCATACGTCTGTGGCCATCGAGACTATTCTGGTGGACGGCGGCAGCCGGGATGGCACGGTTGAGGCGGCAAAACTTGTCGGTTTCTCTAAAATCATCGTTCTGCCCGGAGCCAATATCCCCGTCTGCCGCAATGCCGGACTCAAGACAGCAGCCGGAAACTGGATTGCGTTCCTCGACGCCGACTGTGAGCCCGCCGAAGACTGGCTGCAACAGGCCGCTCCGCTTCTATTCGCCGAGAAGGAAATCATCATCGGCTGGCCGGTTGTCCCGCCCTCTCCTGGAACCTGGGTGCAAAC
>JAKQHR010000175.1 GCA_029557905.1 Verrucomicrobiota bacterium
TGCCGCGATTGAGCAAGGGTGCGCCAGACATATTCGCCGATGATCCCCAGCATAAGCATCTGGAAACCACCCAGTAGAAGCACAATGATCATCAGGGGGGCCCATCCCTGCACGGGAATGCCGCCCAGCAGACGCAGGATCAGAATCAGGGCCGCATACAGAAATCCCGAAAATGCAACCGCAATTCCCGCCAGCGACATCAGGCGAATCGGCACAAAGGAATAACTGAGAATGCCGTCGAGCAGGTAAGTCAGTTTCCGGCCGAAACTCCAGCGGGACTTGCCCGTCGTCCGCTGCAGACGGTGATACGGAATGATTTTCGGCTTGAATCCCGTCCAGAGGATCTGCCCCTGCCAGAAGGGATGCGCCTCGCGATTGCGCAATATCGCATCAACGGCCTTCCGGCCGAGCAGGACATAGTCGAAGCCGCCCGGCGGCATATTGCCAAAACCAAGAACGCGCATCAGCGCATAAAAAAGGCGGGATGTCCAGATTCTGTAGGCAGATTCGTCTCTCCCCTCCCGCGCGCATATCACAATCTCGCATCGTTCCTCGAAATGGGCCTTCAGCATGTCATTGATCAGACTTACCGGATCCTGTCCGTCCGCCGACAGGGATATCACGCACTTGCCGCGCGCCAGGTTGTATCCGGCCATCAGCGCCTGGACCTGGCCGAAATTCCGGGTGAATTTGACCACCTTAACAAGCCCGGGATTCGCCCGGCACATACCCAGCAGTTCGTTGAGCGACCCGTCCCCGGAGCCATCATCCACATAAATCACTTCGCAATTCCATGCATGTCGCGCCAGCACCTCGGACTTGATTTTGTCCATCGTGGCGGACAGGGATCCTTCATTGAAGTAAACAGGAATGACGATGCTGAAATCCAAAGGTGTCTGATCCGTTGTCATTGATCTTCCCTCACTCTGGCCGGAACCCCGCATGCGGTGGTTCCGGCCGGTATGTCCGTCACTACGGCTGCGCCGGCGCCAATGACGGCGCGGGCGCCAATGCGGATGCGGTCCCTCACCGATGCCCCGACGCCAATCAGCGCCTGTTCACCCACGGAAACCCATCCCGCCAGATGTGCGCCGGGCGCCACATGGGCACCCTCCCCAATCAGGCAGTGATGGTCCACTGTTGCCGCCGTGTTCACAATCACACTTCTCCCGATATGCGCCTCCGGACATATGACGCAGCCGGCCGCGACATACGTTCCATCTCCCAGCACAACGCCATCCGCAACGACAGCGCGCGGATGGACAATCACCGGGAGCCGGAAGCCCGCATCCCGCAGTACTTGCCCCAGTTCAACTCGGGCGGCATTGTCACCCACCGCAGCAAATGCCCACATAACACCGCTCGCCCGAAGATTCATGATAACATCACGGCCGCCAAGGATTCTGCTCCCGCCAAAATCTTCACCGGCGCGGCCGGGATTCACATCATCTATAAATCCAGCAATATTCAACCGGCCGCCACATCGCACGGCATCGGCCACCACCAGCGCATGGCCAGAAGCGCCCCAGATCAGCAAGTCCCGACTGCGATTGATGCTTTCACTCATCCCAGTTTTTCCGCCACGGTCTTCGCATGATGAACAGCGCATGAAATCACGCCACAGATTCCTTCGATTTCCGCGGCACCAACCGCCGTTCCGGTCGGGAATGCAATGACCCGGTGCGTCAGCTTCTCCGTAACCGGAAGCTCCTTCCCCGCCCCGGGATACAAAGTCCGGTAGGGCTCCATTAAATGACACCCGGGATAGAAATAGCGCCGGGCATAAATATTCTCCGCATGAAGAACTTTCACGAGCTGATCTCGAGACAGTCCGCAGCGATCATCTATTTCCGCGACAATATACTGGAAGTTCTGCCGCTCCCGATTGTCGTATTCGATAAGCCGAAGGCCTCCGATCCGGCTCAGCCGTTCGCGATACAACTGATAGTTTGCTCTGTTGCGACTGATGAAATCATCCAGGCTTTCCAGAGAGGTAATCCCCATGGCCGCGCTGATTTCACTCATTTTCCCGTTGGTTCCGATCCCGATCACATTGTCGTAGCCGGCAAATCCGAAGTTTTTCATCAGACGGACTTTTTTTGCCAGTTCATCATTGCTGGTCAGGATCGCCCCGCCCTCAAAGGAGTTCACAAACTTCGTGGCATGGAAACTGAACACCTCTGCATCACCAAACCCTCCGATCATTTTCCCCCCGTGCGAACAGGCCACCGCATGAGATGCATCGTACAGGACAGCCAGACGATGCCGGCGCGCGATGACATCAAGGGCTTCCGTATCACAGGCGCGGCCCCACAAGTGCACGCCGATGATGCCTGTGGTTTCGGGGGTGATCAGTTTTTCAACACAATCAGGAGAGATGTTGTGGGTTTTCTCGTCCACGTCGCAGAAGACCGGCCGGATCTGCTGCCATTGCAGCGCGTGGGCTGTAGCCACGAAGGTGAAGGAGGGGACAATCACCTCGCCGGTCATTCCCAGGGCACGGATTACCAGCTCAAGGGCGATGGTGCCGTTGCATACGGCAATGCAGTGCCGCGTGCCCGACAGCACAGCAATCCGCTCTTCGAACTCCTGCACCTGGCGGCCCGCATTGGTCAGCCATCGGGAATCAAGAATTTCCTCAAAGCGGGCCCGCAGACGGGACCGATCGCCTATATTGGGGCGGCCCACATGCAGCGGCTGTTCGAACGCCGGCGCGCCTCCAAAAACAGCCAGATCAGAGAGTGAAGATTTCAATTGAACACACATCGCGAAACAGATAAAGCATCCTTTTGCATACGCGGAACACTAGAATCGCCCCGCGCTTCTGTCAATCGGCATCATTCCACATTCTCTGATGACGATCCCCCGCCCGCAGGATACAGCACGTAGCCCCACTGTACTCCGGGGGGCTCAAGGTCATCCGGCACCGCAATGTCCTCAATGTCCTCATGGCAGCGCAGGCACAACTGAAGTTCACCAGATGCTTCAAACAGCATATGAGATATGCCCGGAAGATCATTCATGGGACGGCTCATGATTTCATTGCCGTTGAGCAGAACAACCACCTCGAAATTCATATCCGCTCTCGATGCATGCGTTCTCCACAGGTAAAACGAAAGTTTCCCCGGTTCCGCCCCGGCAAGAGGCAGTCGCGCACAGACCGTTTCCCCTGCCGAATAAGGACGGACAGGCAGCGAAATGCGCTGAAGGTAGGGCTCCAGCGAAGGGCTGACCTGCCGGGGAGACATGCGCTCATCAGTCCACGAGGCCGTGATTTCAGCCCGTGAGATATCATGAAATGTAAATTCCGGGGGAAGGAGTACGGCCAGCGCGGGAGCAGCGATTCCGGCGA
The DNA here is from genome assembly GCA_029557905.1 of Verrucomicrobiota bacterium. Taxonomy (GTDB): domain Bacteria; phylum Verrucomicrobiota; class Kiritimatiellia; order JAKQHR01; family JAKQHR01; genus JAKQHR01. The sequence goes on from JAKQHR010000175.1 coordinate 3,353, forward strand.
CCGCATACAAAGACGCGAAGAGTAAACAGCCCCGCACCAGTTCCCGGCGCACGAGCCGCCGCTGTGCCTGGAGTGTTTCTGGAAGCGGTTCCCACAAACGCCCCGCAACAAGCACAAGGACTGCGTGGACATAGAACGAGTAATACGGCGAACTTTCGCCCAGCACCACAAAAACGCCGCAGGCCAGCAGCGGGAACATGATCAGCGAAGACCAGACAACTGGTTGGCCCCCCCCGGCCGACATCCGGACAGATGAAAGAATCACCAGGAGAAGGAAGATGGGCGCGAATACAACGCGCTGTCCGGTAAATATCCGGGCAGGAATCATCAAACCCGCCTGGTCCAGCCCCTGCTCCATTCCTGTCGCAGAACCCACAAGAAAGTATTTAGCCATCTTGGCAGGGAGCAGCTGGAAAAAAACCAGCCTGGGATGGTATTTCAACTGGGAGAAGACCACAGCCCGCATCACTTTACCCTTCAGCCAAACCGGCGTGGCCTTGTCTATCTGCTCGTACTTCCCGTCAAACTCTCCCAGGGTTTCCAGGCTCCATCCACGCGCCATGAATCCGGAGAAACCTGAATCCATCTGCTTCAGATCATATTTCCCGCACCAGCTGTCAAAGGACAAGACGAGTGGCAGATAAATCATGACCGGAATCAGCACCAGCCCGAACGCCAGCCTGAATTTTGAAGAAAGGGCCGGAAAACGGAATTGTCCGTAAAAGACCACCGCACAGAAGAACAGCAGCAGCAGCAAATCCACGCCTCTCTGAAGATTCAGAAGGAAAAGGATCAATCCGACAGCCGCACCGCGCAGCGCCACCGGCACCCATCGGGTACAGCCCCGCAGCTGCTTCACAACCAGCAGCAGAACTCCAAGAATCAGAATTTCAATTTGTATTCGATGCGAATATTCCAGCACATTCCATAACCGCAGAGGAAAGAATGCGTAGACCGCAAGAGCCGCACGACGGCCTTTCTCCTGCAAAAGTTCGGATGCCAGAGCATAAAAAACAACCATGGCGGCTGATGAAAGCATCGCACTGACCAACTGGAACGCCAGTACATGCTGCTCTCCGAAAAGCCATCGCAACGGGTAGGCCAGCGGAAATGCCCGATGAATCCAGACGTTGTATTCGTACCATTCGCTCAGCACGGAGAGGCATTCTGCATTCAACCCTCCCTGTTCCAGGATTTCAACAAAACGGATGAAAATACCCCGGTCCTCAAGTTGCACGAACCCCCGGCACCCAAGCACCACCGCGAACCGCACCAGGGCTCCTCCCGCGATCACCGCCCCCACCGCCGCCGCATGCGCCCGTGGGCCCAAGTCCCGCGTAACGAGCCGGACAACACCCCCCAGAAGCACAACACAGACCATGCCGGCCAGAACAACACCCGCGCCGCCCGGCATGAGACCACGGGCCATCAGCACATAGAGCGAAGCCAGCAAAGCGGGGGTCAGCAGCACCGCCAGAAAGATCGCCGGAACACTTGTCAGCCAGCGCGGACAATTATTCGATGATTTGCTCATTCTGTTTCAGACAACTTCAGGGAACATAGGTGCCAATGGGCAGCGGGAACGGATCATACATCCGATCAGCAATTCTCGCCGCCAGAAAATCCGCCAATTCCTCCATCTGCTCATAATCTTTGCGAAGCATCAGGTGGAGATCGTACATACCGCCGCTCGTTGTTATCGTGCCCGCGTAGATATAATCGTCCCATCGGGGATCCCTCATCCAGTCCGTCCGTTTCAGGAGAGGGCCATGCCCGTAATCAATCCACGTATGATCCTTGTTTGCCATGGCGAACACCAGCGTGGGCTTCTCTCCGAAAAAATAGTCCGTCAGAAGATCTATATCCCTGTTGCGGGCAATGAATCCGTCGTTCAGCCCCACCGTATCCAGAAACTTCGCCCCGGTGAAATATGCAATCACTCCGGAATCACCACAGGCGATGCGCACATTCTGTATGTCCGCGTATTCAGAGAGCTTCTTTGCAACGCGATACTCCTTCTGCATCAATGACTCGGGGTTCGGATACGCGCTTTTACCCAGCATGGCTTTTCTCGTGGAAAGAACGGCCCCGTGGGGGTCAAAATAGAACAGGAGGATAAATGCCGCGCACAGGAGCGCGCATGTTACGGCTTGAGGCAGCCGGGCCCGTGCAATCGCGTCCAGCAGTTTATCAATCGCCGGCAGCGCCAGGAACAGCAAGATTGGCGCCAGAGGATACAGAAACCGTCCACAGGCATCCATCAGCGTGTCAACGCGCAGATAGAAGAGCAGATATACCGCGACAATGCTTCCCGCATAAATCCGGGCGCGCGGCAAACACACGGCCGGCTTTACAAACAGAGACATAAGCATCAGCACAACGAGCGCGCGATGATAACTCAAAAAATCCAGAACCGACCAGAAGCCCTCGGGCCGTATGAAACCTCCGGCCGAGGCCTTGATGAAAAAAGGATTAGGGAGAAAGCTCCCGTAATACAGACGCTTCCATCCCATATAGACGGCCATCGGCAGCGCAAGAGTGAAGAGCCAGCAGCGCACAAGCTGCATGAAGGTCTTTTTTCGTTCCGGCTGCGCGATCAGCAGCACGCCCGCCAGGACGGCGGGAAGCAGAATGCCTTCGGGGCGCAAAAGTCCGGCAGCAAGGCTGCAAATGCCAACACCGGACAACGCCGCACTGGAGCGGCTGCGCAAGTGTACAACCGACAGCAGAAACGCAAGAAACAGAAAGAACGCATAGAGCACCGTCTCGAGCCCCAGCATCACCAGAAGATCTGTTCGAGTGGCGGCGATAAATGCCAGTGCAAAGAAAACCGAACGTGATCGGCGGGCAGCGCCGTGCATTTGACTCAAAAGACAGCAGAGCAGAGCAAGCCCCGCAGCGGCCAGCAGCGATATAATGCGCGCCACCAAAAGCGGATTCATACCCATCCTGATAAACGGGGCAAGGAGGACTACGAATAAAAAGTTCGTATATCCTTCAGTGGGCGCTTCCCCCGGATTCCAGGTCGGGCCATAGCCCTGAGCCAGGTTTTTGGCATAGCGGTAGCTGATAAAAGAATCATCAAAGATCATATCGCGATGGTAGATCATGGTTCCTGCAAACATCGCAAAAACAAACAGGGCAAGCATAAGGACTGCGAGGGGCAGGTCCCATTGAATTCTTCTATCTGTCATTTTTTCAGGCATGGTGTTCTCCTAAACAGTTCGCGTGCATTACATAATCCCATGATCCATCCTGTCAATACATCCGGGGCCTCCGTATTCGGGGCAGGAGACCGGTGGAAATGACATGGACGGCGCGTGCTTGATTTTCCGTTATGTCCTCCGCAGTTTGACGCCACCGAAATAAATCCCAGCCGGCCGGCCGCATGAAACAGATCCGGCCAGTTCACGTCGGTCCGGCGGCCGAATGGAATGGCCAGATGCTTCACTTCAAGTTCCGCCTTTTTCTGAAACCAGTCGCGGCTGGCCCGAAGTTCGGCTTCCAGTTCTTCTGCATTCAGTGTGCTCAGGCGCACATGATGATGCGTATGGCTTCCGATGGTTACAAAAGGATGAAGGGCCAGAATCTTCAGGTCCTGAAGAGTTAATACCGGCGGACAGAATTCAGCTCTGCGGTCGTGGTCCAGAGCGGATAATTCTCCGGAAACAAGACCGGAGGTGATATAAAAAGTGCATGGGATTTGCATCTCTTCAAGTATGGGCAGAAGAACCGTGAGATTGTCACGATAGCCGTCGTCGAAGCTGAGGACAAAGCTGATGCCATCCGGACGGGGCTCTGAAATTGCGTCATCAATGGAAATAAAAGGCCCCAGTTCGCGCAGGATGCCGATCTGCCTCCTGAGAAGTTCCGGAGTCACGGCCATGCCGGGTTTGGGGTCGGCGCCGGGGGCAGACTCGAAACGGTGATAGCTCACTCCGAAACAGAGATTGTTTCTGCGGGCGCGCCGCACCAGAAACGGGACGGCGAGGTGATACAGGTGTTTTTTAAGCCAAAGGTTCATGGAGATAGACCAGAGACAAGAGACTTTGGGGTGAAGAGAATTGCAGGCCCGCTTAATGGGTTCC
>JAKQHR010000176.1 GCA_029557905.1 Verrucomicrobiota bacterium
CGAACAGACGGCCGACGCCCTTTATCAGGCCCTCACCATGCCCGAATTCGAACAACAGGCGCGGATGCGCAGCATGCGGTCCATGGTGAGAGATTTCAACGTTTACCGGTGGGCGGCCCGGATGCTTCTGGATGCGGCGCGCATCCGCCGGCGCGAGAAGCTGGCGGAACGGATTGGTGTCGCGCTATGAGGCTGGACCTGCCCGCTGTTTATCTCTTCGGAAGGACCGCCTGCTCCGTCCTCGATCGTTTTCTGGATCGGTCAACACTCTTTGCCTTTGATCTCGACGGCACGCTGGCGCCCATCGTATCGGATCCGGACGCCGCCGGAATCTCCGGGGCTGTTCGGGAGGAATTATCCGTTCTAGCCGGGATGGCGCCCGTTGCGATCATTACCGGGCGTTCCCGCCCGGATGCCCTGCGGCATCTGGCGTTTGCGCCTCGTTATCTGGTCGGGAATCACGGCGCGGAAGGGCTTTCGGGATGGAAGGCGCGGGAAAAAACTTTTGTCCGCACGGCGCAGGGCTGGCAGTGTCAGCTCGATACACTCATTCCGGTGGAGGAACGGAGAGGCATCGTGGTGGAAAACAAGGGCTCAACGATTTCCATCCACTACCGGCACGCCGAAAACCGGAATAAAGCACATGCCATAATTCGACGGGCAGCCGGCCGGCTGGTTCCGCCGCCCAGACTTGTCAGGGGCAAGTGCGTCGAAAATTTAATTCCCGAAGGCGCTCCGGACAAAGGCGCTGCTCTGAAGCTGCTCATGCGGCAGGCGGGGTGTGCAAAGGCGTTTTTTGCCGGAGATGACGAGACGGACGAAGATGTTTTCCGTCTGAACCATCAACGCATTCTCGCCGTCCGTGTGGGCCGCAAGAATGACAGCGGGGCCCGTTTCTTTCTGCGGGATCAATCTGAAATCGTTCGTCTTTTACGCGAGATCAACCGGATTCTCGGGCGGACCTGATCCCGGCTGTTTGATGGCCGTTGGTCATGTTTTGATGACTTCCCGGGCGATGACCACGCGCTGAATTTCCGATGTGCCTTCATAGATGGTTGTGGCGCGGGCATCCCGGAACAGGCGTTCGACCTTGTACTCTTTGGTGTAGCCGTAGCCGCCGTGGACCTGCAGCGCCATGTAGGCGGCCTTGTTGGCCGTTTCCGAGGCGAACAGTTTGGCCATGGAAGCCTCTTTGGTGAACTTCAGTCCGCGATCCTTGCGGTCGGCCGCGGCCAGCGTCAGCCAGGTTGCCGCTTCAATCCGGGTTGCGGCATCGGCGATCATGAATTGAATGGCCTGGAACGAGTTGATGGTTTTTCCGAACTGGCGCCGCTGCTCAGTGTAGGAAAGCGCTTCATCCAGAGCCGCCCTGGCAATGCCGACGGCCTGGGAGGCGATGCCGATCCTTCCGCTGTCCAGGGCGCGCATGGCCACCTTGAATCCCTCGCCGGGATTGCCCAGCAGGTTCTTTGCGGGGACCTCGCAGTCTTCGAACACCAGTTCGACGGTATTGGAGGCCCTCAGCCCCAGCTTGTCTTCTTTGGTTCCGATTTTAAAACCGGGCATTCCTTTTTCGATGATGAACGCAGAGAGGCCTTTTGTTCCTCTTTCCTGGCCCGTCCGGGCGATCAGGTTGACGACATCGGCATACTGGCCGTGCGTGATAAAGACTTTGGTGCCGTTGATGATGTATTTGTCTTTCCGAAGGACGGCGGTGGTCGTCATCGAACCCGGGTCTGAGCCGGCGCCCGGCTCCGTCAGAGCAAACGCGCCGAGGAGCGATCCTTCCGCAAGTCCCATCAGCCATTTTTCTTTCTGCTCCGGGCTGCCGAACCTGAGAAGCGGCTCCGTGGAGAGATTGGCGACCGACATGGTGACTGCGCTCGACGCGCACGCATAGGCGATTTCCTGCAGCGCCAGAGAATAGGCCACCGTGCCCGCGCCGGAGCCGCCGAGTTCAGGCGGCACCATCATGCCCAAAAGGCCGAGCCCCCCCATTTTTTTGACCGCGTCCATCGGGAAAATGCCCTGACGCTCCCATTCGGCGGCCATCGGTTCCAGCTCTTTTCTGGCAAAATCTCTGGCCATGAGCCGGATCATTTCCTGTTCGCTTGTAATTTCAAATGCCATGGTTGG
>JAKQHR010000183.1 GCA_029557905.1 Verrucomicrobiota bacterium
CTACACTGTGTCAGACACTCTTTCCCTACACGACGCTCTTCCGATCTGATCTGGGAAAGCTCTCGGATGTTTCCGGGATAGTCCCCGCGCGTCAACAGCTGCATCGCTTCCGGAGAGAACCCGTTGATGCTTTTCTGATGACGCTCGCAGGCCTTTTTCAGGAAATGGGAAGCCAGAAGCGGAATGTCCCCCCGTCGCTCCCGAAGCGGCGGCAGGCAGACATAGGCGGACTTGAGCCGGTACATCAGATCCATCCGGAATTTCCCCTCCTGGCAGGCGGCTTCCAGATTGGTGTTCGTCGCCGAGACCAGACGCACATCCACGCGCACCGGCCGGCCGGCGCCCAGCGGCGTAAAGGTCTTGTCCTCCAGAACCCTGAGCAGTTTGGCCTGCAGTCCGACCGGCAGTTCGCCGATTTCATCCAGAAACAGCGTGCCGCCGTCCGCCTGTTCGAAAAAGCCGCTGTGCGTGCTTTCCGCGCCGGTAAAGGCGCCTTTGACATGGCCGAAAATCTGGCTTTCAAACATGGTGGCCGGAATGGCGGACACATTCACCGGCACAAAAGGCCCCGCTGGAGCCGGTCCGGCCCGGTGAATGCCGCGCGCCATCAGCTCCTTGCCGGTTCCCGACTCCCCGGTGATCAGAATCGGGTTGCCGCTGCGCGCCATCACCTGCGCGTAGGAAATCAGCGCCTTCATCTGTTTGTCTTTCGTGATCGTGTCGGCAAACGCGGGCGGAATGTCGGCTGTCTCGCGGCTGGCGCTGATGGAAAGGCCGGCCAGTAGGCCTTTTCGTTCGTAGGCCCGTTCGATGGACAAAAACAGCAGTTCATTGTCCACGGGCTTGACCAGATAGTCGTAGGCGCCCTGCCGCATCGCCCGGACGGTGGTTTGAATGTCGTCCACGGCGGTGAGGATAATGAATTCCGTCCCCGGACAAAAAGGCCGGGTGGATTCCAGCACCTGCATGCCGTCCACATCCGGCATCAGCAGATCCAGAAGGACGATGTCGAAGTCTTCGCGGCGGATGCGCTCGATGGCCGTCCGGCCGTTGTCGCACACCTCGACATTCTTGATGCCCTTCCACTTGAGAACCCGCTTCACGGAGGACAGAGACAATGCCTCATCATCCACAATCAATATCTTCATAGACGCTGTCTCCCCACCTCATGAATGATTTTCTGGAGCTTGTCGATGCTGAACGGTTTGTGCAGCGTAAAATCGGGCAGGGCCTTGATTTGCGGCGGCGGAGAAAGGGCCTTGCGGTCCGTCGAATAGAGAATCACCGGCAGCAGCGGATGCTGCGCGCGGATTTTTTCCAGAAGCGTCCAGCCGTTGCATCCCCGGAGACGGACTTCGGAGACGACGATATCCACTTCCGGATGCTGGGCCAGAAAATCGAGAATATCCTCCAGCCGGTCCTGGGCTTCAGACCGCCAGATCACCGCGTCCACAAAATTGGCCTTGAGCTCCTTCAGATACTTGACGTTGTGGTCGATGCAGAGAATGGCCGGATACAGGCTGATATCGGTGGCGCCGTCCACGGGAAGAAAGAGCGAAAACCGGCTGCCGCGGCCCGGGCGCGAAAGAACGCTGATCAGTCCGTGGTGCTCCCGGATCAGCCCGTAGGAAATGGAAAGGCCCAATCCCGTGCCGTCCCGATCGCGGCGTGTGGTAAAAAAGGGATCGAAAATCTGATCCATGATATTTCTCTCGACTCCCTTGCCGTTGTCTTCAATATCCACCACCACCGCGTTGAGGCTGTCGATATAACGGCAGCGAATGGTAATGAGGCCTTTCTGCCCCGGCTCAATCGCCTGATGGGCGTTGATCAGCAGATTGGCCACCACCTGTTCGATCTTCTGGAAGTGTCCGCAAACCGGC
>JAKQHR010000184.1 GCA_029557905.1 Verrucomicrobiota bacterium
TTCGGTCAAAATACATTTTGACAAACCCGATCATGCGGCGTACGTTTTACCGTACGTATATAAATGGAGTTAATTATGACAACCCTTACAGCAACAGAAGCAAGAAAGCAGCTATACACGTTGCTAGATGACGTGTCGGATTCGCATGAGCCTGTTCAAATAGCAGGAAAAAGGAACTCTGCTGTCCTAATTTCCGACGATGATTGGCGTGCTATTCAGGAAACCCTTTATCTGACATCAATTTCCGGAATGCGCGAATCTATTGTCAAGGGCTTGAAGACTAAAGTTGAAGCGTGCTCCAAGGAACTCCACTGGTGAGCTGGAGCATCGTTTATACTAATCAGGCTAAAAGGGATGCCAAAAAGATTTCCAGGTCCGGCCTTAAACCACAAGCCCTCAAGTTGCTGGAAATACTGGAGCGCGACCCTTATCAGAATCCTCCTGCATATGAAAAGCTGGTAGGTGATTTGCACGGCGCCTGTTCTCGCAGGATCAACATACAACACCGGCTTGTTTATCAGGTGATGGACGATATTAAGACCGTTAAAGTAATTCGTATGTGGACACATTACGAATAGCGAACCACAGGCTGGAGTCTACCGGTGCCCCGCCGCGCGTCGCTGAAGCTATGCAGGGCAAGCCTGCGGCGGAAACACCGGAGACTCACCCCTAACGTTGGCCACAAACAACAATCTGACTTGTTTTTGATGCCCCAGGGGTTATATTGAGCACTATGACAACGGTACAAGAAATTGAAAAAGCGGTTCAGAGTCTGCCCGAGCCCGAATTGGGAACTTTTCGTGCCTGGTTCGAGGATTTTGACGCGAACGCCTGGGATAAGCAGTTTGATCAGGATGCCCAAAGCGGGAAACTTGATGCTTTAGCGGATGAGGCGCTCAGGGATTTCAAGTCTAACCGGTGTACCCGGCTGTGAATCACTTTGCCTCCCCGCGTTTCTGGGATCATTATCACTCACTACCCGCCGCGATTCGAAAACTGGCAGACGATAATTTTGTTCTCCTGAAAAGCAACCCACAGCATCCGTCTTTGCATTTCAAGAAGGTCGGTCGTTTTCATTCAGTACGCATTGGACGGAAGTATAGAACCGTGGGGGTGCTGCGCGATCAAGATATTGTTTGGTTTTGGATCGGCACTCACGCTGATTATGATCAAATCATAAAATAGGGCGAACCACGGGCTGGAGTCTGCCGGTGCCCCGCCGCGCGTCGCTGAAGCTATGCAGGGCAAGCCTGCGGCGGAAACACCGGAGACTCACCCCTGACGTTGTGCAAATATATGATGGCCTGTTGACAATGTATAACATATGTAATACGGTGTGATTATGAAAACAGCCCTGATACATGCAAGAATTGAACCCGAAACAAAAAAACGCGCGGAGATTGTGTTAGATCGGCTTGGGATGACACCCACCGAGGCCATTCGGCTTTTCTACCATCAAATATCTCTTCGCAAGGGGTTGCCCTTCTCTGTCGAGATTCCGAATGAGTTAACCGCACACACCCTGCACAATTCCAGCAAGGGTAAAGACATACAGAACTTTGAAAATCTTGACGATCTGTTCGCCAGTTGGAACAAATGAAGAGTGTTTCCCAAACCAACCAGTTTGCGAAGGACATCAAAAGAATGATTAGGCGGGGCAAAGACCCCGCTAAGATGCAGACCGTTGTCCGAAAACTGGCAAATGGAGAAGTTCTTGATAGAAGGCATCGGGATCACTCTTTAGTCGGAGAGTGGGATTCGTTTCGTGATTGCCATATTGAACCGGATTGGGTTCTCATCTATTTTACAGATGCAGAAAAGCTCATTCTTCAACGAACCGGAACACATTCCGATCTGTTCAAGACATGACATGCACAACCACGGGCTGGAGTCTGCCGGTGCCCCGCCGCGCGTCGCTGAAGCTATGCAGGGCAAGCCTGCGGCGGGGACACCGGAGACTCACCCCTGACGTTCGGGAATACATATAATTAGCCATATATTAATATTGCTATTTGCGAGCTGCGTGATATTTTACGGTTATGGGAAGAACGTCATTTGAATGGGATCCGGCCAAAGACCGGCAGAACCAGAAAAAGCACGGGGTCCCATTTGTTCTTGCGCAATATGCGTTTGCTGATCCGAAACGCGTAATTCTGGTTGACGGAGAACACAGCACCGAGGAACAGAGATTCTATTGCCTTGGGGTCGTTGGAGAAGGAATCCTGACGGTACGGTTCACGTATCGGAACAATGTGATCCGACTTTTCGGAGCCGGATACTGGAGAAAGGGGAAAAAGATTTATGAAGAACAGAATAAAATACACGGATGAGCCCATGGATAAGGTACGGCCCGTGAAGGACTTTCTTCCTTCACCCGATCAGCTTGCCTTCAAAGAAGAGAAGGTCAAGGTGACCATTTCTCTCAGCAGGGCGAGTCTTGAATTTTTCAAGATGCAAGCCAATCGGCATCATACGGCATATCAGAAGATGATTAGAAATCTTCTCGATGCATATGCCGGACAGCACATGAAATAACCCGAACCACGGGCTGGTGTCTGCCGGGGCCCCGCCGCGCGTCGCTGAAGCTATGCAGGGCGAGCCTGCGGCTCAGGCACCGGAGACTCACCCCTAACGTTGTGCAACATTCATCAATTGACACTGTATCCCACTTGTGGTACGTTATATTGGAACATGGAGACAAGATCATGAGCAAAAGCGCAATGGTAAGAGCCCGTCTAGAGCCGGGTCTAAAAAATCACGCGGAGCACATTTTTCATCGCCTTGGGCTTAATGCAACTCAAGCAATAACGATGTTCTACAAGCAGGTGGAGCTACAAAAGGGCCTTCCCTTTAATGTGGCCATCCCAACGGCCGCAACGCACAACACCTTCAAGGCGACAGATGAGGGACGGGATCTTGTCATCTGCAACGATGCGGACGACATGTTTGATAAGCTGGGTATATGATGTATATCCCGGTTTATACCAAGCAGTTTGAAAAGGACATTAAACGCTGTAAGCGGCGAGGCAAGAATCTAAACAAATTCAAGATGATCGCAACATCTCTGCTTGCGGGGAACCCTCTAGACCCCATACATCGTGATCATAAACTTGTTGGCAACTACTCCGGGCGGCGCGATTGTCATATCGAGTCGGATTGGCTGCTGATTTACAAGATTGATTGCGATCATATCATTTTTGAACGCACGGGATCACATTCCGACCTTTTCAAGAAATAGCATGCACAACCACGGGCTGGAGAGTCTACCGGTGCCCCGCCGCGCGTCGCTGAAGCTGTGCAGGGCAAGCCTGCGGCGGGGACACCGGAGACTCACCCCTGACGTTAATACATATATGAGCAGCGCAAGATAGAAATGGATTGGAGAGCATACATTCCGCACGGCCTGTTTTGGGGCGCAATGATTGGCGTTATTGTCGGACTCTCAATACAACCAATTCGAAAACATCTTGCCCGGAAGAGAATGCATATTTTGGCAAACAGCGTCCGAGGCAGTCTCCCCCAAAGTGATTCTTTTGTCATCCCGGGAAAGCACCCCGGACACCATCGCAAGTGGCGGATTGTAAAGCCAAAAGGACATGGATACTACAGTTCGATTGAATAAACAGCCCAACCACGGGCCGGAGTCAACGGGCTGAACAGATCATGACGCGCTCCAGCGAAGATAAAATACAAAACGCGCTTCGGCCGATCGCCTCGCTGATCAGCAAGTCCGAGAAGGCACAGAGGAAACTGGCGGAGAACACGTGGCAGCACGCCATGCTGCGGGACAATCTGAAAGCGCTGCGCGCTGCACTGGCGCTAATGACCAGGCCCGCCGACGATGCACACGGTTTTACGCCCCATGATTTACAGGACGCCCTCCGCTCGCTGTCTTCGATGATTCGCAAAACGCTGAAGGCCCGGGCGGCATTTCCGCGCGGGACTTCCCAGCACACGCTTCAGCGAAACCGGCTTGCGGCGCTGCAGGCGGCGGAAGCTGTGATCAAAGCGGCACAACCCGGGCATCGGGCCGCAAAGCGAACCCGAAATCACGAAACGCGCGCTCCAGCCGCTTCGGAATCCGGCAGGCATCCCCGCGGGACATCCACGAGGGACGATTTCAGTACGCGGAACCGCCAGAAGCCGACAATGCGGCGGCGAGGCCGCCGGCAGCCATGATCAGCATGACGGTGAGCACGATGCCGATGACCATCCAGATGAGCGAGGCTTTGGCCCAGTTGGACTTGCTCTCGGGCGCGCCGCCGCCAAAGGCCCAAACCAGAAGCATGATGATATTCACCAGCGGAATGCACATCAGCAGATAGGTCAGCATCCAGTCACCAACTGATACGGGTCTGTTTTCCATTTTATCCTCCCTGGGTTAATATGACTTCGCAAAAATCACGCGGCGGCGGCTGGGCTTGCCGCTGATGACGCACGTCCCCTCTTCCTCCGGCGCATCCTGCGGGATGCAGCGGACGGTCACGTTGAGTTCCTCGCGAAGCTGATTCTCAACAGCTTCCTCCCCGCTCCAGTGCGAAAGCGCAAATCCGCCGTGAATTTCGGGTTTTTCGGCGTTTTTCGGCGTAAAATAGGCATAAAAATCGTCTTTTTTATCGATTTTGACCGTATTTTCGTCCCGAAAAGCCTTTGCGCGCTCAAAAAGTCCATTCTGGATCTCGTCCAGAAGCGTGGCGAACGTTGCGACCAGTTCCGCGCGGGGAACACCCTTTTTGTCGCGTGCCTCCCGGTCGCGGCGGCCCATGAATACGGAATCGGAAGCCATGTCGCGCGGTCCTATTTCCAGCCGGACGGGAATTCCTTTTTTGATCCACGACCAGACTTTTTCGCCGCCGCTGATGTCGCGGGCGTCCACCTCGACGCGCACGGCGCGGCCGTCGTACTGCACGGCGCGCAGTTCGGAAGCCACCCGGTCGCAGTATTCCAGGACCGCGGCGCGGTCGGCATCCTTGTGAATCACGGGAAGAATCACAACATGGGCGGGCGCGAGGCGCGGAGGCAGCACCAGACCGTTGTCGTCGCTGTGCGTCATGATCAGTCCGCCCACGAGTCGGGTTGAAACGCCCCACGACGTGGTCCATGCCAGCACCTCGGATCCGTTTTCGTCCTGGAACTTGATATCGGACGCCTTGGCGAATTTCTGTCCGAGGAAGTGCGATGTGCCGGCCTGAAGGGCCTTGCGGTCCTGCATCATGGCTTCGATGCTGTAGGTGTTCACCGCGCCGGGGAAGCGCTCGCCGGCGGTTTTTTCGCCGGGGATGACGGGCATGGCCATATAGTTCTGGGCAAAGCGGGTATAAACGCCCAGCATCTTCCGCGTTTCCTCCTCGGCTTCGGCCTGCGTGGCGTGGGCCGTATGCCCCTCCTGCCAGAGGAATTCCGTTGTGCGCAAGAACAGCCGCGTGCGCATTTCCCATCGCACAACATTGGCCCACTGGTTGATGAGCAGCGGCAGATCGCGATAGGACTGCACCCATTTTGAAAACATGGCGCCGATGATGGTTTCGGAGGTCGGGCGCACCACCAGCGGTTCATCCAGCGGGCTGGAGGGTTTGAGCACCCCGCTTGCATCCGCCTCGAGGCGGTGGTGCGTGACCACGGCGCATTCCTTCGCGAAGCCCTCGACATGCTCGGCCTCCTTCTGCAGGAAGCTCATGGGGATGAAGAGCGGGAAATAGGCGTTGCGGTGGCCGGTTTCCTTGAACATGCGGTCGAGCACGAACTGGATGTTCTCCCAGATCGCATAGCCCCAGGGCTTGATCACCATGCATCCGCGCACCGGCGAAGTCTCCGCCAGATCGGCGGCCTTGACCACCTGCTGATACCACTCCGGATAATCCTCGTCCCGCCGCGGCGTAATTGCCGTTTTTTCCTGCTTTGCCATAAACTGCTCCTGAACCCGTTTTTTCCAATGATTGGAAGTCTGTTCAAAAAAGGTTCCAACCATTGGAAGTTTTCGCGCAAAAAGTTCCAATCATTGGAAGTTTTTTTCCTGAAAGTTCCAATGGTTGGAAAAATGCCCGTTTCGCGCCGGTTTTACAACCAATAAAGTGGCCTGCGGAGAGTCAGCGGATGAAAATATCGGGCCAGCAGTCGTTGCCGGTGTGATGCGTGATGCGGACGGCGGCCTCCGCGGGCTGGTCCACGGGCCAGAGGAAGATTTCATAATCGGCGGCATCGTGCTCGTGTCCTTTTTCGCACGCGCCCAGCACCATGTATTTCCCGCCGGGCGAAAGACGCGGGAAATATTCATGGCTCCACGGCAGCGGAAGGTCCAGCCAGAGCGCGCCGCCGGCGCGGCGCGATTCGAGCTTCCAGACAGCGTTTTTCATCTGGCCGCCGTGATCCACATAATAGAGGAAACCGTGATCCGGAGACCATGCAAGCTGGCAGCCTCTGCCGCTTCCAACCCGCAGGCGCTCTTCGCCGCGGCCCAGCAGGACCGTGTCGCGCTGGCGACCCCGGAGCGTGACGGCGAGACGGCGCGCGTCCTCGTTGTAGTCCGGGGTCTGCAGGTGGACCTTCGGATCGCCGCTGTCAAACAGGATTGTTTCGGTTCCGTCTTCGAGGCTGTGCCGGACAAACAGCGAGGCCCGGCGCTGGAAATACACCGATTTCCCGTCGGCCGCCCAGGTGGGCGTGTTGCCGTCGGGAATGATTTTCAGCTCCTTCCCGTTTTCCGCATCCATGACCACCACATCCCACGGGAGCGGATCCCGCTGCGAGGCCCACGGAATCTTTGTCCGGCAGAAAACGATTTGTGACCCGTCGGGCGAAATGCGCGGATAGGTTTCGGTGTGAGGATGGCTTGTGAGCGGCCGGATTTTTCCGGACGGCAGGTCCATTTTCCATATGTCGTGATTGCCGCCGCGGTTGGAGCTCCAGACGATGAACCCGTCAAGTTCCCGGAGAGCCTGCCGCAGTTTGTTCCGCTGCTCGCGCGAAAGACCCTCCTCATGCCCCGCCTTCGGGGGTGTCAGGCTCCCGCTTTTTTTGATGCCGCGCCAGGAGAAAGCGGCCGCAGCGGCGGCAAAGACCAGCAGGATCACGGCTGCGGACGCGATGAGAATTTTTCGGCGGGTTATTGTTTTCATTTCTTTCTCCGTCTTTGGCGAGCCCGCGCTGAAGGTGAACACCACGAGGGCCATCCCGCCGAGGGTGTAGTCAATGAACTGGCTCAGCACATGCATGCTGAGCATCATTACAATGGACACGTCCGCCGGAAAGCCGAGGAGGGTCAGCGCGGCGAGGCCGCCCGCCTCGTAGGTTCCGAAGCTCATGAACGTCGGCAGCAGGGCAAGGCTGGCTGTGCCTTCGGCCGTAATCAGCGCGATGATCACGGCCACGGGCGAAGCCTCGGCGAAGTGTCCGCCGAACGCGGGCGCAATGCCGGCAAAAAGAAGATAGAGTCCCGCGTATTTCACGAGGCGCACGCCGAGGGAAAGCGCGACCACCGCGGTCAGGCGGCCCGACCTGCGGGTGAAGGTGAAGGCGTCCGCCAGCCGGTGCAGGAAACCGAACATTCTGTTCAGCGCGGGGCGCTGGAACCGCACGGCGCGGAGCTTTGCGGAGATCCAGCCCGGAGCGTACAGCAGGGCCATCCATCCGGCCAGGGTGATCACAAGCAGAATGCCCGTGCTGATCAGCAGCAGCTGATGGGCGGACTGACCGAGAACGGGCAGCGCGATGATCACAGCGGCGATCAGCAGCAGCGCCACGAAGTCAAACAGCATGCTGAGCGCGAGGGATGAAACACAGTCCTCGCCCCTGACGCGATAGCCCTTGTTGAGCATGGCGATATAGCTCAGCTCGCCGAGGCGCGCCGGGAGCATGTCCACCAGCATGTTGCGCGTCATGGTGGTCAGGTAGAGATGAAAAAGCGACGGCACGTTCTGCTCGCCGCCCGCCTTCAGCAGCACCCCGTAGCGCACGGAGCGCAGAAAGGCCTGCAGGAGCTGGCACAGCAGATAAATGCCGACGGCGGCGAGGGAGGCGTTCCGAACGGCTCCGACCACCTGCGCCGCGCTGACTCCGGGATGACTGGCGGAAACCAGACGGAAAATCAGCGCGATCACACCGAAGGAGATGGCGGCGGAATAAAGTATTCGTATGAAAATGTCACGGCGACGGATCATGATGAATTACTCCAGCCGGGCAAGGGTCAGTTTACGCAGGGTGACGTCCGCCGCGCGCGAATAGTCGAAATCGAAGCGAAGCGGATGATTGTCAGGCACGAGGAACTCCACGGAAGTGCTTCCCGGCTGCGCCACCGTGACGGAGGCTGCGGGCTTCTTCCCGCGAACAGGGATTACGGAAAGTTTCCCGAGCGGGCCGGGCGCCGCATCTTCCGCGGACAGGTCGAGCGTCAGACGGTACCGCCCCGGCTCCAGGGGAAGATTGAAGCCGTAGAATATGGAACCGGAAGGGTCATAGTCATTTCTGAGGACAACGCTGCCGGATGCCGCATCGGTGAATCCCGCATGGAAAAAGGCGGAGGCCGGCATTTCAAGGTTCTGACCGGGCTCGGGCAGAACCGGGGTTCTGCCCGCCAGATAAAACTGGTCCACATCCACAGCGCCCGCCGCAAGGATAATTTCGATCTGGAGTTCTTCAAACGGCGACGGCCGCGTGAACGGGACCGCGATCCATGACCAGTCCGGACTGTCCACGTCCAGCGCAACGGCATTTTCTTCGGCGCGCGCGATGGTTCGCACGCTCAGCGCCCCCTGCCCGCGGATGCGGATGATCCAGCGGTTTTCGTCAAAGGCGGAGACCAGCAACGGGCGCGTGATGACAGATGCGCCCGGGGTCCTGAATGCGAGCCAGGAGAAGCCGCTGTCAGACGCGATCTCGCAGTTTTCGCGATGCAGATTCTCCGCCTCCCAGTGCCAGGCGGGAAACGCGAAGGTCTCCGAAGGAATATCCGACACAGGCGGCCGGGCAGCGTCCAGAATCCGGAAGGCCCAGACCGGTCCGTCCTGCCGCAGGAGCTGAAGCCGCGGATGGCTCAGCAGGCGGTCGAGCGTGACGCCCACCGGAAAGGGACTGACTTTTTCGGGATAAAGGTCTTCGTGAAGAAGCACGTAATCAATGCCCATGTTTTCAAGGGAGGCGAGCTGGTCATCGCTGATGAGGCCCTGGTTCATGCTTTCAAACACACGGAAGACGTTTTCCACATAGGCGCGGGGAACCATCGGGCGGTATCCGTTGATGAGGCGGATGCGGTAAAGCGAGGCGTAATCCTGATAGACCGAAGTGTAATGAGAATCGCCCGGCCAGAGGGTCAGCACAAGAGCGCGCGGCAGGATGCCGCGCGCGGATGCATCCTCCGCAACGGCGGCGTAGGCCCGCTGATCGCCCTGAAGGATGCAGATCGCGGGATCGCAGAATGCGGCGTATTCGGCAACGATGATCACGCCTGCGGCGGCGAGCGCGCGAGCGGCGGTCAGGTGCTTCAGCCCCCGCCTGCGCACAGAAGACCATCCGGTCACAACGGCCATCGCGAGCAGGGTCGGGAGGAGCGCAAAGATTTTTGCGGGCTGACGGATCATCTCATAGGGGGGAATGACCTTGCGGACGAACAGGAAGATTCCGCCATCAAACGGGCCGCGCGGGCCCAGCGAAAGAACTGCGCAGGCGGCGATGCATAGCAGAAGAAGCCCCGTGATCCCCGTGCGGCGCAAGCCGGCCCGGGCTGTACGCAGCTGCCAGACCTGCGCGACAAAGCCGCCGGCCGCGAGCAGGACCGCGGCAAAGCCCAGATAGACCTGGCTGCTGAGACCCATGTCCCGGCGGCTGAACAACCCGGCGGCCACAGGGGAAAAAAGGCGCACTTCGGAAATTTTGCGGCCGCCGGCCGTTACAGACTCATCCAGCGACAGGGCCACCCATTTTGTGAAGACGTAGGAGAGGAGTACGCCGGCGGCCACGGGCAGAAGCACGGCCGCAAGGCGTTTCCAGTCCGCGCGCGTCCGCGGGCGGCCCCGCTGAATCAGCGCAATGGCGCCCCACACCGGGATGCTGAGCACGGAGAAGAAGAACACATGCGTATCCGTCCAGCAGGCAAAGAGAATGACCAGGCCGGCCAGCAGGCCCGCCCGAAACCGTTCGCGACGGATCGCATCGTCCAGTCCGAGCCACAGCATGGGGATCCATGCCATGGCGAAGCCGGTGGGGCTTCCGCCCAGAAGACTGACCCAGCGGTACGGCAGGGCGATGCCCAGAAGCGCGGCCAGCGCGGCGAGCGGCCAGCGCGGCGTATAGCGCGAGGCCAGCTTCCATGTGAAAAACGCGGTGAGCCAGAGAGAAAAGAGGTCCGTCAGATTCCATGCCAGCGCCCGCGAGAAGGACAAATTCAGCAGAGCCCACACCACGGAGAACGGCGCATAGTAAGCGCCAGGCTCAAACCGGGTGGAATCGTCGCCCGTGTTGAACTCATAGACATTGTGGAAGACAGGCGTTTCTCCGAAGAGCATGTCGCCCGCCAGCCAGAAGTGATAGAGAAGCTGGAGATGATCGCCGGGGAACATGATGCGTTCGGCGGGCGTGTCTGACCGGTGATGGGCGGCCGGGATGCCCGAAGCCGCGAACCTGGGCAACGGCCATGTGAAAATCATCCAGACGGCCAGCGTGATCAGCAGTGACGCCGCGGCGGGGAAATATTTTCTGCTGGTCACGCCGGGACCTCCCGTTTCCCGCGCGTCAGGAAGGCGGCGCCGCCGAAGACGGCCGCATAAACGAACGTGATGGCCACATACAGCAGCGCGAGGGACAAGGCCGCCTCTCTGCTGACTCCGACCTGGCTGAAGAAAAAAACATAGGCGCCGTCGCGCACGCCCAGCCCGTAGATGGAAATCGGGAGCGCCTCGATCAGCGTGATGAGCGGGATGAAAATCGCGAACGGGAGCATGCCGATGTCCAGGCCAAGGGTCAGCCCCATCATCCACACAATGACAATCACCATAAACTGGAAAGCCAGCGAAATGGAAAGCGTCTTGACCAGCAGAACTCCGTTGCGGCGATAGGTCGAAATGGAGTTGAGAAACCTGCGCACGAACTCCTGCAGTTTCGCGAGGCGGTCCAGATGAAACAGGCGCAGGCCCCAGAGGAGCAGGCGCTGCTGCAGGAGCATCCAGACCATGATCATCATGAGCGCAAACACGCCGGCCGGGATCAGGATAATGCGGGGTTCCGGAAGGCGCCGGATTCCCGCAAGGGAGAAGACAAGACCCCATGCCGCAATGGCCAGAAAACCGGTGAAGCGGTCGGCGAACACCGATGCAAAACCTTCGGCCGCGCGGGAGCTTCGCTTTGAGACATCATAGATCCTGTAGGCATCCCCCCCGATGCTGGATGGAAGAAACAGGTTGAAAAAAGTGCCGATCAGATAACTCCGGGCAAGGCGCCAGAGGCCGACATCAATGCCGTCCGCCTTCAGCAGCAGCTCCCATTTGAAGGCGCTTGCAAGCGTATTCAGAAAGCACAGGATAAAAATTGGAAGGAGATATACGGGGCTGGCCTGCGAAAATATTTCACGGAAAGAGGTCCAGTCCGCGCGGGCATACAGAAAAGTCAGCAGGCACACGCTGAAAGCGATCTTGACCAGCGGAATGAATTTCCTGATTCCCTTCATAAAAGTCCGTTAAGAGAGCAAGGCTAGTGAGGGGCGCGCCCACCGTCAACCCTTTCATCGGGCTTTGAGACTGAAAAGTGCATAGCGTTCAATCTTTAGTGTGGAAAAACCCGCGATACGCCGCTACTCTCCGTCACCATGAAATTAATGCCATACATTCAAATTGCGCGGCCGGATCACTGGTTCAAGAACATATTTGTTCTTCCGGGCATCGTGCTGGTGTATTTTTTCGAACGGCTTCCGCTGGATTTCCAATTTGCAGTTAACGTGGTGACCGGGCTTGTGTGCGCCTGCCTGGTGGCCTCCAGCAATTATGTGCTCAATGAAATCCTGGATTCCGCCAAGGACAAGTTTCATCCGGAAAAGCAGTTCCGGCCGATTCCGTCAGGACAGGTTAAACTTCCGCTGGCGTGGCTGGAATGGGTTCTGCTGGCAGTCGCGGGACTTGGACTGGCGTTTCACCTGAACTGGCGTTTCGGCGCCATGGCCGCCCTGCTGTGGATCGCGGGCTGCTGCTACAACATTCCGCCGGTGCGCACCAAGGACATGGCCTATGCGGATGTGATCAGCGAATCCTTCAACAATCCGCTGCGGATGGCCATGGGCTGGTACAGCACCGGCTTCACGGAACTGCCGCCTGTTTCCATTCTTCTGGCCTACTGGATGTTTGGCGCGTTCCTGATGGCCATGAAGCGTTTCGCCGAGTATCGCAGGATTGCCGATCCCGCGCGGGCCGGACAGTACAGGAAATCGTTTGCCTACTACAACGAGGAGCGCCTGATCGAGAGCCTCTTTTTTTATGGCGCGCTGTTCGGCATGTTTTCGGGGGTGTTCATTGCGCGCTATCATGTGGAACTGGTGCTGGCCACGCCGCTGGTCGCCTTTCTGATTGCCTATTACATGCACCTCGGCTTCAAACCCGACAGCGTTGTGCAGAAACCGGAATATCTTTATCACGAGCGGAAACTTGTCCTGCTTTCCGTCCTGGCGTTCCTGGCCTGCGCGTTCCTGCTGATGACTGAAATTCCCGGCTTCCAGTCCCTGATCGAACCCACAAAAGTCAGTCCCGGGGCGCATCACCTCATCCTGACTTCGGGAGGAAATCCATGAAAAGCGAAACCGTCGCCATTCTGGGCGCAAGCGACAATCCGGAGCGCTACTCTCACAAGGCGTTCATCCTGCTGCGCGAGAACGGGCACAAGGTGATTCCGGTCAACCCCTCGGGAAAAATCATTGAAGGCATTCCGGCAGCCCAATCGCCCGGGGACATCACGGAGCCGGTGGACACACTGACGATGTATGTCTCGCCGGGGATTTCGAGCAAACTGACCGATGCGATTCTTGCGCTGAAGCCCCGGCGGATCATCTTCAATCCCGGCACGGAAAATCCGGAACTGCAGCAGAAATGCGCGGCGCAGGGCATGGAAGTGATCGAGGCCTGCACGCTGGTCATGCTGCGCACGGGCCAGTTCTGAAGCGTTTTGCCTTGAAGCACGGCAGCCGCGGTTTTAGTCTGCTTTCCCAATGACACAAGGGCCCGGGTGGCGGAATGGCAGACGCAAGGGACTTAAAATCCCTCGAACGCAAGTTCATGCGGGTTCGACTCCCGCCCCGGGCACCAGGCAGAGGCCGTCTCGCGCCGCAATATCTTCCTCATGCCCGGCGTTTCGTATGGACTTTTCCGGGAATTTGTCCTGAATATCCGGCGTGAACATGAAACAGCCGATCAAAACAGCCGCGAGAAGAATCCGCCTGCGCTGCGCGCTGACGGGGATTGCCGTCGCGCTGGCCGGGCTGGTTGTTTTCGCAAACATCCTTGCGTGGCGGCATGCGCGGGCGCTGATGCACTACAGCGATTTCACGGGCATTAAACCCAGGTTGGAATCCGTCGAATCCGAAGACAAGCTGGCAATCCTTTTTGACGGCATCGAAATCCCGCGGCCGGAGAGTGACGACACGCCGGACGAGCTCGCGCCGGACTGCGTCAAGATTTTGATCGAGGAGCCGGACGGCATCACTCTGGGCGCATGGTACTGCAACCGCGGGACCAGCAGTCCGCTGGTGATTCTGTTTCACGGCTACACGGAGGACAAAACGGCTCTGATCCCCGAGGCCAGAATATACCTGAAGCTGGGGGCCTCTGTTCTGCTGGTGGACTTCCGCGGATCGGGCGAGTCCTCGGAGGACTACACCACCATAGGCTTTAAGGAAGGCGACGATGTCACCGCGGCCGTGAATTATGCCCGGCAGTCGCTTCAGCACACCAAAATCATCCTTTCCGGCTACTCCATGGGCGCGGCGGCCATACTGCGGGCGGTGGCGGCCAACGGCATCAGTCCGGACGGAATTGTCGCAGAGGCCGTTTTTGACACCATGCTCAACACAGTCCGCAACCGTTTTCACATGCTGAATGCGCCGGCCTTTCCGGGGGCCGAACTGCTTGTTTTCTGGGGCGGCGTGCAGGTGGGTTTTGACGGGTTTGAGCACAACCCTGTGGAGTATGCCGCCGCCGTACAATGTCCGATTCTCTTCATGCACGGCACGGATGATCCGCGGGCGCTGCTGTCAGAGGGCCAGAATGTCTATGATGCCGTGCCGTCACAGAAGATGTTCAGGGTGTTTCCCAATGTGGCGCACCAGTCCTATGTGGAAGCGGACCCGGCGGCATGGGAACAGGCGGTGAAGGATCTGCTTCTGGCGGCCGACGCCATCACGCAGGAGCCATAATCACAACGAGCTCGCCCTTGACGGTGCGCTTTTCGAACGAGGCGCGGATTTCCGCGGGCGTTCCGGAAATGCCTTCCTCGAATTTTTTGGTCAGCTCGCGGCCGACGAAGATCTGCCGCGGGCCGACGAACTGCTCGATCTCGTTCATCAGTTTAATCAGCCGGTAAGGCGACTCATAGAACACCACCGGCACCGGCTCGTGCGAAAGCTCTTCCAGGCGGCGCCGGCGGCCGCCGCTTTTGTGCGGGAGGAATCCTTCAAAATGGTAGCCCGCATCCCCCATCCCGCTGAGCGACACCGCGGCGCTCGCGGCGCAGGGACCGGGAATCACCCAGACGGGGATGCCCGCCTCGCGGCACATGCGGACGGTGCGCGCGCCGGGATCGGAAATGCCGGGCATGCCGGCATCGGTCACCAGGGCAATCGAACGGCCCTGCGCGAACTCAGATTGGATTCTTTCAAAGCGCCGGGCCTCGTTGAACTTGTGGCAGCTCACCATCGGGGTGCGGATTTCATAGCGGGCGAGCAAGATGCCCGTGTGGCGGGTGTCCTCGGCCATGATCACATTTGCCTCGCGCAGCGTGCGCAGCGCGCGGGCGGTGATGTCCTCAAGATTTCCGATCGGAGTGCCTACAATATATACGCCGGTTTCCATGATTCAGGATTGTATCGAATGGCGGGCACAAAGGAAGCAGTCAAAGCGGCCGGTTTCAGGCCTTTGCTCTTTTGCTCTTCCGCTTTCCGAGAATTTCCGCCGCCGCGCGCCTGTTCATCCCGCGCATCGCCTGCAGCCGGGCCGGAATTTCTTTGCGCCGGATGGAAACCTTGCCTTTGGATGATTCCCAGTTAACGATGGTCGGAACGCTGACCCCCGCAAGACGGGCAAAATCGGCCTGCGTCAGGCCCAGTTTTTTCCGCAGAGCCCTGACGCCCTTTCCGGTAATCCAGAACCGGCCTTTGGGCTGCGCTTTTTCCAGCACCGCCCTGCCGGAAGAAGCCACGTTTTTTTTCAGAACATTCAGTTCTTTTTGCATCGCACCGACCTGACGGCGCAGGTCTGCGATCAGTCCGCGCTGAGCAGCCATGATTCTTCTGGCCGGGGCCGTCTCGCTTTTCGCCTCCTTGCGGGCCAGCCGGACGATTTCAGATTTCAGTACGTTCATTACATTTGCCATTTCAGATACTCCTTGTACACAATCTTCAGCACGCGGCCATTTTACAGGGAAGCGCATCCAACGCAACACCCAACTGCGCTTCCGGACGAGAAAAATGGCAAAAATTGGACATTTTTGAGCGTTTTTCGGGCATTTTTGGCCATTTTTGACCATATTTTGTTGTTTTTTTGAAATTTTCGCATTTTTTTGGAGTTTTTACTGAATTTTGTCCCGGTGTGACAAAATGTGTGCCAGCGCGCCAAAAAGCGTCATAATGTCACACTCCGCCCGCTTTCGGTCGCACGGGCAAATATTTATGATATTTATTATATATTGTCATTTAATGGCTTATAAAAGGTCTCGGCGGCTTCTATCCGAAGTTGGCACGGCACCTGCTGAATCTTGAGACAGGATAATTGCAATTCCGGGGATGCCCGGCAGAAAAGAGGCACAAGATGTCAAAAGTATTAGGAATAGACTTGGGAACAACGAACTCCTGCATGGCGATCATGGAGGGCGGAAAGCCCGTGGTGATTCCGAACGCCGAGGGCGGGCGCACCACTCCTTCCGTGGTGGCTTTCACCAAGACCGGCGAACGGCTGGTCGGACAGGCCGCGAAGCGGCAGGCGGTGACGAATCCGCTGAACACCGTTTTCTCCATCAAGCGCTTCATCGGCCGCCGCTTCAATGAGGTTGACCGCGAAAAGAATCTTGTCCCCTTCGAAACCGTGGCCGCCGCCAACGGCGATGCCCATGTGAAGGCGCACGAAAAGATGTATTCTCCGCCGGAGATTTCTTCGATGATTCTCCAGAAACTGCGCGCAGACGCCGAGGCGTACCTGGGCGAAAAGATCACCAGGGCGGTGATCACCGTGCCCGCCTATTTCAACGACAGCCAGCGGCAGGCCACCAAGGATGCCGGCCGCATTGCGGGTCTCGAAGTGCTGCGCATCATCAACGAGCCCACGGCGGCCTCGCTGGCCTACGGGCTGGATCAGAAGAAGGAAGAGCACATTGCGGTGTATGATTTCGGCGGAGGCACATTTGACATTACCGTGCTGGAACTGGGCGACGGCGTGTTCGAGGTGAAGGCCACCAACGGCGACACCCATCTGGGCGGCGACGACCTTGATCAGCGCGTGATTGACTGGCTGGTCGCTGAATTCAAGAAGGACCAGGGCGTGGATCTCTCGAAGGACCCCATGGCCCTGCAGCGCCTCAAGGAAGCCGCCGAAAAGGCGAAGTGCGAGCTTTCCAGCTCAATGGAAACCGATATCAACCTTCCGTTCATCACGGCGGACGCCAGCGGGCCCAAGCATCTGAATGTCAAGCTCACCCGCGCAAAACTGGAACAGCTGGTGGAAGACCTGATCGAGCGCACCCGCAAACCGGTGATGCAGTGCCTGCAGGACGCGAAGGTTTCGCCCGACAAGATTGACGAGGTGATCCTTGTCGGCGGCATGACCCGCATGCCCGCCATCCAGGCCAAGGTGCAGGAGATGTTCAGCAAGACACCGCACAAGGGCGTGAACCCGGACGAAGTGGTGGCGGTCGGCGCGGCGATTCAGGGCGGAGTGCTCACCGGCGAGGTGAAGGATGTGCTGCTGCTGGATGTGACGCCGCTGACGCTGGGCATTGAAACGCTGGGCGGCATCGCCACCGCGCTGATCGAGCGCAACACGACCATTCCGACGCGCAAGAGCCAGATATTCAGCACGGCGGCGGACAATCAGAACACGGTGGAAATCCATGTGCTTCAGGGCGAGCGCAAAATGGCGTCCGACAACAAGAGCATCGGCAAGTTTCATCTGGACGGCATTCCCCCCGCCCCGCGCGGCATTCCGCAGATCGAGGTGACCTTCGACCTGGACGCCAACGGCATTCTGCACGTCAGCGCGAAAGACAAGGGCACCGGCCGCGAGCAGAAGATATCCATCACGGCCTCCAGCGGACTGTCCGAGCAGGAAATCAAGAATATGGTGAAGGATGCGGAGTCCCACGCCGCGGAAGACCAGAAGAAGCGGGAGTCCATCGAGACCCGGAACCAGGCGGACGCCGTGGCCTATCAGACCGAGAAGTTCATCAAGGAGCAGGGCGAAAAGATTCCTGCGGACAAAAAGGCGAAGGCCGAGGCCGCGGTCGAGCGCCTGAAGCAGGCGATCAAGGATGAAAACGCCGACGAGATGAAGTCGGCCATGGACGCGGTGAACAGCGAGATGCAGTCCATTTCGCAGGATCTGTATGCCAATGCCTCGCAGCAGCAGCCCCCTCCCGGCGCCGGGCCGCAGGCGGACAGCGGTCCGTCAAAGGGCGAAGAGGCGGAAGGCGAGGTCATAGACGCCGACTTTGAAATGATGGATGACGACAAGGGCAAAAAGAAGAAGTGATTTGAGAACAGCGGGCGGCAGATGCCGTCCCGGATCATTGGTAAACAACAAAAACAGAAGGAGAACGAAGCATGCAAATTCAACCCCTCGGAGACCGGGTACTGGTCGAGCCTCTGAAGGAGAACGAGGTCAAGAAGGGCGGGATCATCATTCCCGACACCGCCAAGGAAAAGCCCCAGGAGGGCAAAGTGATCGCCGTCGGAACGGGCAAGCTCGACGACAACGGCAAGGTTATTCCCTTTAATGTGAAAAAGGGCGACCGCGTGCTGATGCCGAAGTACGGCGGAACGGAAATCAAGATGGACGACAAGGTGTACCAGATCATGCGCGAGGAAGACATCCTCGGCATCCTGAAATAAATTAAGGAGAATCAGAAATTATGGCAAAGCAACTTAAATTTGACGCAGCCGCGCGCCAGGCGATCCTGAGCGGCGTGGAGCAGCTCAGCGCGGCCGTGAAGGTGACCCTCGGGCCCCGCGGGCGCAATGTGATCATCGACAAGAAATTCGGATCCCCGACCGTCACGAAAGACGGCGTGTCGGTGGCCAAGGAAGTCGAGCTGAAAGATCCGTTCGAGAACATGGGCGCCCAGATGGTGCGCGAAGTGGCCAGCAAGACGAGCGATGTGGCCGGCGACGGCACCACCACCGCCACGGTGCTGGCGGAGTCCATTTACCGCCAGGGCCTGAAGAACGTCACGGCCGGCGCGAACCCGATGGAGCTCAAGCGCGGCATTGACAAGGCCGTCACCGCCGCGGTCGAGAAGCTCCAGAGCATCAGCAAGCGCGTGAAGGACAACGAGGAAATCCGCCAGGTGGCCACGATTTCGGCCAACGGCGACGACACCATCGGAACCATCATCGCGGACGCCATGGACAAGGTCGGGAAAGACGGGACCATCACCGTCGAGGAAGCCAAGGGCATTGAGACCTCGCTGGACGTGGTGGAAGGCATGCAGTTCGACAAGGGCTATCTGTCCCCGTACTTCGTGACCAACGCCGAGACCATGGATGTGATTCTTGAGAATCCCTACATCCTTCTCTTCGAGAAGAAGATCTCCAACCTGCAGGACCTTCTGAATCTGCTGCAGAGCATCGCCAAGTCCGGCCGTCCGCTCCTGATCGTGGCGGAAGACGTGGAAGGCGAAGCGCTGGCGACGCTTGTTGTGAACAAGCTGCGCGGCACGCTGCAGGCATGCGCCGTGAAAGCCCCCGGGTTCGGCGACCGCCGCAAGGCCATGATGGAGGATATCGCCATCCTGACCAACGGCAAGTTCATCACCGAAGACCTGGGCATCAAGCTTGAGAACGTCGAGATCGGCGATCTCGGCACCGCCAAGCGCGTGACGATCGACAAGGACAACACCACGATCGTGGAAGGCGCCGGCAAGACGGCCGACATTCAGGGCCGCATTGCGCAGATCCGCCGCCAGATCGAGGAAACCACCTCCGACTACGACCGCGAGAAGCTGCAGGAACGCCTGGCCAAGCTGGCCGGCGGCGTGGCCGTCATCAATGTCGGCGCGGCGACCGAGAGCGAAATGAAGGAAAAGAAAGCCCGCGTGGAAGACGCGCTGCACGCCACGCGCGCCGCAGTGGAAGAAGGCATCGTCCCGGGCGGCGGTGTGGCCCTGCTGCGCACGCTTCCGGCCCTCGATGACCTGAAGGTCGAAGGCGACCAGGCGATCGGCCTGGAGATTGTCCGGCAGGCCCTTGAAGCCCCGATCCGCCAGCTGGTGGAAAACGCGGCGGTGGAAGGCGCCATTGTGGTGCAGGACGTGAAGAAGGGCAAGGGCGCCCACGGCTACGATGTGGCCAAAGGCGAGTTCTGCGACATGATCAAGTGCGGCATCGTGGACCCGACGAAGGTGACACGGTCTGCCCTGCAGAACGCGGCCAGCATTGCTTCGCTGCTGCTGACCACCGAGTGCATGATCACCGAGCTGCCGGAGAAGGAAAAGAGTCCGATGCCCGGCATGGGCGGCGACATGGGCGGCATGGGCGGCATGGGCGGCATGATGTAAATCAGGCCAAAAGCCGTTTGACATAACGAAGCGGGGCGCATATAGTGCGCCCCGCTTTATTGATAGTAATGGGAGAAGTGTTTTGAATACAGAATATCTGGAAAAGGCAAAAGAACGCATACCCAACGTGCCGCTGCTGATCAACCTGATCTCGCGGCGCGTGCGGCAGCTCAATGCCGGCGAACGCTCGCTCGTGAAGCCTGACACCCTGAACATGGAAAAGGTGGACATTGCCCTGAAGGAAGTGGCTGAGGGCAAGCTTCAGGCCGAGATGGTGTTTGAGGCCGACCAGACCACCTCTTCCGAGCGCGTGATTACGCTCTGACGCGTCTCCGATCCGCAATGGCCCGTTCCACCAGGAAGCCCGCCGGAGGCGGCCCGCTGGCATCCAACCGCAAGGCGTTCCACAATTACACCGTGCTGGAGAAGTTTGAGGCCGGCATGGTCCTCCGCGGGACCGAGGTCAAGTCAGCCCGGGCAGGACGCATCTCGATCGAGGAAAGTTATGCGCAGGTCGAAGACGGACAGATCACGGTTTATGAACTGACCATCATGCCGTACGAGTTCGGAACCTCCCACAACCACAATCCCAAGCGGCCGCGGCGCCTTCTGCTTCACAAGGCTGAAATCAGGCGGCTGCATGCGCAGACCGTCATCAAGGGGCTTGCGCTGATCCCCCTAAAAATCTACCTGAAGCACGGCCACATCAAGATGGAAATCGGCCTTTGCAAGGGTAAACAGCTTCACGACAAGCGCGACGCACTCCGTGAAAGAACCGCGAAGCTCGAAGCCGCGCGCGCGATGGCCGCCCACCGGCACAGGTAGTCAGCCCCGGGCCGCCAGTGCCTGCAGCAGTTCGGCCCACTGCGCCGGGGAAAGGTTCTCGGGGCGCATTTGGTGGTCCAGGCCCAGTTCGACAAGAAGAGATTCCATATCTTCCTTTTTCATTCCGCGCGCCGGCATGATCTGCGACAACAGAGTTCCAAGCTGTTTTCTCCGTTTCGAAAAGAATTCATGCAGCAGGCGCAGGATGAAATCGGGCTGCAGGCCGCCGGTCAGGGGTTCCGGCCTGCGGCGGAGCCGAACGATTGCCGAATCCACGCGCGGGCGCGGATAGAAACAGCCGTGCGACACCACTCTCTCCACGACCGCCTCATAGAAGGTCTGCACACAGACGGACAGCAGGCCGTAGGCTTTGCATGAAGGGCCGGCGGTCATCCGTTCGGCCACATCCCTCTGCACGGTGACCACCACGAGCTCGGGCCGCGCGGGGGCCGTTATCACGCGCACAAGGATGCGTGTCCCGCAGGAATAGGGCAGATTCGAAACCAGTTTGCCGCAGCCGCCCGCAAGCATACCCTCCAGGGGGGCTTCCAGCGCATCCTCCGCCATGAGTTCAAGGTTTGAACAGGCGGAGAGTGTCTGCCTGAGATAATCGCAAAGCCGGAGGTCCTTTTCTATGGCGGTCACGCGGCCTGCGCGCGCGAGCAGTTCGCGCGTCACGGTTCCGAGACCCGGACCAATCTCCAGGACCGAATCGCTCTTTTTGAGCTCGGCCAGATCCACGAAGATGTTAAGGATATTCCGGTCAATCAGGAAATTCTGCCCCATGCTTTTTCCGGGGACCATCTGCAGTTCCTGAAGGACGGCCTTCACGGCGAAGGGGCTGGTGAGCGGCGTCAGGAAATCAGTCATTTCTTCCGCCAGGGATTTTTTTTGCCGGCCAGATCGCAGGCCAGCTCGAGCGCTTTGAGCATGCTCCCCTCGCGGGCGCGGCCCTTTCCCGCCAGATCAAATGCCGTTCCGTGATCCGGGGAAGTACGCAGAATGGGCAGACCGAGTGTGATATTAATCCCCTCGTCCATGGCCAGCATTTTGAGGGGGCCCAGCCCCTGGTCATGATACATCGCCACGACGGCATCATAAGCGCCCCTCAGGGCGTGATAGAAAATGGCATCCGGAGCAACAGGGCCTTCCGCGCGAAGGCCGGCCCGACGGGCGGCGAGGACCGCGGGATGAATAATCGTCTTCTCCTCCCGGCCGATCGCGCCGCCATCGCCCGCGTGCGGATTCAGGCCGCACACGCCGATCTTTGCCCGGCGGCAGCCCAGCCACGGCAGAGCCTCCGCAGTGATGCGTATGGCTTCCAGAATATTCTTTCTGGAAATGCTCTGCGCAACGCGCGAAAGCGGAATATGGCGCGTTGCCAGAATCACGCGCAGGCCGCCGCCCATGAGCATCATGGCAAAGCGTTTTGTTCTTGTGATTTCCGCAAGATATTCGGTATGGCCCGGCGCTTTCAGTCCGGCCTTCTTCAGGCCCTCCTTGCAGATGGGCGCCGTGACCATCGCATCGAAATAACCGCCCATGCAGCCCTCCGCGGCAAGACGGACCCAGTGCATGGCGTGGCGGGAGGCTGAGGCCGTGATTTTTCCCGGTTTCCATGCAAGGCGCGCGCCATCCGGATCCCATATGGAGAAGCTTTGCGACTTAACCGGCAGGCCGAACTTCCGCGCCTGAAGCGACAGCATCCCCGCATTCCCAATAAGGACAAAACGGCAATTTGAAGGCCACTTGCATGCCGAAAGAGCCTTTAGTGCAACCTCCGGCCCTATTCCATTGATGTCTCCGGCTGTGACCGCAATCAGCTTCATTCAAAAATCTTCACAGTGTGCTTTTTCCGCAGACGCGCGATCCATTCCCGATAGATTCGCTCTTCCTCCGCGCTTCGCAGCTCCTTTTCGATCTGGTCCTTAACCTCGTCAAACGGGCGGACCGCCGCCTGACGGCGCTCTTCAAGCTTCAGGATGTACAGATCCCGGGAACCGACAACCGCACTGACTCCGCCCGGCTGGAGCGACTTAAGCGCTTCGGCGAAATCCGGCGCAAGATCCCGAACCGCCACCCAGCCCCAGTCGCCGCCCTGCTTTGCGCGGCTGTCCTGCGAATGCTCTGCAGCAAGCTCCGCGAAATCCGCGCCGTCCGCCAGCTGTGCGCGGACCGACTCCGCCAGGGATCGGCTCCCGGCGCGGTCCTCTTCGGTTTTTCCCCCGCTGAAGGTTATCACTCGCAGATGAACTGCTTCGGGTGTTCCATACCGATCCGCGCGCTCCTCGTACACCCTGCGAACAGAGGACGGCGAAACAAAAATATTGCCCCGCAGTATCTGCTGGCGGGAAATCATGATGATCAGGCGATCCTGTATCTGTTCCCGGTAATCCTCAAGCGTCAATCGTTCGGCCGCCAGCTCGGACAGGAAAGCCCCGCGGTCATTGTCGAATTTCTCCCGAATCGTGGATTCAAGATATTCGTCCACCACCCGGTCCGGAATAACAGCTTTCTGCTGCTCAAAATCCTCGAGGATCAGGGCCTGATCAATCAGCGCATTCAGGGCCGCCTCAAAATCCTGCTTGCGTTTCTGCTCCAGCTCGGCCCCCTCATACAGCGTCTGCCGCTGAGTCTCGCCCTGCTGCACCAGCATCAGCACATCGCTGACGGTCACGACGCGGTCGTTGACCAGGGCGGCAAAACCGTCAGCAACCACGGGGGCGCGCTCCGCACCCGCCACCGGGCGGCACAGACAGATGCCGAACAAAAAGAAAACTGTTAACCGACGCGGCATTCTCATTTCACAACCTCTTCGCAGTATGCCAGACCGGGAGGGCCGGCGCAACGGGTTTTGGCCCTCCGCTGCTATTTTTGACTGGCAAACGGCGGCCGGGCGGTAATAATCCGCAGGCATTATGACAAACCATATCAGCATCGTGCTTGCCAGTTCATCGCCGCGAAGGCAGGAAATGATCCGCGGCCTGGGGCTCGGCTTTCAAATCATCAAACCGGATGTGGATGAAACGCCCGAACCCGGCGAAACGCCGTCGGATTTCGCGCTGCGCGCAGCCCGCGACAAAGCGCGCTGGGTCGCCGAAAAAATCATCCGGGACGGGACCATCGCGCAACCCGTCCTGGTCATCTCCGGCGACACGATTGTCACCCTGGGGAATCGCATTCTGGGGAAACCGCGCGATGAAGCCCACGCCCGGCATATGCTTCGCGAACTGAGCGGGCGGTCTCACGATGTCATCAGCGGCCTGTGTGTGCTGAAGGCCGAGAACAACGCCATCGTGCACAGCGAAAGCATGACCGTCAGCACCGAGGTGACCTTCAAAACCCTGAGCGACGAGGAAATCGAGGCCTACATGGCCACCGGCGAGGTCATGGACAAAGCCGGGGCCTACGGCATTCAGGGGGCCTGCAGCTACATGATTGAATCCATTCGCGGATCCTATACCAATGTGGTGGGACTGCCGCTCTGTGAACTTGCCGGCATTCTGATGCATGACTACGGGCTTCATCTTTCCCTGGCGCCTCAAAAAGCGAATGCATAATGCCAAGACTTCCCTTGAAGAGAATTGCGGAAGCGGCGCTGATCATTCTGCTGTGCGTCTCTGTCCGACTGACGGGCATCCGGCACGGCGCGCCGGACCTCATTTTTCATCCTGACGTGGCCAAACAGGCTTTCGTGGCGAGGGACATCTATGCCGGCGATTATAAACCCGGATACCGCTACGGAGAGAATTATCAGCTCGCGCTGTATCCCTACGGCGATTCCATCATGCTGGCTCATGAGCTGAAGGGCCTGACGCCGGTGCTTCACATGGCGGGTCTCGCCCGGGAGAAACTGCTGAACATGCATCGGTGGAACTGGGCATTCATGCTTCGCCTGCACACCGCGGCGTGGATCACACTGGCGCTCGCCGTTTTCATCATGCGCGCGTGGCCGGCGCTGTCATGGAAAACCCGGCTGCCGGCCGCCCTTCTGCTCATCTTCGAGCCGGTGAATGCGCAGTACAGTCATTACGGCATGAATGATGTCCCGCTGGCCGCACTGCTGATGCTGGCATGGCTGGCGGCGGCCGCAATGGACAGGGACACCGGCTGCCGGCCGTGGAGAAGCGCGCTCTGCGGGCTGATCCTGGGTGTTGCCTTCGGAGTGAAATATCAGGCCCTTCTGGGAATCCTTCTTCCTGTCACGGTCTGGATTCTTCTCTTCCGCGAAAAAAATGCTGTCTGGCGCTGGGCGGTGGCCGCTGCGGTGGCGACGGGCTTTCTGGCCGGGGCCCTGTATGCCTGCCCCCCCCTCCGCATTCCCGACTATTTCATGAAGCACTTTCCCCGCTTCATGGCATGGCAGGCGAACATCACCGGCGAAGAAATTTCACTGATGGGAAAAATCAGCCGCAACGCGGCCCTTCTGGTTCGTTTCAGTTTCCGCTATGGATACTGGCTGCTGCTTCCGCCATGGGTTCTGCTGATGCTCCGTGCAGCCCGTAAAAAACTTGATCGGAACACCCTGCTGATGGCGGTGCCGGGATTCGTCTTCAGCACTTTCCTGCTTTTCCTTTTCATCGTCAGCCGCGATTTCATCCGCTCAAATGACCTGGTGGCGCTTGCGCCGTTCTGGATATGGCCCGTGGCGCTGATCAAAAGTCCGGAAAGGCGTGGACCGCGCATTGTTTTCCGGGCTATCCTGACCGCGCTGGTCATGGCATGGATATCAGCGGCCTGGCTTGACAGCCTTGCCCTGCGACGGACCGACACGCGAATCCGTGCTCGCGACTGGTGCGTGGAGCATTTTCATTCCCGGCAGACCGCCATTTTTGAACGCTACACCCTTCGCACCCGGAAGCCGCGCGTTCAGGAAGTTCAGGTGCGCAATCTGGTTTCAAGGCAGGCCCGACGCCATATGCGGCGAGGTCAATATCAATGGCTTGTGCAGTCATCCATTGCGCGCGACCGGTTTTTCGACCCGCTTTCTCCTTTCTTTGACCGAGAAGCCCAGAAGAATTATCTGGATATCGAAACCGGACATGTCCTCATGACCGAGTTCAGGGATCGTGAACTTTTCTTTGCCCACCCCCGCATCCGCATATATACTCCCGCCCCCTGATGTCAGACCAGTTAACCATTTTAAGTTTTCCCGTCGGCCTGGCGGTCGTCTGCCTGCTGGCCGAGACCGCCGCCCTTCTCGGCCTGCGCCGCGCCGCAGGCGGGGAAAAGCCGGTATGGCCCCTCCTTGTGCGCTGGAGCGCCAGACCATGGCTGGTCTGGGCGGTATTCAGCATGGTTTACCGTCTTCAGCCGGACAAGGCTTTCAACAATGTGCGCACGTTCCCTTTTTTCTCGAATCTCTGGCACGGCCATGAAGGCTGGATGGAGTCTTTTGTTCGCATCGCCACAACACCTTCCGCCTGGATATTTGTTCCAATGACCCTGCTCACATTGACGGCGCTCTGCATGCTTGCGAGGAAGATTTCCAGGCCCGACTCGGGCGTGAAGACATGGAAAACCCTCTTTGCGGTCTATCTTCTCGGATTGCTGCTGATGCTTGTGATTGCATCCCTTCCGGACGGACCGCTTCTAAAGGAAAACGGGCGCGCGGGTGCGCTGACGCGCTCATGGCAGGCCCACACCACCGTGCTCTGGGCGCTGCCGCACATTCGCACCAAAAGTCACTTCCTGCGAAACTTTGAAGAAATCCAGCCGCGGCTGCGCGGCACCATCCACGGCCTTTCTCACCCGCCCGGAGGCGCGCTCTCTCTATATTTTATCGGCAAAGTCATCGGCGCGGACCACGAGGATTACCGCTCACACATGACGCGATTCCAGTATCTCATTGGACTGGCCCTTTTCAGCTTCCTGAATGTGTTTGTGCTGTACGGCCTGGGATATCTGCTTTTTGATGACCGCCGAACCGGGCTGGCCGCCGCCCTTTTGTGGACTGCGGCGCCTTCCACTCTCGCCTATTCATATTTTGCGCAAAATGGACTGTATGCGGTTTTCTTCTGCCTTGCGCTGCTGTTAACTTGGACAACAGTCTTCAAATCGGATCGGCCGTGGCGCTGGGCCGTCCCCCTGGGCCTGGTATTCTATCTGCTGACCATGATGAACTATGCATGGTGCATTGCCACTTCCATCTTTGCCGTGTTCGCGCTGGCGACTGGATTGCAGCGGCGCTGGCGGCCGGCGGATATCCTCATCCGCGCCATACTTCCACTTGGCATAATGACCCTTCTGCTGGTCTCCACGCTCCTCTATTACCGGCTCGACTATCTGGAAATCTACAATGTTTCCAGCGACTATGTTGAACAGTGGTATCGCTTCACTTCCCCATACCGGTGGCTTGCCGCACTGTTAGGCGGACAGATTGACATGTGGCTTATGATGGGCAGCGCAACGTGTTCGTTTTTCCTTGCCGGCGCCGGAGCGGCGCTCCGCAGGAAACCACTGGAACCCGCGACGGTCTTTCTGCTGATCATTCTGGGTGTGTTCGCGCTCCCCCTGCTCTTCGGACCGAACCCCCTCAAGATGGAAACCGCCCGCTGCTGGAACTGGATACTGGCCGTGCCGCTGGCTTTTGCCGCAAACCGGATCATGCAGCTGGAAAAAGCGGAAGTTCTGCTTCCGGCCGTCACGGCAGTGAGCGGCACAACATACCTGCTGATGAGACTCTACCTGGACTTCGCGCCGTAGGCCGCCCGCGCTACACGCGAAACACCGCGCCAAGTTTTTTGCCGAGGAGCAGGCTGCTTCCCACGAGCGTCGCGGTCAGGAATGCCATGGCCCACACGCCCAGCGCGGCCGCCACATATTTGCCCGTGCCCAGCAGCTGGAAGAGCTCGAATATCGCCTTCGTGATCGGCATGTAATCCGCCTGCTGAGCCAGCATCAGGCTGTCGCTGACCTCCAGCATGCTGAACGCAAAGGTCAGCAGCGTCCCGGCGATCAGATTTGCCATGATCAGGGGAAGCGTAATCCGCCGGAGCGTTTTGGCCGGCGACGCCCCGAGATTCCATGCCGCCTCTTCAAACGTCACGCTGGTCTGCTGCAGACCGGCGACGGCGCTGCGCACCATATAGGGCAGACGGCGGACCGAATAGGCCAGCACCAGAAACAGGGTCGGGTTTGTGCGCACATCCACCAGCCGGGGCCACCAGTCCGCATCCGCGAAGCCTTTCAGATTGCTGAGCCAGGAGCTCACCGCCAGAAATCCGAACGCCATCACCAGTCCGGGGACCGCCAGCGGGATCATCGAAAGCGCGTCCAGCACGCCGCGCAGGCGGATCTTCGAACGAACCACCACAAATGCGATGGCAATGCCCACCACAATATCAAAAGCCACCGCCAGCGAGGAGAACAGCAGGCTGTTGCGGATGCTGCTGACGGTCATGTCATGTCCCAGCGCCTCGATGTAGTTGCCGCCGGTGAAGGTTTGCGGCAGCACGCTCTGGTACCAGCTGCCGGGGGCGGCGAAGCTGGTCAGCACCACACCCAGATGCGGCAGCAGCGCGAGGCCCGTCACCAGCGCAAACGGGAGCGCGGCCAGCAGGCCGCGCCAGCCGGACAGGGTCCGCACGGCCGACTGTGTGCTCGCCTTGCTCTGCATCGCATAGGCCCGGCCCCCAAACAGCCGGCGGCTGACGGCGTAGAGCCCCACGCTGGCCGCCAGCATCACCGTCACCAGCGCATAGGGGAACGGATTCGATCCGATTTCCTTCAGCGAATCGTAAATCTGCACGGATGCGCACCGGGTATAGTTCATGATCAGCGGTGTGCCCAGCTCGGTGAAGCTCCAGATGAAAATCAGCGTGCCGCCGGCAAAGAGCCCCGGCATCATGAGCGGCAGCGTGATCCGGAAAAAGCGGCGCAGGCGTGTGCAGCCGAGGTTCGCGGCGGCCTCCTCCATGGCCGGATCAATGTTGGCCAGCGCCGCGACGGCATTGAGGTAGAGAATCGGATAAAGGGACAGGGTCTGGAGCAGCACCACTCCGGCGTACTGCCCCCCGCCCAGCCAGTCGCGGGCACCGAGGCCGAAGAGGGCGTTGATCATTCCGTAGGCCCCGAACATCTGCTGAAACCCGATGGCCCCGACAAACGGCGGCAGAATCATCGGAACCAGCACCAACGCCGAAAACGCCGCCTTGCCGCGGAACTCAAACTGATTGGCAATCCACGCCAGCGGAAGCGCGACCACCATGGCCAGCAGCGTTGTCCCCAGTGCAATCTTGAGGCTGTTGAACAGACCTTCCACATAAATCGGGTTCTCGAAAACGCCGATCAGGTAGCGCAGGGTGAACTTCCCGTTCACCCAGAATCCGCCCGAGATCACGGTGCCGAGCGGCCAGAAGAAAAGAACCGAAAGCAGCGCCGTCACCGCACCGAAAACAAACCATGCCGTGCTCTTCCTCATCGCCGGGTGCCCCCTTCCTCCCTCGCGAGACGCGCCGCCTCGGCATACTGCGCCCGGTACTGAATGGTCCATTCGCGCAGCAGATCAATCCGGTCATATTTTCTGCCCAGGGCCAGGCCCGAAGTCCATGTCAGGGGTTCCGGCTCCAGCGGAAGGCGCTGCAGCGCATCCATCGCGCGCGGGCACGCTTCGGGCCCGCCCCGGGCCACGATTTCGCCCCAGGCCATGCGGAGCTCCTTTCCCGCGTCCATGCACATGGCGCGGACCAAATCACGAAACAGGCCGAAATGCCCGGCCGTCCAGCGCGGCCGATAGACATACTCCTCCGCCAGCCGGTAGGCATCCAGCGAGGGCCGGCTCATGTCTTCGGTGGTATGCGCCCGATGCCGCTCGTGGGCGGCCTGAAAAACGGGATTATCCGACGGGTAGAAATCACGCCGGATCGGGAACCGCTGCAGTGCGTACTTCTGCGGGCCGCCCGGTTCGCCAACGCGGTAGCACCAGAGTTTCTGCCCCTCCTCGCTCAGCAGGTACTGTATAAACCGCTGCGCGATCTCCCGGCGGGGGGCGCCGCGCAGCAGGGAAATGGGATCGGAACTCACTCCGGATTCTCCGCGCGGAGTCACATAGGCCATGGACTCACGGCCGTGTCCCGCATTGCTCACCTGCGCTTCGAACCGGCCGTAAAAATCAATCGCCAATCCCGCCGCCGCATTGCCCATGCCGACATCCAGCGGAACCTTGCTGGCGCTGTCGGTGAAGTAGCGCGCATTGGCGCCGATCTTCTGAATCAGCCGCAGGCCGTTCATCCAGCCCGTCTCGACAGCCTGCTGGTATTCCTCCGGGACACCTTCGGGCATTTGTCCCGGCGCCAGTTTCGCGGCGGCGATCCGCAACTCATAGTCGTCAATCATCGGCCCGAATCCGGCCGCTTCAACCGCGTGGCGGCACTGGACCTGCACGATGGTTTCAAACGCCTTGGCGATGCTGCCGCTCTTGGTCGGGTCCGCCAGCCCGAGGGTGCCGAACCAGCGCGGATCGGCCAGGTCCGCCCAGTGCTCCGGGTCTCGATCCATCCCCTGCGCGAGCATCCGGTCGCGGTTGTAGCAGATGCCGAAGGTGCTCAGTGTGGTCCCGTACCATGTCGGGGTGCGCCACACCTCCCCGCTCATGCCCGGAGGAATCAGTTCCGCGCCCGCATCCGTCGCCAGCAGTCCGGGAGGTATCTCCTCCGGAGCCCACGCCGGGACAAGCAGTCCCTGACGCGTCGCGCTGTCGCCGTCATAGGCGCCCCCGCCGAAATACATGTCAATCCGGCTGGAAAACGCCTGCGGATCGTCCGTGCCGCGGAAAGCCGCATACATGCTGCACTGCTCCGCCCAGTCCGCCTCGTCCACGTCCCCGGGTTTCGCATCGGGATTGAAGGATTTGCTGAGGATGATGGCCGCGCCGTCACCGCGCCATGGCCGGCCCTGCGCCGTCCACCAGGCGCGGAAGCTGGAGACAAACTCGCTGGTCAGATAACGCGAGATTTCGGTTGTCCCGCCGATGTTGCGCCAGTCCACCTTGACCGGCGAGCCGAAATTTTCCGCATGCCAGCGCGAGAATCCCAGCGCATATTCGTGACGGATCGCCTCGTTCATCGGGGTGATGACCACAAGCACCGGATCGCCCTCCCGCCATTCGCGCACCCCGGTCTCCTGGCGGAAGACAAACGGCAGCGCCACCACGGCGGCCAGCACCGCAAGAATGGAAAGATTCCTGGTCATGCCTTCAAAACCTGAACGTCGGCCGGATCCACATAGAGCCTTGTTTCGGCGCGCGCGTCATCCCGGGCAACCAGCCTGGGCCGGGTTTCCAGCGCCTTCAGGGAAATATCGCCGCCCAGCTCGACGGCATGCTGGGCCACTTCCCCCAGATAGATGGTGGCGTGAAGCGCCGCATTGAACACGTTGGGACCATCCGCGCGGTCAGTATGCAGCTGGACAGCTTCGGGACGAACCGACAGCCAGACGGTTTCTCCCGCCTCAAGCCCGCCGGCGGTCTGGGCCGTCCATATCCCCGCCGCGGTTTCGATCTCCGCCCGGCCGTCGCGCCAGCCCAGGACGCGGCCTTCAACAAACGTGGTCTCGCCGATGAACTGGGCCACAAAGCGACTGCCGGGCCGCGTGTAGACCTCCTGCGGAGAACCGATCTGAAGCAGGCGTCCCTGATCC
Organism: Verrucomicrobiota bacterium; assembly: GCA_029557905.1. Classification (GTDB taxonomy): domain Bacteria; phylum Verrucomicrobiota; class Kiritimatiellia; order JAKQHR01; family JAKQHR01; genus JAKQHR01. Next base: position 31,408 of record JAKQHR010000184.1, read on the forward strand.
AGGACAGCCAGACGGTCGGCGATGGAAAGCGCCTCTTTCTGATCATGCGTGACATAGATCGCGGTCAGACCGGCCTCCTTGCAGATGCGGCGGATTTCCGTGCGCATTTCGAGGCGCAGCTTGGCATCAAGATTGGAAAGCGGCTCGTCGAGCAGCAAGCACTGCGGCTCGATCACCAGCGCGCGCGCCAGCGCGACGCGCTGCTGCTGGCCTCCGGAGAGTTCGTTGGGTTTGGAATCGGCGCGGTCGGCCAGCCGGACCATTTCCAATGCGCGCATCACGCGCGCCTGTATGTCGGCTTTCCCGATCCCGCGCATTTCAAGGCCGAAGGCCACGTTTTCGCGCAGGGACATGTGGGGCCACAGCGCGTAGCTCTGGAACACCATGCCCATGTCCCGCTGATGAGGGGGCAGATGCGTCACATCGCGGTCGCCGGCCAGAATGCGGCCCTCGTCGGGATCATTCAGGCCCGCAACGGCGCGCAGCAGCGTCGTCTTCCCGCATCCCGAAGGCCCCAGCAGGAAGAAAATTTCGCCGGCGGCAATCTGCACATCAATGTCTCTGAGGACCGTCTTTGCGCCAAAGCGTTTCGTCAGCTTCTCAATCGTAATCGGCACCGGCATGTCTGCTTCTCCTTTTGACGCCCTGTTTTTGCACATAGTAAAACATCAGAGGAGGTTGTCACGGGATATTTTCGCGTGGGGGTTCAGGAGGATGCGGCCGGGGGCGGGGAAAAAGTTCCAATCATTGGAAGTTTTCCCGCAAAAAGTTCCAACCATTGGAAGTTTTTTGTCGAAAAGTTCCAGGGATTGGAACTTTTCACGCCTTGCGCAGATGGGACGGAAGTATCTTGAGCTCCTCGCGGTACTTGGCGACCGTGCGGCGGGCCACGTTGAAGCCGTTTTCCCTGAGGGCCCCGGCCAGCGCCTGGTCGGACAAGGGGTGTGACGGGCTTTCCTTTGCAACCAGGTTCGCGAGGGCCTCCTTGACGGTCTTGTTTGAAACCTGCTGCCCATCGGCATGGGCATAGCCGGAAGCAAAGAAGTACCTCAGATCATAGGTGCCCTGCGGCGTGGCGACATATTTTCCGGAGATCGCGCGGCTGACCGTGGTTTCATGAATTCCCAGTTCGTCGGCGATGGCCGACATGGTGAGCGGCCGCAGATGCGAAAGGCCGTGCTCAAAGAAATCGCGCTGGGTCTTCACCAGCTCCCTGACTATGCGGTAGATGGTCTGCTGCCGCTGATTGATGCTTTTGATCAGGAACATGCCGCTCCGGATTTTTTCCTGCACGTAGTTTTTCACATCGGCCGGGGTGGCCGGATCCTCCAGCAGCTTGTGATAGTGACGACTGATGCGGATGTGCGGGAGATGGTCGTCGTCAAGCTGCACCACGTACTCTCCGTCCACTTTCCGGATGGTGATTTCCGGATGGATGAAGTTGGTGGATTCGGCGGCGAAGGCCCGGCCGGGCTTGGGCTCAAGGGCGGCGATCACACGGGCCGTCTCCTGCACGGTCTCCAGCGGCAGGTTCATTTCCTTCGCGATGCGCGCGTATTTTCTTGCCGCCAGATCGTTCAGATGGAGCCGAACCATGTTCGCGGCCGGCGACTGATCCAGGCCGCGCCGCCGGAGCTGCAGCAGCAGGCAGTCGCTCAGATCGCGGGCGCCCACGCCGACCGGGTCAAAACCCTGTATGACCGCCAGCACCTCGTTCAGTTTCTGCACGGAGTATCCCGTGGAGGCGGCAAGTTCCTCGATGCTGGTGGACAGATAGCCGTCGCTGGTGATACTGCCGATCAGAAGCTCTCCGATTCTTCGGTCCTCCTGCTCCAGCCCCGCCATCGGAAGCTGGGCCATGAGATGCTCCTGCAGAGATTCTGACTGCACCATTGAATCCAGAAAATGCTCGCGGCGCTCCGCGTCATCCGGCGTCCAGCGCTGGAGGGTCTGGCTCTGCTGATAGAACTCCCGCCAGTCGTCGTCCAGCTTCAAAAGGATTTCGTAGTCCTCCTTGAAGTCCATTTCCTTGTTGTTGTCGGTTTCCGGCTCAGGGGCGGGCGGTTCGGCGGGGGTCTCCGGAGCCGCCTGAGGGGCGTCATATTCCTCCAGGGCCGGATTCTGCTCCAGTTCCTGCTGGATCACCGACTGCAGTTCGAGCACCGGGAGCTGGAGAATTTCCAGCGACTGGCGGAGCTGCGGAGCCAGTATCATCTGGAGCCGCTGGTCCTGAACCTGACTGAGAATCTGCTGAGCCATTACCGTGCCTTTGACTGGACATGATAGCTTTGTGAAGTATGCTAAACAAGATCATTAACCGGGGTTTTGCATGAGAGAGCGTGTGTGTGTACTGGCCAGCGGGAGTTCGGGGAACTGCACCTTTGTGTCGGCAGACGGGGTGTCCATTCTCGTTGACGCCGGCATCAGCGGAAGAGAAACGGAACGGCGGCTGGAGGAGATCGGTGAGGATCCCGGCCGCCTGCGGGCCATCTGCGTAAGCCATGAGCATACAGACCACACCGCGGGCATCGGGGTCCTGCACCGGCGCTATGCCACCCCCCTCTTTGCAAACAGCGGCACCATTAACGGAATCGGCCGGCAGCGGGGCCTGGCCGGCCTCCCGTGGAATGTTTTCACAACGGGGCAGCCATTCCAGATCGGCACGCTCCAGATCGAACCGGTTTCTGTCCCGCATGACGCCTATGATCCGGTCGGTTTCATTATCCGCTCCTCCACCGCGGCGATAGGCGTGGTCACCGACATGGGCATGGCCACCGCCCTGATCCGCACGCGGCTCAGGGACTGCGATGCGCTGGTGATCGAAACCAATCACGATGAGACCATGCTTCAAAACGCCCAGCGGCCCTGGATGCTCAAGCAGCGCATTATGGGCCGGCAGGGACACCTCTCCAACCGGCAGGCGGCCGCCGTCATCGAGGAGATCGCCGGCCCCCGCCTGAAGCAGATATTTCTGGCCCACATCAGTTCCGACTGCAATGAGGCGTGGCGGGCCGAGCAGGAAATCCGCCAGACCGTTGAGCACGCCGGGCTGGCTCATATCCAGATTGCCTGCACCTTCCCGGACCGGATCAGCGCCGTCTGGCAGCCGGCCTGAATCCCTTTGACACCCGTTCCGGTGCGGTGTTAGCGTAGGCATGGACTGGGACTGTTGTCTCTGGGAGTTGGTGATCAATGGCAAAAGTTATTCTTGAGAAGGTCTGCAAGGTGTATCCGGGCAGCGTCACGGCCGTGAGCGATGTGAACCTGGAAATCGCCGACCGGGAGTTCGTGGTGCTGGTGGGCCCTTCCGGGTGCGGGAAATCCACCACGCTGAGAATGGTGGCCGGACTCGAGGAGGTCAGCAGCGGAAGCATTTATATTGATGACCGCAAAGTCAACGACGTGCCGCCCAAGGATCGCGACATTGCCATGGTTTTCCAGAACTATGCGCTCTATCCCCACATGACGGTGCGCGAAAATCTCGCCTTTGGCCTGAAACTCCGGAAGATGCCGCGGGCGGACATCGAACAGCGCGTTGGCGAGGCCGCTGATATCCTGGGCATCGCCGACCTGCTGGAGCGCAAGCCCAAGGCCCTCTCCGGCGGCCAGCGCCAGCGCGTGGCCGTGGGCCGGGCCATCGTGCGCAAGCCCAAGGCCTTTCTGTTCGACGAGCCGCTTTCCAATCTCGATGCAAAAATGCGCGTGCAGATGCGCATGGAGATCAGCCGCCTGCACACCCGCCTGGCCTGCACGATGATCTATGTCACCCACGACCAGATTGAAGCCATGACCATGGGCGACCGCATTGTCGTGATGAAGGACGGCGTTGTGCAGCAGACGGACCGGCCCATGACCATCTATTCTCAGCCGGCCAACCGGTTTGTGGCGGGATTCATCGGCAGCCCGCCCATGAACTTCTTCGACGGGCGGCTGGAAAACAGGGACGGGCGCATGTTCTTCAACGCCGGGACGTTCAGCGTGTGCGCGGAGGATTCCCAGTACGCGAGGCTGGCGGAGCACGACGGGAAGAAGATCACGATGGGCCTGCGGCCCGAAGACCTGAAGGACGCGCTTTACGCTCCGCAGGCTTCCGCGGACCACTCCGTTCCGGCCGGAGTGGAGGTCGTGGAACCCATGGGCGCGGAGGTCTATCTTTACCTGAACAACGGACCCCACAACTTCACCGCCCGAACCGATGCGCACGACCCCGCCGCCGCGGGCCAGAGCATCACGATGGTCTTCAACATGAAGAAAGCTCATTTCTTCGAAGCCGAAACAGGCCAAACCATTCTTTAAAGGGAGACGACCCCGTGGGCATGATGCTGGATCAGATAATGACCGTGATCGGCCAGACGCTGATTGTCGTCGCGGTTTCTTTCATCATGCTCTGCCTGCTTGTCAGCTATGCCCGTTTTCATCTGCTCTTCACGGGCCGCCGGCCCAGCGCGGCGGCGGCAGAAGGAGTGCTCGATCCCTTTCGCGCATGCATCCTGAAACAACTCGGAAGCATATACAGGAATCCCGAACCCTTTGCCGTGATGACACTGCGCGCAACGGACGGCGGCCACCGGCCGGAAGACCCCGTCGCCCGGATTCGCGGGATGATCCGTGCCTCGGATATGGTCATGCGCTATGACGAAAACCAAATCGGCATGATCATCAAGACCAGCCGGAAACATGCGGAACGGGTGGCGCAGCGCGTGGCGGACGGACTGCCGGGTTCGCCGGCGATCGGCATTGCCACCTGTCCGGAAAACGGCACCCGCCTGAGCGACCTGCTGGAAAACGCGGAGCATGCCGCAGAAGAAGCCGGCCGGCTGAGCGGCGGAGTGAAACTGGCAGGAGAACCCGTGACCGCACCCGACGAAGGAGACATCCTGCCGGCGCAGGAAAAATATCTGGATGATCTCACCGGCGTGCTTCGCGGCGACCTGCTGGGCCGCACGCTCCCTAAATTTATTTCCCAGCACCGGAAAGAAGGCCGCACCGTGGCCATGATCTACTGCGACGTGGACAACTTTCAGGATTACAACCAGCATTATTCCCGGGAAGCCGGCGATGCACTGCTTCAGGGCGTTTCCCGGCTTTTCCAGGAGAATCTGCGTGAAGACGATCTCATTGCGCGCTACAGCGGTGATGAATTTCTGATCCTGTTTCCCGCCGCAGCCGCCGATGCACAGCATACCGCCAGACGGCTTTCTGCCGTCATCAAGCGGGCCGAATTCAAGTATGGCGCGATCACGCTGAAAACAACCGTGAGCATGGGCATCGCTCTCGTCCCCGGTCATGCCCGCACTCTCAGCCGGCTTTTTGAGGCGGCTTCGCATGCACTCCATGCCGCCAAACAGAAAGGCGTGGGATTCTGCGTGATGTATGCCCCGGGCATGGGGGTTCAGTCCCGCACACAGGATGTGATTGAAAAATTCTAAGGAACTGAAACATGAAACTGGGCGTAAACATTGACCATGTGGCCACCATCCGGCAGGCGCGGGGAACCCGCTATCCGGACATCGTCGAGGCGGCCGAGGCCTGCCGCCGAGGCGGAGCACACGGCATTACCATCCATTTGCGCGAAGACCGCCGGCACATTCAGGATGCCGATGTCTTCGCCGTAAAGAAATGGGGACGCCTCCCGCTGAACCTGGAAATGGCCAATGCCGAAGAGATTGTCGCCATTGCCCTGAAGGTGAAGCCGGAGGAAGTTTGTCTTGTTCCCGAAAAACGCCGCGAACTGACCACGGAAGGCGGACTGGATGTCGTAAGAGACAGAAAGTTGAAGCAGACCGTGGCCCGCCTGTCCGAAGCGGGCGTGCGGGTCAGCCTGTTTGTGGATCCCGATCCCCGCCAGCTGGAAGCTTCATTGAAGGTCGGCGCGACCTGCGTGGAACTGCATACAGGACGGTACTGCGACACCCGGGGAACCATCCGGAAACGCGAGCTGCGGCGGCTGGCCGCTGGCGCAAAACTGGCGCACAAACTGGGTCTCCAGGTCAATGCCGGGCATGGTCTCAATCTGGACAATCTGGACGGCCTGGCCAGTGTCCCGCATCTCGACACGCTGAACATTGGACACAGCATCGTTGCGCGCGCGGTCCTGATCGGGCTGGAGCCGGCTGTGCGTGAAATGCTCAGGGCCATGAAAGGAATCCAGCAGCATGCCGGCAGGTAATACAGATCCGCGCGGAGTGGCGGGCATCGGCATTGATATCGTCGAAAACCGGCGGGTCGAAGATGCCCTTGCCCGGCACGGACGCCGCTTTCGCAACCGGATTTTCCGCAAATCAGAGCAGGACTACTGTGACCAGAAGGCCCGTCCGGCGCTTCATTACGCCAGCCGCTTCGCCGTCAAGGAAGCGGTCGCCAAAGCGTTCGGCACCGGCATCGGCGCGGAACTGGGCTGGCTGGATATCGAAGTGGTGCGGGACGGCGGCGGGGCGCCCGTCGTGATGATGCTCGGCAAAGGGGCTGAACTCGCCAGGAAGATGAACATCGACAGGATCTATGTCAGTCTTTCGCACACGCATCAGTATGCGGCCGCTACGGCCCTGCTCGCTGTAAAATGTCCGCGGGGGCCTGCATGATCATGGTCTCATCAGCCCAGATGCGCGAACTGGACCGGCGCACGATTGAGGAGGCGGGAGTTCCGCAGGTGGTGCTGATGGACCGGGCCGGGCACGCCGTGGCGGATCACATCTGCTGGCTGCTGCGGGCGGCCGGAATCAGCCATCCTTATATCCGTTTTCTTGCGGGACCGGGCAACAACGGCGGCGACGCCATCGTCGCCGCGCAATATCTTCAGAAGCGAGGTTATAGAACAGATATCTGGACGTTTGGACGACCCTCGGAAGCTTCCGGTCTGGACATTCACATTATCAGCGGCGAGGCGGATTGGGAACAAATTTCCGCCGGCGCATTTATCCCCGACCTGATTGTGGACGGGCTTCTCGGCACGGGCACCAAAGGCGCGCCGCGCGGACTGATCCGCAAGGCCGTCGAGTGGATTCAGAGCCTGTCCGGCAAAACCCTGATCGTCGCCATTGACATCCCCACAGGACTCGATGCCGACACAGGCGCTGCAAATGATCCGGCCGTGCACGCCGATCTCACGATCACATTGGGCGCGCCCAAAACGGGACTGCTCCGGCCGGAAGCGCTTTCCTGCATCGGCTCTCTTGAAGTGGCGGACCTCGGCATACCGGAAGAATATTTCCGGGCCCTGAATAAACCGGCCGGCCCCGACCTCATCTGCGCGAACAATCTGCGCGCGCTGTTCCCCCGTCGCAGGGCTGACGCCCATAAAGGACTGTTCGGCCATGCGCTGCTGATCGGAGGCTCTCCGGGTTTTTCCGGAGCGATCTCGATGGCGGCCCGCGCGGCCGTAAAATCCGGTGCGGGACTTGTATCCGCCGCGGTGCCGGAAAGCATCGTTTCGATCGTGGCCCCCTCCTGCCCGGAGGCAATGGTGCATGCGATGGAACTTTCTGACAGCCTTCTGGAAAAGTGCACATCTGTCCTGATCGGACCCGGTCTTGGGAACAATCCGGAAGCTGCAAGGCTGGTGGAACGGATGCTGAAAACGAGTTCTGTTCCTCTCGTGCTCGATGCCGACGCAATCAATGCGCTTTCGGGACGGCCGGCAATCATCAAGAAGGAAAAATGCCCCGTTGTGATGACCCCCCATCCCGGCGAACTGGCCGGACTGATGCAAACCACCGCGGCCGCCATTCAGGCAGACCGCTGCAAAGCCTGTCTCGCCGCTGCAGAAAAATCCGGGGCAATCGTTATATTAAAGGGGGCGGGAACACTGATCGCTGATCCCGCGGGAGAACTCTTCATCAACCTGAACGGCAATCCGGGAATGGCGACAGGGGGATCAGGCGACGTGCTGGCGGGCATTCTGACAGGCCTGCTTGCACAGGGCATCAGACCGCTTGACGCCGCAAAAGCGGCCGTCTGGATTCATGGAAAATCGGGCGATGCGGCCGCGCTGCGCCGGACACAAACGGCCCTCAGCGCCGCAGACATCATCAATAATATCCCCAGTACTTTTCGCCGTCTGACCCCAAGGTAGGAAACTGGAGCCAGCTCCCGGGGTCGAACCGGGAACCTGCTGATTACAAATCAGCGACATCTTCAATAATATCAATATAATTCTATTGATTGTATACTTTCTGTATACTATATTAATTTCAGAAAATAACAAGGCGCACCGTAGCGCAAGGAGACAAATATGGCAAAAAAACCAAGGACCGGACACTTATACAAACGCGGAAATGTTTATTGGTTAAGGTATATCGTGGACGGAAAGCCTATTTGCAAGTCCTTGAAAACAACGAACGGAAAAGAGGCGGAGAAAAGGCGGGACAAAGAAATGCGTCCGTTTCGCACCGCAAATAAGGCCGAAATACTTGCGATAACAAAGGATCGGCTTTCGGAGGCCGAGAAGGAAAAACAAACAGAAATGGATGCACAACACCCTCCCCTGAAGATGATCGATGCGTGGGACGCTTATGTCGCCAGCAAAAAGCGCCCCGACTCATCAGAACGCACGCTTGCCGGCTACGAAAGCTCTTGGAACAGGTTTATGCGCTGGATGAAGGAGACATATCCGGATAAATCCGCCCCTAGAAAAGAAGGTGAAGCAGAACCGGCGTATTCTAAATATATGCAGGGAATTAATGTAGAAATCGCCGAAGCTTATGCCGAGAAACTGGAATCAGACAAAGTTACCGCCAGCACTTTCAACCAGCACATCGGACTCTTGAAACTAATGTGGAAAACTCTGGCAAAGGACATCAAGGCCACTGAAAATCCCTGGCTGGAGATACGACGGAAGAAACTAGGCGCACAGAGAGTCGCGCATCGGCAT
>JAKQHR010000004.1 GCA_029557905.1 Verrucomicrobiota bacterium
GACGTCGATCCGCAGGCGCTGAAAATGCATCTCAAAGGGTCGGCCGGTCTGATCTCTTTTATGAACAAGGAAGAATACCAGTCCCTGCCGGTCCATAATTATCAGCGCGGGTCACACCCGCGGGCGGCTGAAATCTGCGGCAAAGCTTACGCTGAGCGGCTGTTTGAGCATCGCGGAATGGACGGGTGCTTTCCGGGCTGCAATCTGCGCTGCACCAAAGACGACTGGGTCATGCTGACGACAGGCTCGCATTGCGGACAAAGGGTCTGGGTGGACGGACCCGAGTATGAAACCGCCGCCGGATTCGGTTCGAACCTGGGCATGTGGCATCCCGAATTTGTCATGGAAGCCAACTGGCATTGCGACAATTACGGCATCGATACCATTACCACGGCGGTCATCATGGCGTTTGTCATGGAATGCTGCCAGCGCGGCTACCTGACGAAGGAAGACATGGACGGCTTTTGCCTGACGTGGGGGGATGAGCAGGCAGCGTTGCAGTTCATCCATGACCTGGCGTATCGCCGGACCGACTTGGCCCGCGCCGCCGCCCTGGGCATGGTGGGCCTGACCGCCTGGGTCGCTGAAAAGTACGCTTCGCGAACCGGCAAAGCGAAGCCGCTCGAAGAGCTGCAGACGTTTGCCATGCAGACCAAAGGACTTCCTTTCTCCCTGTATCGGACGCACCGGTCGCTTTCCATGCAGGCCTCCTACGCGGCGGCCAGCGACATCGGCGCGCATCACGCCGCCGCCTGGCTGGTCAAGGTGGATCTGCTGGGCGCTTTTCCCACGTTTGAATCCAAGGCCAGAGCGCTCGTCACCTATCCGCGTGTGCGTCTCGGCAACGACAATCTGGGCCTGTGCAAGCTGCCCTGGGTGGATGTTTTCAATCCCGATTCCATGAAGGGAAACCATACCGACATTTATATCAATCCGGCGTCGCAGGAGCTTTATGCGGATTTTTACAACGGCATGCTGGGCACGGAACTGACCTGGGAGCAGATCTTCGAGCAAACGGACCGGGACATCAACCTGCAGCGTGTGATGAATGTCCTGTCGTTCGGGACAACGACCGGCGAGCGCGACTGGATTCCCGACCGGGCCATCGGTCCCACGGAGGACTCGCTCTATGAACTGGAAAAAGAGTATAATGACCGCCAGCTCTCCGCGATCCTGAATTTGCCTTTGCCGGAAATTCAGCAGATGCCCACGGGCAAAAAGCGTGCCGCGCTGATGCGGCATCGAAAAGACGAGCTGCGTCAGTTGATTCTTGTATATTATCGCGAGCGGGGCTGGACGGATGCGGGCATCCCGAAGGTGGATACGCTCCAGCAAATCGGTGTATGGCATTTTCTGACGGACGAAGCCAGGGCCATCATTACCCGCCTGAACGGGTGAAGATTTTGGGCTGGAAAGGAGTCTCCCGTGCTTCAGAATCAGGTCTGGCAGCCTCTCCCGGGAAGCCGGCAGGCGGAAATCTATCCGTATCTGCGGAAGCCCGATCTTCTTTCTTCCAATTCCTGCATCATCCGCACCCCCCAGCAGATTCTGCTGATTGATGCCGGGGCGCTGGCCGCGCAGACCGCTGATCTGAACCGGATCCTGACGGACTGTCAGCGGGAACGCACCCGGCCGGTTGTCGTTTACCTGACACACTGTCATCTGGACCATTCCCTGGAGGTCGGCAGGCACCGGCAGATCATGACGGCGGCGCCCGTCTGGATTGCCGTTCAGGAAAAGGGGGCCGATTTTCTGAGTCTTGGGGATCCGGCAAAAACCATCGCGGAACTTTACGGCGTGGCTTTTCCATCCCTGCGGCCGGATATCCGTCTGCTCA
>JAKQHR010000005.1 GCA_029557905.1 Verrucomicrobiota bacterium
TTGCTTCCCCCCGGCGCCCTTTGAATATTGGAAGCAAAAAGAAGCGGAAGAAAGCTGTCAGGATAGAAACAAAACCGGCAACAAGCACCCATGGCAGGAGCGGGCCTAAAAGGTTTATAAACAGCTGATCTGTCATGAGCCATCCGTCTGTTTTGTCTTCCGCGTTCACCATATGAAACACAGCTCACAAAGGCAAGCGCTCACGAAAATGGTATTGTCCCGTCAGAAACTGTAGAGATGATTATTTTAGAGCGACACAAAGGAACTTGCTGAAATGAACCTGGCACTTCGCATAGATACTGTGCTAGATTCCGTTCGAAATGAGCAGGGCCTTCTACAAAGATTCAATATCTGGGTTTCTTAAAAGTGACCAAGACACGATCGTCGGGAAGATTGTTGCGGGTAGTCGCTTTTCGATTGATCTCACACAGCAAGATGCTTGGCGGGCACAAATAGACCTGTTGAAATCCGTATTAGAAAGGCATGAGGGCTCAATATATTTCGAATACTCGATTCCCCGCATGGGCAAGCGTATTGATGTCGTATTGGTGATAGGACCAGTTATTTTCATTCTTGAATTCAAAGTGGGCGAAAAACACTTCTCTGCGTCTGCGATTGATCAAGTTTGGGATTACGCACTGGACCTAAAGAACTTCCACGAAACTAGCCATAGTCGGCTGGTTGTCCCGATATTGATTGCAACGCATGCGGGGGATGCCGCAACAGATGATTCAATTCGTTCAGACAGCGATAAACTTCTTGCACCGCTTAAAAGCAATGCAAATGCACTGAGCGGAATTTTTGACAAGGTTTTGACTTTTGCTAAAGGGGAAACCATCGATGGTTCGGTTTGGGATGGGGGACGATACTGTCCGACGCCCACGATTATCGAGGCGGCTTTGGCGCTGTATAAAGGGCATTCTGTTGCAGATATTTCACGAAGTGATGCCGGGGCTAAAAACCTCCATCAGACGACGGACGCCATTTCCGAAATCATTCGAAATGCGAAAAATCATTCTCACAAAGCAATATGTTTTGTCACGGGTGTGCCGGGTGCCGGGAAAACCTTGATTGGTTTGAATATAGCGACCAAGCACCTTGATGAGCATAATGATATGTATAGTGTTTTCTTGTCGGGAAATGGCCCGCTTGTGAAGGTGCTGCAGGAAGCTTTGGCGCGCGATAAAGTGTTACGCGAAAAAGAGCAGAAGCGAAAAATTAAAAAGGGCATAGCCTCAAGCGAGGTAAAAATGTTCGTTCAAAATGTTCATCACTATCGAGATGAATATTTACGAGATCCTAAACCACCTGTTGATCATGTGGCCCTGTTTGATGAGGCGCAACGCGCCTGGAATCTGCAAAAAACCTGCGATTTCATGCGGCGTAAAAAGAAGCGCCCAGATTTCCAACAATCCGAGCCAGAGTTTCTGATATCCTGTGTCAACCGGCATCCAGACTGGGGTGTCATTGTCTGCTTGGTTGGTGGCGGACAGGAAATCAACACTGGTGAAGCGGGTATTGGAGCTTGGTTAGAAGCTTTGCAACGCTCCTATCCCAATTGGCACATTCATGTATCTGATCGTCTGCTGGACAGCGAATATGGCGCCGGTGCTGTTTTGGAGGGGTTGGCTGGCCGACCACATGTCCATTACAACAAAGATCTCCACCTTTCGGTTTCCATGCGTTCCTTCCGCGCGGAAAATGTCTCTACGCTTGTCAAGCAGGTGCTTGATCTTGATGCCACCGATGCACGTGAAACATTGAAACAGATAAAATCGAAGAATTATCCTATAGTCATCACTCGTGATTTGGTTAAAGCCAAGCAGTGGTTGAAAACAAAAGCCCGTGGTTCTGAAAGATATGGAATGGTTGTTTCGTCTCAGGCTGAGCGCCTGAAACCACTCGCAATTAATGTGCGTTCGCCTATGAATCCAATTCACTGGTTTCTTGCTGATAAAAAGGATGTTCGCTCTTCATATTATCTAGAGGACGTGGCAACAGAATTTCATATTCAAGGGCTCGAGCTTGATTGGGCTTGCGTAACATGGGACGGCGACTTCCGTTATTCGGAAAAAGGTTGGCAGCATCGCGAATTTCGCGGGCATAAATGGAATCAGATTCACAAACCTGATCGCCAAATATACCAGAAAAATGCATATCGTGTGCTTCTTACTCGCGCGCGTCAGGGGATGGTCATCGTTGTGCCCCCAGGCGATCCCGAAGATCCGACCCGCAAATCTTCCTATTACGACCCGACGTTTGAATATCTGAAGAACATTGGGTTCGAAATAATCTAAAAGATGACCTTTCATAAAGTTCCAATGCTTGGGAAAACGGGATGAAATAGTTGCAGCGCACCACGATTTCCGGCCGGGTGTCCTTGCTCCTGATCCGGCTCATGTTCCACGAGCGGCGCTCTTTTGAAATCGTGTCGGTCATGAATTGAAGAGTAGCGCGGCGCGGCGGCTTTGAAAAGGCTGCCTTCGGGCGGAATCTCCGCGTCCCTGCGTCTCTGCGCGAAAATATTCCTGTTTTTGTCGATTTTTTGGATTTTTGGACGTTTTTAAGCGATTTTTGGCCTGTTATTCGCGTTTTTTGACCGTTTTTACTTGATTTTTGCCGTCTGATATGTATTATTTGATGCTGATTAAGATTATTTGGTGATTTTTCGGTTCCAGAATCTCTAAAACGGAGTATTTTATGCTTTCAGACCGCTGGCTGACGTTTCGTGAGCTGATGGCCTATCTCAAGATCGGCCGCAGCAAGCTCTACAAGCTTTTGCAGGAGGGGACGATTCCCGCCTCGCGCATCGGCAAGTCGTGGCGGATTGACCGCGAGGAGGTGGACGCCTGGATGAAGACCCAGCGGGCCATACCAACCCGCGACGATCTTGAGGGCGAGCCGCCGCTGGAGCCGGAGGTGCTGGAGCTGCATTCGAAGGCCGGGAGCGCTTCGCTCCCCGCCAAACCCGGAACGGAGTGATGCTTGATGCTGATGGAAGAACAGACGATTGAGAAAGACGAAGAAGTGAAAAACGATGTGCCGGAGTGGATCCGCCAGGACCGCGAAGCCATTCGGACGGTGGACGCGCTGGCGAAGCATGTCCGACTGACGCCGGAGGAGTCCCGCCGCGTGGCGAAGGCCTGCGAACGCTTCCAGATGAAGATACCCCCGTACTATTTGAGTCTCATGGACCCGGAAAATCCGTCCTGCCCGATCCGCAAGCAGGCCATCCCCGATGTGCGCGAACTCAGGATTCTTCCCAGCGAGCTGGACGATCCCATCGGCGACGCGAACAAGGACCTCAACAACCAGCCTCTGGCGGCGATGACGCACCGCTATCCCGACCGGGTGCTGATCTATCCGACTCCGCTCTGCGGCAACTACTGCCGGCACTGCTTCCGCCGCCGCCTCGCCGGCCGGCGCGAGTACGCGCCGACCGACAAGCAGATGGAGGCCGTCCTCAAATATGTGGCGGCGCACCCCGAAGTGCACGAGGTGATCCTTTCCGGCGGTGATCCGCTGATGCTCTCCGACAGCCGTCTGACCGATCTGCTGGCACGGATCAAAAGTATTCCCCACATCCGGACTCTGCGCATTCATTCGCGCATGCCGGTGGTGAATCCGTTCCGGATCACCGAAGAGCTGGCGGATGCGCTGCGCCGGTTTCAGCCGCTCTGGGTTGTCACGCATTTCAATCATCCGGTGGAGGTGACCGAAACCGCGAAAAAACACCTCGGCCATCTGGTGGACCGCGGCATTCCGGTGCTGAATCAGGGTGTGCTTCTGAAGGGGATCAACGACAATCCGGAAACGCTGCGCGAGCTGGGCTGGAAGCTGATTGAGGCGCGCGTGAAGCCGTACTATCTGCATCATCTGGACCGGGCGCAGGGCCTGTCCCACCTGCGTGTGGGGGTGCGGAAGGGTCTGAAAATTCTGCGCGAGCTGCGGGGGACGATGCCCGGCTACGCGATTCCAAGCTACATCCTGGACATCCCGGAGGGCTACGGCAAGGTGCCGCTCCAGTATCACTATCTGAGCACCGACGACCGCCAGCAGCTCTATGTGGAAACGCCGGACGGGGAATATGTTCCTTATGCCGACCTGTCGGACGAAAAAGTGCAGCCGCCTGATGCGGCGCCGGAGATTGAGCCGCTGAAGATTTATCCGCAGGACACCGAGCTGCGGGAGAAGCTGGGTAAAATGGTGTCGGACAATGACTGACTCCGGCTTCAGAATACAGGATCCCGATCTGACTGATCCGGCCGTCCGCGAAGAGTTCATTAATGACCTCAGCCGTTTTCTGGGGCCGTACGACGATCCGCGCGAGGAAATGGTTGAGGCGCTGAACAACGCGCTCGACCGCGGCTTTGTATTCGAAATCGTCAGCCCCGGGGGCGTCCGTGCCGGGGCCGTTGTTATATCCCGCACGCCGTTCCGGCTTTTCCAGCCCCGCTATCATCTGGCCTACATCGCGACGGCGGAGGAATTTCGGGGGAAAGGCCTCGGCCGGGCACTGCTGGCTGAGGCCCATCGAAGGACCGGCAGACAGCTGGCGCTTCACGTCAGTCCGTCCAACCAGACCGCCATCGCCTTCTATGAGCGGTGCGGATGGAAAGTCAAATACACGCGCATGATGCCCGCCAAAAAACCCGCGGGCTGAGCGGCCGCCCGGAAAAGTTCCAATCCCTGGAAGTTTTGCCGAAAAAACTTCCAGTCATTGGAACTTTTTGCGCGAAAACTTCCAATCATTGGAACTTTTCTGGTAGAGTGCGCGACACATGAGCAGGGCACGGGTCAGCATTAAAGGGCTGGAGGACTACGCGGATGATGACAAAGTCGTCGGTGCGGTGCGCGCCTGCCTGGAGCCGCTCGGCGGGATGGGGGCGTTTGTCAAACCCGGCCAGAAGGTTCTGCTGAAGGTGAATATTGTGACCCCGCTTGCGCCGGAGCGCGCGGCGACGACGCATCCGGCGATGGTACGGGCCGCGGCGCGGCTTGCGCTGGAGGCCGGCGGGCGGGTATCGGTCGGCGACAGCCCCGGAATCGGCGATCCGGCAAAAGTTCTCGAAACCTGCGGCATCGCAGCGGTCATGCGCGAGCTGAAGCTCGAGCTCGCCGACTTCAAAAACACCGCGACCTTTGAATGCGCGGAGAACCGCGTGGCGCGGAAACTGGATCTCGCGAAGGCGGCGGCCGACGCCGATGTGATCATCACGATCCCCAAGCCCAAGACGCACATGCAGATGACCTATACCGGGGCGGTGAAGAACCAGTTCGGCCTGATCCCCGGCACGCGCAAGGCGCAGTATCACTATCGCCTCGAAACCCGCGAGTGGCTGGCGATGCTGATGGTGGACATCAACCGCATGGCGAGGCCCGCGCTCTGCATCATGGATGCGGTGTACGGGATGGACGGCGAGGGGCCCAGCAGCGGCAATCCGCGCAAAATCGCCGCGGTGCTGGCGAGCAGCGACCTCCCGGCGATGGATGCGGTCTGCTGCGCGATTATTGGTCAGGATCCGGAGCAGGTGCCGACGCAGGCCGCCTGCCGCGAGTCGGGCTTCGGCACAACCGAACTGGAAGACATCGAAGTGCTCGGGGATGACTGGAAAAAATTCCGCCTGCGCGATTTCGAGCTGGTGAAGCGGGTCAGCAGCGTTCCGTTTCTGCCGCTTCCGAAGGCCGCGCACAAATGGATACGGGAGCAGCTCAGTCCGCGTCCGCGGATCATTAATGATAAATGCATCCTGTGCATGGCGTGCTTCAAGGGGTGCCCGGTGGAGCCGTCCGCGATTGATCCGCGAAGAGAGGCGGCCCGTCAGGTGAACGACAAAACCTGCATCCGGTGCTACTGCTGCCACGAATTCTGCCCCGAGAAGGCGATCCGCCTGCGGAAATCATGGCTGGACCGGATATTCCGGCTGAGCGCGCTCATCGGGAGATGATCGTCGGCCTTGCGGCGGGCGTGAACCGCCCGTCCGCAATCCTTCTGAAAAAATGCAATCCGTGAAGTTCGCTTAATCCCCATACAGATATATCGGTATCCGATATATCGGAACCGATATATTAATCCGGCTGCATAAAAGGCAGCATCTGGGGCGGGGGGGGGCGGTCGCTTCGGCGGCCGTCGCGGCGCTTTGGAGATGAGAGCGATCCGTTCCCCGTACATGGCCATGCCTCATGAAAAGGCGAAGAGATGACTGGGTCTTGAGCCCTGAGAAACATGCGGGAACGGTTTGCTTGAAAACGGGACTGGACAAAACTTTCAGAGATGCGGCGGGCGTGAACCGCCCGTCCGCAATCCTTCTGAAAAAATGCAATCCGTGAAGTTCACTCAATCCCCAGACAGATATATCGGTATCCGATATATCGGATACCGATATATTAATCCGGCCGCATAAAAGGCAGCATCTGGGGCGGGGGGGGCGGTTGCTCCGGCGGCCGTCGCGGCGCGACTCGGCAAATACCACTTTCACACGATTTCGCCCGCGCATTTTAATTTCTGATTATCCCCGCTCGACCCAGCGGACGGCTTCGCGGACGACTTCGGCCGCGCTCTGGCATCCGAGTTTCTTTTTGATGTGAGCGCGGTGGACTTCGACGGTGCGCGCGCTGAGCGCGTATTTTTCGGCAATGGCCTTGGTGTCGAGTCCGCGGCCGATGCACTCGAAGATTTCCAGTTCGCGGTCGGTCAGGCTGCCGATTCCGCCCGCATCGGTGTCGGACGGCATGCCGCCGATTTTCTGGCGCAGGATCTGTTCCGAGATTTCGGGGCTGACGTAGGTTTTCCCGGCGGCGACTTCACGGATGGCGCGGACGATGTCGTCATCGCCCTTTTCCTTCATCACATATCCCTGCGCGCCGGCCTGCAGGGCGCGCTCGGCATAGACGGATTCGTCGTGGATGGAAAGCACAAGCACCTTGAGCGTGTGGCCCGCGGCCCGGATTTCACGGATGAGATCAAGCCCGTTGCGGTCTTTGAGCGTGATGTCCACAAGCATGACATCCGGCGCCGTCTGCGCGAGCAGCTCAAGCGCCTGCTCGAAGGATCCAGCCTCGCCGCACACCTCGAGATCGGGTTCGCTGTTCAGCAGGGTCGCGATGCCGTGACGGACAATGGAGTGATCGTCCACGACCAGAATTCTTTTTTTCGGCGCGCCGGTCATTGATCCCCTCCGCGTTCGCGGGCAAAACGGCAGGTGACCTGCACGCCGCCCTCTTCGCGGTTGCGGGCGATGCAGCTGCCGCCGATGACGGTGGCGCGGTGGCGCATGATGCGCAGGCCCATGCCGGTTTCACGCGGCTCAGCGCGGGAAATTCCCTGCCCGTTGTCGCGGACGGTCAGTTCGCCGTCGTCGCCGGCCAGGGTCAGGCGCACGTCAATCCGACCGGCCTTTCCGTGGCGGATGGCGTTGTTGATGGCCTCCTGCGTAATGTGATAGAGGTGCGTGGCGGCCGGGGAGGGGATGATGATCTTCTGCGGCTCGCAGGAAAAGCCGCATTCCACGCCGAACGTGGCGGCGGTTTCGGAGCAGAGCCGCTGGAGGGCGGCGGAAAGCCCTTCGTCGTCCAGTTCCACCGGCGCGAGGCCCTTGGCGATGCGCCGGACCTGCGCGACGCAGTCCCTGAGGATCGTGTTGATCTGCGCGGCCGAGTCGCGAAGGCCTTCCCCGGGGGCATCCGCGGGATGCTTTGAAAGCGCGCTGCTGAGATACTGCGCGCCGGTGAGTTTCTGGCCGAGGGAGTCATGCAGGTCGCGTCCAAGCCGCTGCCGTTCGCGGCTTCCGGCTTCAAGGATTTCATCTTCGAGACGAAGGCGCTCGTCCATTTCCTCGCGCAGGAGTTTGCCGGCCTCCTCCAGGTCGGCGGTCTTTCTGCGGACGAGCTGCTCCACATGGCAGGCTCGGCCGGCGAGCAGCAGCAGCAGGCCCGTCAGGAGCGCGGTGATGATCAGGCCGGAGGCCAGCACGGTGGCGGGCTGTCCGGTCTGGTGCGCGCGGAGCCATGCGCTGGATGCCGTGCAGATGAACATCCAGTCTTCGTTGGCGACGCGCAGCAGGGCGCGGTATTTCAGCGGCTCGGGCCGCGCCCCGCCGGTGAATGAATCCACGACGGCCGCGTGCATGCCCTTGCTTTCGGGCGAAGGCTCGAGCGAATCGAGCAGGCGGTTCACGTTCAGCACGGCCACGGCAAATCCGACAGGGGCGATGGCGACGGCCTGTGTTTTTTCATCGCGGGTGGCCTGCATGATCGGCGCGAAGACATAGCGGCCCTTCGGTTTCCCGCTTTCTTCAGTGATGTCGTGCCCTCCGACGGCGGGCTGTCCGGCGGAAAACATCTGCATGATGGCGGCCATGTTGCGGGGGGTGGAGCCGAAATCGAAACCGGTGGGAACACCCAGCGCGCCGGCGGGGCTCTGGTAGGTCAGGGGGAAATAGGCCGGCCGCGCGGCGGCCGGAACAAGGTTTGTGCCGGTTCGTTCCGTGATGACGGCTTCGCGGCCCTCGCCCTCGTAGGCCGGCCGCATTTCATGAGGGATGTACTGCGCAAAGCCGAACGCGCCGAGCACCATCTGCTGGTGGGCCATGCCCTTTTCAACAAACTCGGCGAAGTTTTCGGCGCTGATGTTTTCGGAGATGCTGTGCAGATCGCGCAGCGAAAGCAGCACGGACTGAAACAGGTTGAGCGCGCGGGCGATGTCGCCGGCATAGGCATCGGCTTCGATCTGGAATCCGGCATTGATGTTTTCCAGTTCACGGTTCTTTGCCGCCCGCCATGCGGCGAAAGTGAGAAGCAGTCCCAGCACGAGCACGGCAATGCCCGGCGCCCATATCCAGAGGGGCGCGGCCGTCTGCTTTTTGCGATCTGGCGTTGTGCTCATATTGAGGTTGAGCCTGTGCATTTCCGTGTCGCGAGGCAAGCAGAAAGAAACGCGGCAAACCCCCGGCCACTTGAAACTTGATCCGGTCACGGTCTGCGGAGTATCCTGTCCGGCGTGACATGAAAAAATATCTGGCAGTCATGGCGTTGCTGGCGGGGTCGTGCCCGGGGCAGAACTTCAGCCGCTCCATGGGCGAATTCACGCCGTGGGGAGGAACCGCGACTTCGGCGAGTTATGCCGTGCGGGCGGTCTCGGGCGACTTCACGGGCGGGGTGTCCACCGGCGCAAACTTCAGGAACGATGCGTCCTATGCCGGCCAGTTCTGCACACTCCAGGTGGTTGAGCTTTCGGCCGGTTCCACGAACATCCTTGAACGCACCACGGAGCAGATACGGGCGCTGGGGCTTTATGACGACGGATCCATCGCGCCGATCGAGAACGACTGTTCGTGGGGTGTTCTGAGCGGTCCGGTGGCGGATATCGGACCTGCCGGCCTGCTTCTGGCGGCCTCCACGGGCGTTGACGCCGCCGCGGAGATCGCCGCGGTGTATGACGGCGTGACCGGAGTGCTCGGGCTGATGATCCTGCACGACTCCGCGGCCGTTTCCAACCAGACTCAGCATCTCACCGGAACATGGGGCGTCTGGACCTACAATCCGGCCACGGGCCGGTTCATCGGGCAGTTCACCTTCTGCAACCGGGCGGACAGCGGCCGGATGATGACCGAACCGTTTCGTTTTGTGATTCCCGAAGGCGAAGATTTCCGGTTGTACCGGCCGGACGGGACAACGACCGACGGCGACCATTACAAGGATGTCACCGCGCAGGTGCTGGCGCAGCTGGCAGACGGGGAGCTTAACACCGGCGACTGTGTGACGGTGACGGGAATTGAGGTGGTGCGCCTCGCGGGCAAGCTGCCGCCGCCTGAACTGCCCTGGCAGGTCTGGAGCGAGGGCCGCCCCGCGGGCTGGCTGGCGGACAGCGACGGCGACGGAATTCCCGACGAATACGAGAATCAGTATGCGCCGCCCCTGGATCCGCTGAATCCGGATGATGCGCTGCTTGATCCCGACGGCGACGGCATGAGCAGCCTTGCCGAATGGATTGCCGGGACGGATCCGACGGATGCCGCCTCGCTGCTGGAAATGGCGGCGATCGAACCGGATGAGGCGCGGCGGCCGGTGGTCACGTGGCTGAGCGCAAGCAACCGGACCTACACGATCTACTGGTCCACGAACCGGCTGGACAACTTTGTTCCGCTGCAGGAGGACATCGCCGGCACCCCGCAATGGAACTCCTTCACAAACGCCGTCCCGTCCGGCGCGCCGGCGGTTTTCTTCCGCATTGGGGTGCGGCGCTGATCTTCGTGCTTGTTATGCGGTCGTCCCTGAGGGATAATGCCGCGCAATTTGAGAAGACGCCATGAATCCAGAAGATCAGTTCCAGTTGAGTTTTGAGGATGTGAAACCCGCGCCGGCGAAGCCCGCGGCCGCGGCCGTCGAGCCGGAGGCGGAAAGCGCCCCCGAGGAGGAACGTCCGGCATCCGTCTGCCCGGATGACCGGCTGTTCCAGAGGCTGCCGCTGCGCCGGCGGCGCGCGCGAGAGATTCTGAGGCTGACGGGCGACACGCGCAGCCGGACGGTCCTGATCATCGGCGGCGATGCCATGACGCAGGAAGTGCTTCGCAGCCAGCCGGGCATCTGGGAAACCGCTTCATGGCTTGAGCAGCCGGAACTGCTGTTTGACGAGGCGGAAACCCAGCCGCCGGCCGGCATCCCCTATGAGGACGCGCAGTTTGACATTGTCGTGGCCATTGACGTTCTCCAGTACCTGTCGAAACCGGATGTCTTCATTCGCGACTGCCACCGGGTGCTGAAGTCCACGGGACTCCTGATTCTGCAGATGCCGCACCTGAAAAGCTGGTCGCTGCTGCCGCTGCTGAAGCGGCTGCTGGACCTGCGCGACGACGAGGGGCGGATCGGACAGGTTCGCCGGGGCTATCGCGCGCGGGAGGTGTTTGACCTGCTGAAGGACGGGTTCGATGTGGATGTATCGCACGCCTTTTCCCGATTCTTCTCCGAGGCCACGGATGTGCTGGTGCGCTACGCGGCCGGATACGTGCTGACAGGCGACCCGGACAGCGAGGAATTCCGTCAGAAGGCCTGCCGCTACTTCGGCTGCACCATGCCGTTGTACTGGCTGGCCGCGGCGCTGGACTGCCTGCTTTTCATGACCCGCGGCTACACGCTTGTCACGCGCGGCCGCCGCCGGATCTGGCGGCCCCGCCGTTCGGTCGTGCTGCTGGACGGCCGGACGCTGGCGGAAGCCGCGCTCACCGCCAAGATCGGCACAGCGGCTGAAAAATAGGTTCTGCCGGGCGGAATTCAGCCGTAAAGGGTTGACAGTCCGTTCGAAACTGTTACTTTCCATCGGTTTTTAAATAAAAAGGGATCAGCAATGACGACGAAACGGACATATCAGCCTTCGAAGAAGAAAAGACAGCGCAAGCATGGCTTCCGCAGCCGCATGGCCACGCGCGGCGGCCGTGACGTGCTGAGCCGCCGCAGAGGCAAGGGACGCAAGTCTCTTTCCGTCTGATCATGGATTCCAAAACGGGGAGTTTTCCTGTGCCCATTGAGGGCCAGTCCGGCTCTTCGTGCGTCCCTGTGCGGGAAACTCTTCCGCGCCGCTGCCGCCTTTCCTCGTCCGCTCTTTTCCGCGAAGCATATGACGGCGGCCGCCACTGGGTGGGCGACTTCATGGTCATGTGGCTCCGGACAGGACCCGGCGCTTCGCTTCGTCTGGGGGTTGTGGCCAGCCGCAAGGTGGGCAATGCCGTGCATCGCGCGCGCGCCAAGCGCAGGCTTCGCGAGGCCTGGCGGCGCAGCCGCAGTCGTTTCCGCGGCGATTATGATGTTGTGCTGGTCGCCCGGCGGTCTATTATTTCAGCTTCATGGGAAAGCGTGGTGACCGACCTGCTCCGGCTGGCGGGCCGCGCCGGACTGACAAAAGGAACAAAGGGATAAAATGCGCAGACTGGCCATAGCGCTGATCAGAGGCTATCAGCGGTTTATTTCGCCGTGGCTGGGTGAACACTGCCGGTTTTATCCGACCTGCTCCAGTTATGCCGTTGAGGCGCTGGAACAGCATGGATTTTTTTCAGGACTGCGGCTGGCGCTGTTCCGGCTGCTGAAATGCCATCCGTTTCATCCCGGGGGGCCTGATCCGGTTCCTCCGATAAACGGCCCGACAAGAAGGATTGCCAGATGAAGAAAAATGACATCATTCTGATTGCGGTGCTGGTGGGCCTGCTGATGCTGTGGCCGAAGGTGGACCAGTACATCATTAAGCCGCTGGTTTTCAAGCGGCCGGCGGTGGAGGTATTCCCCGAACCAGAACCTGCGCCCGAGACCGAATCCGCCGCCCTGCCTGTGCCGGCGGCGGTCGTTGAGGCGGCGCCCTCCGCGCCGGCGGTCCTGGCCGCGCCCGAGCCGGAATCGGAGGAAGCAGTTCCGGAAGAGATGCTCGTGCTGGAAAATGAATACATTCGTCTTGAGCTTTCCAGCCATGGCGGCGGCATCGCCTCGGTTACGATCAAAACCTACCGCCAGACACTGGACACAGGGAGTGATCCGGTGCACATGGAATTTTCCTCGATGCGGCCTTTTGAATATTCGGCGTCGCGGGCGGCTTTCCGCGTCGAGAATGCGAATGATCGCGAAGCGGTCCTGACGCTCCCCGGCCCGGGCGGACTGGTTCTGACCCGGACCTATGAACTGGGCGAGCGCTATGACCTGTCCTGCACCGAAGTCTGGCGCAATCCGGGCGGCGAAGCGGCCGTGCTGCCTCCGCAGCAGATGGAACTCGGCGCCATGCAGGATTTCGAAACAGGGCCAGTGATGAAGGGTCTCTATGTGCTGGGAGTGGACACGCTTTCGCCGGGCGGAGAGAAGGTCCGCTACTGGGGCAAGAAAATCGGTTCGCTCTTCAAGGATGAGGTGAAGGAAAAACGCCTCGAAAAACTTCCGGAGGAAATTCTGCTGGAGCCCCGCCGGTCGCCGGTGGACTGGGTGGCGGTCAAAAACAAGTATTTTGTGCAGATTCTTGCGCCCGAGGGCGGCGCGGAGGGCTTCACTTTGTATGCGCGCCGCGAGCTGGATCCGCGGGAAATCGAAAATCCGTCCTTTGCCCCCAGGATGCAGCCCCTGAAGGAGGCGGGCGCCCTGATCCACCTTCCGGAAGTGGTGGTGGCCGCCGGCGGCGAATTCAGGCGGGCAATCAGCGGTTACATCGGGCCTAAGAAATACGACGAACTGGCCGGCCGCGGCATGGACCAGGTAGAGGTCATGGAGTTTGGCATGTGGGCGCCGGTGGGCAAGCTTCTCCTGAAAATCATGAACTCCATTCACCGCCGGCTGTGGCCGCACAACTACGGCCTGGCCATTATCCTGCTGACCATTATCATCCGGGTTGTGTTCTGGCCGATCACGCACAAGAGCACCGAGAGCATGAAAAAGATGTCTGAAATTCAGCCGCAGGTCGCGCTGATCCGGGAAAAATACAAGGACAACCCCCAGAAGATGCAGCAGGCCACCATGGCGCTCTATAAGGAGAACAAGGTGAATCCGGTCGGCGGCTGCCTGCCGATGCTGATCCAGATCCCGGTATTCATTGCGCTGTTTGTGGTTCTGCGCAGCGCCATTGAACTGCGGTTCGCCTCCTTCCTGTGGATTCGCGACCTGAGTCAGGCGGAGAATCTTCTGGCGGGTGTTCTTCCGATCCCGCTGAACATCCTTCCGCTGGTGATGGCCGCCACCATGTGGCTGCAGCAGAAAATGACGCCGCAGGCGGGCGATCCGCAGCAGCAGAAGGTGATGGCCTTCATGCCGGTCATGATGCTGTTTCTGTTCTATAAAATGGCGTCGGGGCTGGTTTTGTATTGGACAACAAACCAGTGTCTGATGATACTTCAGCAGTTCATGATGAAGCGCAAACAGGCGAAAAAAGCCTGATGGGAGACAGAGACATGAGCGGAACATCACAGTTCACCGGGGCCGCCCTCAAGGAACTGGAGACGATTCTCCGGCTGATGGGCGTGGAAGCAAAAGTGGACGCCTACGACGAGGCCGAGGAAATCTATCTGCACATCGAGTCGCCCGATGCGGGCCGCCTGATCGGGAAGGGCGCCTGCGGTCTGGAATCCCTTCAGTATATCCTGAACCGGGTGCTGCTGCGGAAATATCCCGAGGTTCCGCACAGCCGCGTGGATATTGAGCGCTACCGCGAGCGCCGCGGTGACCGGCTTCGCCACGAGGCGCTGGATGCTGCTGAACGCGTGCTGGAAACCGGCCGGCCGTACCGCTTCAATCCTCTGCATTCCTTCGAGCGGAAGCTGGTGCATCAGCTGATCAAACGCCGGGACGGTCTGGCGACCTATTCCGAGGAATCCTCCGGCGACGGCCGCAAGGTGCTGGTGATCTGTCGCGCCGGCGATGAGGCCGGCGCATCCGCAGCCGGCTGATTTTTTCCCGTGTCATCCGGGTGGTGTCTCAAGGCGCGGATTAGCTGCGCAACCTGCTTGATATGAGCAGGTTCCGTCCGGCTTCTGAGAGCAGGGGTTTCCGGCGCATGCGCAAACAAGCCGCGAAATATAGACTCAACGCTTTGACTTTTCCTTGATTTGCTATAGACTGAAAGGCAGAGGAGATCATGAGTTGCTCTTCTGCGAGGAGCAGTTGAAGGAATTGAGGTGAAAAATGAAGTCTCAGCCGTCTTTTAGAAGATACCATGAAGCTGAAGACCGTCCCCGGAGAATAGCCGCCCGGCTTTTGTCGCTTTTGACATATTTCACCGGGCTTTTTTATTTGGGATGGTCCGTATTCTATTACAACTCTGAACATCCGGTCGCGGCATGGGTCCTGATTGTGGCCGAGGTCGGCTGCCTCTGGCTGTTCGTCCTGGCGGGCACCACCCTGTGGCGCCTGCGGTTCAAGCCGCCCGAGGGCGTTGAAGTCAAGGAAACCCCGTCGGTGGACATCCTGATTCCGACCTGCAACGAGCCGGAAAATGTGATTCGCAAGACGTTGACCGCTGTGTCGAAGATCAGGTGGGACGGTCCGCTCAAGGTATATATACTGGACGACGGCGGAACGGATGTGGTTGAAAACATGGCGAAGGAGTTTGGCTACACCTATCTTTCGCGCAGGAGATCGGGCGAGGATCTGAGCGATGCCAAGAGTGGAAACCTGAATTTCGGCTACAAAAACAGCAGAAGCGACATGATCATGACGCTCGATGCCGACCAGGTGCCCGACCCCGAAATCCTGAACAAACTGGCGGGCTACGCGTTCTTCAAAAATGTGGCCTTTGTCCAGTCCAAGCAGCAGTACATCACCCAGATCGGCGATCCGTTCTACAACAGCTCCAAGGTGTTTTATGACACGGTTGAGCTGGGCATGGACAACATGGATACGGCGATTTCGGCCGGCACCGGCGTTCTGTACTGGCGCAAGGCGCTGGATGAAATAGGCGGATTTGTGACGTGGAACCTTGTGGAGGACCTGACCACCTCGATGGAACTGCACAGTCACGGATGGCGTTCGTTTTATTTCCCGCACGCGCTGAGCAGGGGGCTCGCGCCCGACTCCATCTGGAAGGTGTATCAGCAGCGCGGCCAGTGGGCGCTGGACACGATGCGCCTTTTCTGGTGGCAGAACCCGATGTTCAAGAAGGGCCTTCCGCTGCGGAGCCGGCTGCATTACAGCACGGTGGCTTCGTCCTACATCTTCTCCGCGCTGGCGCTGCCCTTCTTCTTCCTGATGCCGATCTGGACTTATCTGACCGGCGACGCGGTGTTCGAGGACGACTTCCAGACCTATTTGTGGATCCGCGGCATCTATTTCTTCTTCATGATGGCCGCGATTCACTTCATGTGCTACAAGGAGGCGCCCGCGAAGCAGTTCCGGCACCTGGCCGGGCTGTTCCCGCTGTATTTCAAGAACATCTTCAAGGCGCTGCTGTATCCGAAGGGCCGCAAGCCGAAATACCGGCCCAACAACTCGCGCACCGACCTGCCGAAGCTTGAGCCCAGGCCTCATATCCTGGCGGTGCTGCCGCAGCTGCTGGTGATCGGTCTGAATGCGGTGGTGCCGTTCTATGCCACCTATTACCAGACCTGCCCGCCGCGACTGATCGCGGGCAATGCATTCCTGTCCGCTTTTGCAATATGGGCGCTGTCCGACATTGTGGCCGCCGCGCTCAGGCCGAAACGTTGGCCGGAAGGAGGGAGTCCCGATGACATCTACGGAAAAATCCAGTAAAACAGGTTGGCCCACGAAGCTTTTCATAGCGTTCTGGGGCGTGGCGCTGCTGGCAGTGCTATGCTGGTACGCGCCCGAGTTCTGGCGCGATGCAGTGGACTACTACAACAAGGCTGTTTCGCTGCAGGAAAAGGGCCGCTATGAAGAAGCGCTCAAACCGCTGGACCGGGCCATCCGGATGGATCCGGAGAACGCCGGATACCTGACCACCCGCGGAAACATCCAGCTTGCCATGGGAGATTATGCCGGAGCGGAGGACACCTTCCGGGAGGTGTCCGTGCTGGATCCGGACGAGGCGGAAGCCCTGTTCGGCATGGTGGAGGCCGCCCGCCGCCAGGAACGGCGGGACGAGGCGCTGAAGGGACTGGACCAGATGGCCGGCATGACCCTCACGCGCGAACAGGCGCTGCGCCGCGCGCAGATCTATGCCGACCTGCAGGCGCAGGCGCCCGCGCTGGCCGCTGTGACAGACCTGCTGAAAGAGACCCCGGATGATCCGGCGCTCCTGAAAGAGTCCGCCGCGCTGAAGAGCGCGCTGAACGATTTTTCCGGCGCGGCCGGCGATTACACCCGGCTTGCAGCGGTGCTGAAAGAAGGAGAGGAACAGCGCGCCGCGCTGACCGGCGCGGCCGTGTCGCACCGCGCGGCGAAGAATCCGCAGGAGGCATGGAAAATATTTCAGCAGATTGCCGGAAAGGATAACCTGCAGGCGCGCGCCGAGCTGGCATCGGAGCTGGGACAGAACAGCGAAGCGGCGGCTCTTTATGAAGAGCTGCTGGCCGATGATCCTGGAAACGCGGTCAACGGCCGGGCGCTGGCGGTCCTGTATGAATCCATGAAGGAGCATATCAAGGCGGCCAACCGGCTGGAAAAGGTTCAGGCGATCGAGCCGAACCCCGAGCAGGTGCTGAAGATTGCCCATTTGTACCGCTGGGGGGACAAGCCCGAAAAGGCTGTGCCGTTCTACAAGCTTTATATCAAGGAGTGCGCAGCGGACCGCCTCAAGGCGGTTCCGGCCCACGAGGGTGCCGCCCGCGCGCTGATTGATCTGAAGCGAGGCGAGCAGGCGATGGAGCACCTGAACCTCCTGCTGGATCTGGCGCCGAAAAATCCCGAGGTATTGGTTCTGGCGGCCCGTGCGGCCGACCTGACGGGCAATCCGGCGCTGACTGTCGAATATCTTGAAAAACTGGAGGCGGTCCGCGCCCTGTCGCGCGATGAAGCCGTCTGGCTGGCCGGGCAGCTCCGGCTGGCGGACCGGAAAAAGGAGTCGCTCGCGCGCTATGAAGCGATGCTGGCCTCGCCTGATTTTGCGGGGAACGTCCTGATCATCGAGGCGGTGGCCGACCTGCGCGCGGACTTCAACCGCTATGCCGAGGCGCTCAAGGCCTACGCGATGATTCCGGCCGGAAAAATTGAGCCGATCCATCATCTGAAAATCGGCCGTGCCGCCGAGAAGGCCGGCGAAGTGGATCTGGCCATCGCGGAATACGGGAAATATCTGGAGGTCAAGAAGGGTGATCTGGAGGCGCGCCTCGCCATGGCTTCACTGCTGGACCTGCAGGGCAAGACCGAAGAGGCCGGAAAGCTGATGGCGGAGGTTTATCCGCAGATCAAGGCGGAACTGGAGAAGAAGCCGCGGGATGAAATGCTCCTGCTGCTGGGGGCGCGCGCGGCCAGTATGAGTCAGGATCCCGCTGGAACGATTGGCTATCTGGAGCGGCTGTCGGCCGTCCGCGCGCTGACCTTCGCCGAGCGCATCTGGCAGGCCGGCCAGACCCGCGCCGCCGGCGAGGCCGAGAAGGCTCTGAATCTGTACGAAGCCCTCTATGCGGAGTCAGGCGACATGTTCGACGGCGTCGCGCTGGAAGCCCTGGGCGACCTGCGGCAGGACTTCGACAATTTCCCCGGCGCGCTGGCCGCGTATGAGCAGATCCGCGAAGACCAGCGTCCCAAAACCCTGTCGCTGAAGCTGGCGCGGGTTTCCGCGCGGCAGGCCGATCAGGCTGAGGGCGCGGTGAAATACTATACCGAATATCTGAAGGCGTTTCCCGGCGACACGGATGCCCAGCTTGAGGCCGCGCGCATTTTCGTGAACCTTGGACACCAGCAGGAGAGCCTGGCGCTGTATGAGAAGTATACCGAGGCGAAGGGAAAGACCGGCCTCGGCCTTGAGGTGGCGCGCGCCTATCTGTCTGCCCAGCAGTTTGCGCGGGCCGAGGAATGGTCGCGTTTCGCGGTTGAAGAGGAGGGCGCCACCAACTGGGTGCCGCATTTGTGCCTTGCTCAGTCGCTTCACCTGCAGGGCAAAGTGAAGGATGCCGATGATATTATCGAAGACTACCGCGAGGAGATGGAAAAGAGCCGCGAAGGGTTGGAGTGGCTGGGCCTGGTGGCCATCGCCCGCGACCGGCATCTGGAGGCCCTGAGGACATTCGACAAGCTGGTGGAAAATGAGGATTGGGTCCGCCTGAAATACTGGATCTGGCGCGCGCGCGCCGCGACCCGGCTGGGGGACCTGTCCCGCGCGAAGGAAAGCATCGAAAAAGCAAGAGAGTTTGTCGCGAAAGGCGGCGGCCAGACCATGGAAAGCGCGGAGCGCGAGGCGGACGCAGCCCTGGAGCAGCTTAAAGGAGCCGAAAAGAAAGGAAGGCAGAAAGATGTCAAGGAATAGCATATGGTTGCTGGTGGCGCTGCTCGCCGGAATGCCGGCGGCGCGCGCCTTTGAATATGACGAGGATCCGAAGGTGATTGAAGTCGCCAATGCGGAGCTTAAGGCGGCCATGAGCCCCGAGGTGAGCGCCCTGGGCAACGCCTGGTGGGATGACAATGACATCTCCTTCCTGCAGTGGGGCGTCGAAGCTCGCGTCTGGCCTTCCGCAGGCCTCCCGCTGAGGCTGCAGTTTCTGGATGGCGAGATCGAGCAGGACTCGAGTGCGGTGGACACCAACTTCAACCGCACGGCTTTCGCCCTTGTGCTTGACGGCTATCGTCCGGTGCCTTCCGTCGGATTGAAGGGCCGCATCATGTATGAGGATTTTGACGACGACGACCTGCTGGGCGGACAGGCTGAGATTCGCGTTTACCGCGAGAGCGGCTCGGAATATGCCCTGTACGGCGCATCGGAATCGCTCTGGGCCCAGAACAATGTCCGCAACCCGCGCCAGTACCCGCGCGTGAGCGATCTTTCGCAGCTCGACCAGAATCTGCGCGTGAACACCGCGGGCGGCACACTGGACTTCGCTCCGTCCCTTGAGCAGCAGGTCCGCCTGAATGTGAGCTGGTCGGAATATGAAGAGGACATAAACGGCGACGACAATGAAAGACTGTCCGCCTATGTTCACTGGCAGGTCCCGATCCTGAACAGCACATCTGAAAAATGGCTGACGATCAGGCCCAACATCTATTACGAGCATTTCCGCGACGAGCTGCCCGGCTACTACAGCCCGGATTATCATGCGTCGGCCGGGATCGGACTGCACACGGTCCGCAAATACGCTCACAAGCAGAAGCTGGAGATCGAGGTCAAGCCGGAGTGGATATTCAGGAACCCCGACGGCGAGGATGAAGACACCACGGCGATTCATGTCGTTCTCGACTATTCCGTGGAGATCAAAAAGCTGCTGCTGGGCGCCGGCGGTTTCATTTATGCCGAGGAGGACGGCTACTGGCTGGGTGTGGTGAGCGCCAGGGCCGGCTTCCGCTTCTAACGCCATGCAGCGCCTGATGCATGCTGTTCTGGTCCTGCTCTGTGCGGCGGGCGGTGCGGCAGAATCCGTTTTGACCGATGACGAATTCCTGCGCGAAGAGTGGAAAACCTACCGGTCGTCCTATATCCGCCGCGACGGCTATGTCTTCGATCCCCACAACAACGGAGGGGAGGTAACCTCCGAGGGGCAGTCCTATGCGCTGCTCCGCGCGGTCTGGATGGACGATGAACAAACCTTTGCCCGCGTGTTGCGCTGGACGGAAAAGAACCTGAAACGGTCCGACGGAATGTATGCGTGGCAGTGGCATCCCGAAGACGGAACAAAGGATTCCAATACAGCGACCGACGCCGACCAGGACATCGCGCTGGCGCTGATTCTCGCCGCGCATCATTTTGACAGGCCCGAGTATCTTGCCCTTGCCCGTGATATCATTGTGGCCGTGCGAGAACATGCCGGCATCAAAATCGGCAACGGCTGGTTCCCGTCGGCCGGCAACTGGGCGGTCGAGGACCGCGTGATCAATCTTTCCTATTTTATGCCGTACTCCTATCCCTTTTTCGACAGGCTTGATCCTGAGGGTAACTGGATGCAGGTGCTGGAAACGGGGTATGATCTCATCGAGCAGGCGCGCCGGCTTCCGGGAGTCATGCTGATTCCCGATTTCATGGAGCTGGATGAAAACGGCGTTCTGAAACCCGTGGCCGAATACCGCGGACTGAGCGGGAACTTTTCCTTTGATTCCATGCGCATTCACTGGCGCGTGGCGCTGGACTGCCGCCTGAACAAACGGCCGCGAGCCTGCGCTGATCCGGCGGGCACACGCGAGCTCGCGAGACTGCTGCGGGAGAACCACAAAATTGTCCTGCGCTACACGCCCGATGCCGTCCCGATGAGCCACACCGAATCGCTGAGCTTTTACGGAAGTCTTCTGCCCGCCTTTGAGCAGATCGCACCGGAATCCGCTCAGAGAATCAGGCAAAAGGAACTGTCCTTCAGAGTGCTGAAACGCCTGATGAAAAAGAAAGACCGCTACTATGATCGCAACTGGGTCTGGTTTGGTTTTGCGGCCTCGTCCGGCCTGATCGAAAGAAAAATGCCGCCCGCATCCAGTCAAAAGCAGTCCTGCGGGCTGTAGTCTTTCTTCCTTCATGCA